>JBBRLB010000003.1:0-79631 GCA_038231575.1 Opitutales bacterium | reverse complement strand
TTCGTAGTCTTTGCTGAGGCGGCGAGAACGGCCGAGCCAGGCGAAGGTGCGTTCGACGACCCAGCGGCGCGGCAGGATTTTGAAGTGCGAGAGCTTGGTGCCGTGTTTAACGATCTCCAGGCGGGTGCCGCGGCGTGGGCATAGTTGCTGCACCCACGCGACGAGGGTGCCAGCGTCGCCAACAAACAGGCGAAGATCAGCGCCAGAGCAAAAATCCGCTTCATGAACTCCGAGTATTGGTTTCAGCCGGTGAGGTCAAAGGATGATTCGGAGGGCCGCGTGTTGCATGAATGCTGAGGCTAAGCGCGGGATGCCAAGACGAGGCGAATCTGCGGCGGCGCGCGAGCCGGCGGTTAGGTCAAAATCTGTTTGAAAACCGTCGCCAAAGTTTCCCTGACCTTCGCCAAATCCGCCGGTTGAAGGACACCCAGTTTTTTCGCCACACACGACTTGCTGATCGTCGCCAGTTTTTCTGCGCGAACCGTAGACGGCAGTTTCAGCCCGGCGTTTTTCCAATCCGATAAGACGAGGTCAGCCAACACTCGGGCAGGATGGCTGGTCACAGGCACAACCAATAAATCCTCGTCACCAAAATCCTGCACGACCAGCACGGGTCGGCGTTTCGCTCCTTGTCCGTCGGAAAACACCAGGAGAGCGAGCAGCACCTCACCTTGTGCGTAAACGGGCGCAGCCATCAGTCGCGATCGTAGATGGCGTCCTCCGGGGCGTATTGCGCCGCGAGTTGCTCTGCCGAGTAGCGCGACCAGATGCGACCCTCGGGATTTTCCTCCCGACGGGCCATGAGGGAGTCGACGTAATGGAGCGCCTCCTGCTGCAACTCGGCAGGCAATTTGCGGGCCTTCTCGAAAATCAACTCGGCGGTGCTCACGTGCCAACCCTGCACGATTCTGATGTCATCTGCAAGTTTGCGCTGCGCGTCGTGAGCCAGCGCCTCAGCAAGACGACCGGCCAGGTCATCACGGTCGATGGCGGCCTTCACGAGGCGTTCCTGCGGTGAGGGGAACCGCTAATCTACGCCAATCCTCGCTAATCTATGATCGAATTAGCGGTGATTAGCGCGGATTAGCGGTTCTATGTTTTCTCGCATTGCCATCGCCGGGGATCGCCAAGGCCGAGGGCGACGGAACCACAAACAGGTTTGCCTAGATCCTCGCGAACCTTAGGTTCACCGCCATGAACTGGCGTGAGCACATTCTCAGCGATCCGAAGATTCTTCGCGGCAAGCCGTGCATCAAAAACACCCGGGTGCCCGCCGCGCTCGTGTTGGGTTATCTCGCGGCGGGGCGCGATGCCGCGGCGATTGTGCGTGAATTTCCTGACCTCACCCCGGCGGATGTAACTGCCTGTCTCGATTACGCCCGCGATCTCGCCGACTTTGATGCCAGCGCGGCATGAGCCTCCGGCTGTTTTGCGATCAGTGTGTTCCCGCAGAAATTAGCGGGACGCGCTGCCGATCCGCTCACCGGATCCGGTGGTGATTGACCATGCGCGCGAACTCGACGCCGCCCTCGTTTCACTCAATGGCGATTTCTCGGACATTGTCGCTTACCCGCCCGCGGGCTTTCGCGGGATCATTGCCGTCCAACTCCACAACCATCCCGAAACTATCCCTGCGCTGATGGAGCGGCTGACGGCGTTCCTCGCCGACAATCCCGCACAGGAGTTTTATCACGGCAAATTGTTCATCGTGGAAGTGCACCGGATTCGCATCCGTGGTTAGGTTTTCATCCATCGCCATCGTCGGAGCCGGCGCGATCGGCAGTTATTATGGCGCGCGGCTGGCGCTGGCGGGGAGCGACGTTCGCTTTCTCATGCGCAGCGACCTCGCGGCGGTGCGCGAGCGCGGGCTGACGTTGCGCGAGAAAGATGCGACCCGGCATTTGGCCAACGTCGCCGGGTTCGCCACCTCGCAGGAGATTGGGCCGGTTGATCTCGTGGTGATCACGCTCAAGACGACGGCAAACGGTGCGCTCGCCGCGCTCCTCCCGCCGTTGCTGCACGAGCGCACGGCAGTGCTCACGCTCCAAAACGGCCTCGGCAACGAGGAGCACATCGCCGCGCTCGTCGGGGCGGAACGGGTGCTCGGCGGATTGTGCTACATCGCGGTCACGCGCGGCGCGCCGGCCGAGCTGAATGGTTTTCACACGCCGGGCAGGATGACGCTGAGCGAGTTCAGCGGTCCCGCCGGCGAACGCGTGCAGGCGCTCGCGGAATTATTTCAAACGGCGGGCGTCCCTTGCCGCGTGCTCGAAAATCTCGCCGAGGCGCGCTGGCGGAAACTGGTTTGGAACATCCCGTTCAACGGTCTCGCCATCGCCGGCGGCGGCATGACGACCGACCAAATTCTCGGCACGCCCGCGCTCGCGGACCAAGTGCGTCCGATCATGGACGAGGTGGCGACGGCGGGTCGCGCGCTCGGCTTCGAGGTGCCGGAGAGTTTCATCCAGGCGCAGATCGACGTCACGCCGCCGCTGGGGGCCTATGCGCCGTCGAGTCTCGTGGATTTTTTAGTGGGCCGCGAAGTGGAGGTGGAGGCGATATGGGGCGAGCCGCTGCGGCGGGCGCAGGCCGCGGGGATTGCGATGCCGCGGCTGGCGCAGTTGCACGCGGACCTCGTGCGCTGCACGGCGCGGTGAGGGAAGGGGCTTGCGCCGAGGCGGGCGGCGCGTTCCCTCGGGGGCGTTCCCTGTGAGCCGCGTCCCGCAGCCTCCCGCCGTCATCCGCTCCACCGCCGAATTTGCCCGCTACGTCGGGCTGTCGCGCAGTGCGGTGTCGCGCGTGATCAACCAGCAGCCGGGTCTGCGCCAGGCGACCATCGAGCGGGTCAACCGCGCGATGCAGGAAACCGGATTCACGCCGAACGCGCACGCGGTTCATCTGCGCGGCAAGCCCTCCTCGCTGATCGGCGTGTGTGTCGAAAACTTCATCACCCCGTCGGGCGTCAGCAAGTTGTCCGAGTTGCAGGAACTGCTTGCGGCGCGTGGCTACACTGCGCTCATCGAGGTCGATCGCCGCGGCGGTGATCACAAGATCGTGGATCATTTTCTTTCGCTGCGCGTGCAGGCGGTGGTGTTCATCGGGCATTTCGATCCGGCCCTCCTGGGCGAGCGCATTGCGGGCCTCCGCCGGCACGGAGTCGCGCACCTCGTGGTCGATCACTCAGGCTGCGCGGCCGCCTCGACCATCACGCTCGATCGCGCGGCGGCGATGGAGCAGGTGGTCGCGCATCTGCACGGGCTGGGCCACCGGCGCTTCGGCCTGCTCGGCGTGTCGGGCGCGTTTCAAACCGTCACGGATCGGCTCGACGGGTTGCGCGCGGCGCTGGCGCGGCGCAAATTGGATTTCGCCACGTGCGTGCAATCGCTCGATGCACAGCACGTGCGCAAGGGGCACTTCGACTACGGCCGCACGCTCGCGCGGGACTTCGCGTCGCGCCGCGATCGACCGACGGCGTTCATTGCGGTGAACGACGAGACCGCGGTCGGCGCGTTGCTCGAGTTTCAGGCGCTCGGCCGGCGCGTGCCGGGCGACGTCTCGGTTGTCGGTTTCAACAACCAGAACATTTGCGAGATGACCACGCCACCGCTGACGAGCGTCGATCAACAGATCGAGCAGACGATGCGCGCGGCGGCGGACATGCTCATGAGTGCGTTGCAGCGCCGCTCCGCGGGGAAACCGAAAATGAAGATGATTCAGCCGCTGCTCGTGGTGCGCGGCTCGACGGGTCGCGCGCGGCGCCGTTAGGCGAGAGTCCGCGCAGCGCGGTTTCCAGTTTTCGGCCGAGGTGAAGCGGGCTGACTCCCGTCCAAACTTGGCGGGGATCAACCCCGCCCCACCGCGGGCAGGGTGTGCGTGAATTGAGGCCCGTGGCGCAATTCGGCGTTGACTCACCCAACCACGCGGGCGTTTTCTCTGTGCACTGCGACACGTGTCCTAGTCTTCGGTCAACCCTACCCTTGTTATGAATACCCTTCGTCACGGCCTCGGCGTAGCTGTCGCTGCGCTTTGCCTCGTCCCCGCTGGTCGCGCCCAACTCCAGTGGAGTGTCTTCAACGAAACCACCACCGTCGCCGGCCCGGCGTCCACCGCCACGAGCGGCACGGTCGTCACCGTCCCCGCTGGCCAGCGCGTCACCCTCGTCGCGAGCAATTTCATCCCGATCGATCTCACGGCCGCGGGCTCCGAGAGTATTTCGGCGATCAGCTTCAAGGTGTCCGGCGGACTTTCGAGCATCGCGAGCGGCACGCGCGCGGTCGGCTTTGGGCTCTACAATCACAACGGCACCGCCACGAACTACGCCGACGACAGCGGCTACTTCACCTGGCTCAACGGGCGCACCACCGGCAGTCTGGTCGAGCAGCGCCGGCGCATCGGCGATGGCACCTCGCCCAGTCTGCTGAATCCCACCGGGACCGCGTTCAACAATCTCTCCACGGGGCAGGCCTCGCCGACGCCTGGCTCGTTGAGCGACGGGAACAGCTACACGATCCAGTTCCACCTGCTCGGTCGCAGTGGCAGCGTCTCGTTCGGCAACACCAGCGCGAACACCACGGGCGGCGGCATCGTCGTAACCGGTCCCGGGCTCCAAGCCATCACCTTTTCAAATCCCGACGCGCCGGCGTCCGCCCTGGTGTTGAATGAAGTCGGTTTCATGTTTCTGAACACCACGAGCGCGCCCGTGACGCTCACGATCAACTCCGTCACCGGCCTGATTCCGATCAACGCGCCCGCGATCGCTACGCAGCCGGCGGCCATCAGCGTCAATCCTGCGCAGGCGGACCTGCTCTCGGTCGCCGCCACCGGCACCGCGCCCCTCACTTACCAATGGCGCAAGGACGGCACCAACATCCCCGGCGCCATATCGTCGAGCTATAACATCGCGAGCGCGGCCACGGCGGACGGCGGCAGCTACTCCGTCGTTATCACCAACGCTTACGGCACGGTGACGAGTTCCGCGGCTGCTGTGACGGTCACCACCGCGGCGATTCCCGCGACCATCACGAGCCAGCCCGTGGCGGTCACGCGTAACGTCGGCGACGACGCGAGCTTTTCGGTCGCGGCGTTTGGCAGCGCGCCGCTCGCCTACCAGTGGCGCAAGGACGGCGTCGCGATTGCGGGCGCGACCAGCGCGACGCTGACCCTTTCCCGGGTCACCGCGGCCGATGCCGCCAACTACACCGTCGTCGTGACTGGCGGCGGTGGCGCGACCACGGCCACGAGCGCCGCGGCGGCGCTCGCCGTCAACACGGCACCGGCGATCACGACGCAGCCGGTGAGCGTCACGACTGCCGTCGGACAAAACGTGTCCTTCACCGTCGCAGCGACCGGCAGTCCCACGCCGCTCTATCAATGGTCGCGCAACGGCGTGGCCATCGCCGGCGCCAACTCGCCGACCCTCACGATCAACAACGTCGCGCTCGCCAATGCCGGCGCCTACACCGTCGCGCTGATCAACGATGTCGGCGCGGTGACGAGTTCCGCCGCAGTGCTCGCGATTCCGTCGACGATGGCGGCGACGGCCGTCTCGCCGGCCAACGGCGCGACGAGCGTCAACGTCGATACGCCGCTCAGCATCACTTTTGATCGCGCGCCCGTCGCCGGCATCACCGGTCGCATCCGGATCTTCAAGGCGGCGGACGATACCGTCGTCGATACGATCAATCTGGGGTCGTCGTTGCAGCAGCGCACGGTTGGCACGAACAGCACGCTCTACAACTTCATCCCGGTCACGGTGAGCGGGAACACGGCCACCGTGTATGTGCACGGGGGCGTGCTCACCACCGGGCAAACCTATTATGCGACGATCGAGCAGAGCGCGATCGTGGATTCCACGGGCGCGTCGTTCACCGGCATCGCGGACAAAAACGCCTGGCGCTTCACCACGAAGGCCGCCGGTCCCGGCAACGCGACCGCGCTCACCGTCGCCGCCGACGGCAGCGGCGATTTCACGACGGTGCAGGGCGCGATCGACTCCGTGCCGGCGGGCAACACCCAGCGGGTCGTCATTACTGTGAAGAAGGGGAACTACACCGAACTCGTCTACATCGGCGCGACGCGGCCCTTCCTCACGATCCGCGGCGAGGATCGCGCCACGACGATCGTTGGCTACCAGAATAACAACAATCTCAACGGCACGACGGCGACGCGCGCGGCGTTCGGCATCGCGGCGAACGACACGATTCTCGAAACCATCACGATCAAGAATCCCACGCCGCAGGGTGGGTCGCAGGCCGAGGCGGTGTTCACGGGCGCGCTGCGCGTGATGCTGAACCGCGTCAATCTCCTCAGCCGGCAGGACACGCTGCTGACGAACACCGGCACGGCGTTCATCACGGACAGCTATATCGAGGGCAACACGGACTTCATGTGGGGCACTGCCGCGACTTATTTTCAACGCTGCGAGCTCAAGGCCCTCGACACTGGCGCCGCGACCGAGGGCTACTACACGCAGGTGCGCAACGGCGCGACGAGCTTCGGCAATGTCTACGTCGACTGCAAACTCACTGCCGCCGACGGCGTGGTCGGCCGCAGCACGTATTATCTCGGCCGGATCGATCCGGGCACGGGCAATTTCCCTTTCAGCCAGTGCCTGTATCTCAACTGTGCGATGGGCGCCCACATTTCGCCCGCCGGCTGGCAGCTCAACAACGCCACGAGCTCGGCGACCGTGCAGGATTGGGAATACAAGAGCACCGATCTCAACGGCGCGACGCTCAACGTGAGCAAACGCCATGCCTCCTCGCGCCAGCTCTCCGACAGCGAGGCGGTGCTGTGGCGCAATCCCGCGTTCGTGCTCGGCGGCTGGAATCCGCAGGTCGCCACCACGATCGAAACCGCGCCGGCCTCGCAGAGCGTGGTGACGGGCGGCGTCGCGCGGCTCAGCGTCGTCGCGAACGGGGCGCCGCAGCCGGCGCTGCAGTGGTTCAAGAATGGCGCGGCGATTCCCGGCGCGACCGATTACACGCTCGTGATCCCCGGCGTGTCGGCCGGTGACGCGGGCAACTATGCCGTGATCGCCACGAATTTCGGCGGCACGGTCACGAGCGCTGCGGTCACGCTTTCGGTCACGCGCGGGGTGTTTGCCGGCACGTATTTCGGGACGTTTTCTGTGGCGCAGGTATCCGGCCAGCCACCCACTGCGGTCGCACTTTACGTTCGCGACAATGGCACAGTCGTCTTTCTGTCGAGTAATCCAAACTTAGTCGCACGCATCGGCAGCATTGATGCCGACGGGGGTTTCACTGTAACCGATGGCAAGACCACCGTCATTGGAACGATCGGTGCAGGCGGCAACGTATCGGGAGGCTTTGGCGCGATCCCAAGTAATGGCTCCCCGGGATCGGTTGGCCTGGTCGGCATACCATTTACCGCAACACGCTCTGCGGCGAACGGTGCTTCACAGAATTTCGCCGGCTATTATCAAACCGGCGCGAGTTCCGGTATCGCCGCGACCGCGAGCATCATCGTCGGCTCTGGCGGGCAGGCGGTTGCGCTCGTGCAAACCGGCGCGACGCTCGACGCCGGCCTCGGCACCGTCGACGCGAGCGGCAACGTCACCGTCGCCACTGCAGGCGGCATTAGAGTCGCCGCGACGATTGCGTCGAACGCCGCCTCGGCCACTGGCACAATCACACCGACAAGCGGCGCGGCGATTGCGACCGCGGGCCCGGGCGATGCCGCTGCCTCGGCGCAACGCCTGCGCGAATTCTCCGCGCGCGCGCAGGTCACACCCACGGCCGCCGCGGCGGTCGGGTTCATCATCACCGGGGGCACGGACAGCGTGCTCGTCCGTGCGATTGGGCCGACGCTCGCGGACGCGTTTGCTGTCACCGGCGCGCTCCCCAATCCGCGTCTCGATCTCTACAGTGGATCCGCGGTCATCGCGACCAACACGGGCTGGACCACGGCGGCCAACGCCTCCGAGGCGGCGTTCGCGGCGTCGCAGGTTGGCGCGTTTCCGCTGCGCACAGTGAACGCCGACTCCGCGATCCGCATCGCGCTCGCACCCGGCGCCTACACGGCGACGATGAGCAGCGCCAACGGCACCACCACCGGCATCGGCCTCATGGAGGTTTACGATCTCACAGTCGGCGCTGGTGGACAGCGGCTCACCAACCTCTCGTCCCGCGGGCCGGTGGGCAACGGCGCCAACGCGCTCCTCGCGGGCTTTCACGTCGCCGGCACGCAGCCGAAACGAATTCTCGTGCGCGCGGTCGGCCCGGGACTGGCGGTCTTCGGCGTCACCGGCATGGTCGCCAAACCGGTAATCTCGATCTATCGCGGCACGACGCTCGTCGCACAAAACACCGACTGGACCACGAGCGCCGACGCGTCCGCGATCACCACTGCCGCGCTCGAGGCGGGCACGTTTGCGCTCGCCCCCGGCAGCGCCGACTCCGCGGTCGTCGTCAACCTCACGCCCGGCCTCTACACCGCGCAGGCCACCAGTTTCGATGCCGCCGGCGGCACGGGCCTGATCGAAATCTACGAGCTGCCGTGAGCGCCGCCGCCTACCCCCGATGTAACGTATTACGTTACATCGCCCTCTCACCCGGCCGCGGCCAGCTTGTAACGTATTACGTTACAAATCGCGAAGGGGGGATTCGTGCATCCGCGGTCCCGATCCCCGTGACGGCGCGCTTATTCTTTTCATGACCTCCCTTCGAATTTCTCTCTGCGCTGCGCTGGCCCTCGTCGGTGCGATCCTTCGTGGCAAGGATCTTGTCGTCGCCACGGATGGCTCCGGTGATTTCAAAACCGTGCAGGCCGCGATCGATGCGGTGCCCGCCCACTCCGAGGCGCGCACGACGATCCTGATCAAGAAGGGGACTTACGAGGAACTCCTCGTTGTGCCCGCCGAAAAGAAAAATCTCACCCTTCGCGGCGAAGATCGGAAGCACACCGTGATCGCGGCGACCAACAACGCGAAGCTCAACCCGCGCCGGCGCGAAATGGTGTCGATGGACGCCGACGGCTTTCGCCTCGAAAATCTCACGCTCCACAATACCACCCCGAAGGGCGGTTCGCAGGCCGAGACGATCCGCGTGCGGGCCGACCGGGTGGTGTTCGAGCACTGCGACTTCGTGAGTTTTCAGGACACGCTGCGGCTCGACGGACGGGTTTACGTGCACGAGTGCTATATCGAGGGCGACGTCGATTTCATCTGGGGCGGCGGCACGGTTTTCTTCGATCGCTGCGAGATCTTCGCGGTGCACGACGGCTATCTCGTGCAGTCCCGCAACCGCGCCGACAAACCGGGTTACGTTTTCGTGCACTGCAAAATCGACACCGCGCCCGAGCTCAAGCGCTTCGTCCTGGCCCGCATCGATCCAAAGGTTTACCCCGCGAGTCACGTGGCGTTCATCGATTGCGCGCTCGGCGCATTCGTGACGCCGGCGGGCTGGGTGTTTGACGGCCCCGGCGCTGGGGCGCCAAAGGACAGCATTCGCTTCGAGGAATTTCACTCGACCGATCTCGCCGGCAAACTGCTGGACGTCTCGACGCGCCTCGCCGGTTCGCGCCAGCTCACCGCCGCCGAGGCCGACGCCGAACGCGATGCCGTGCACGTTTTCGGCGGCTGGGATCCGCGCGGGCAAACCAAGTAGGAACCTGCGTGGAGGCGATCGATTGAAGTGAAATCGGTTTCCGGCCGAGGATTCTGCGGCGGGAAGCCGCAGCTCCTCCGAATCGCCCGCGAAGAGAGATCGTTCCTGACGGGCGGCGCGGGGATCTGAAATGAGCCGATGGAGAAAACTGCCGGGACGACCCGGGGTTTCGGTTCATCGGATGCCGGCGAAGCCCCAGAGGGTTCATCGCATCGCGCTTGCGCCGGGCGGGACGGTTAGCACGCTGCGCCCCATGCGAATGCTCCCCGTCGCCGCCGTCGCGGCCGCACTGATTGTTACCCTCGGCGCCCGCGCCGAGATCGATCTGAAAAACTTCGACCTGGCGGTAAAGCCGCAGGACGACTTTTTCCGCTACGCCAATGGCGCGTGGCTGAAGGCCAACCCGGTTCCCGCCGATCAGTCGCGCTGGGGCAGCTTCACCGAGCTTGACGAGCGCAACCAGACGAACCTCCGCACGATTTGCGAGCGCGTCGCCGCTCAAGCGGACCGCGCCAGCGCGGGAGAAAAAATGGTCGGCGACTTTTACGCGAGCGGCATGGATGAGGCCGCCGTCAACGCCGCGGGCGCGCAGCCGCTCCAGCCCGAACTCGATCGCCTTGCCCCGATCAAATCCCCCGCCGACGTGCTCAAGGCGATCGCGCACCTCCAGTCGGTCGGCGTGTCCTGCGGCTTTGGTTTTGGCAGCTCGGCTGACCTCAAGCAGAGCGACCGCGAAATCGCGGCGTTGCGCCAGGGCGGCCTCGGGCTGCCGGAGCGCGGCTACTACTTCAACGACGACGAGAAGTCCCAGAAAATCCGCCAGCAATATGTCGCGCACATGACCAACCTGTTCACGTTGCTGGGCGAGTCGCGCGACTCCGCCACGGCGTCGGCGCAGGCGGTGCTCGCGCTCGAGACCAAGCTGGCGCTCAACACGCTCGCGCGCGTGCAGCTTCGCGATCCCTATCGCAGCTACCACAAGATGAAGATGAGCGAGGCCGCGGCGAAGACGCCGGGAATCGACTTCGCGCTCTTCTTCGCGGAGCGCGGCGCGCCGCCGTTCCAGGACGTCAACCTCGCCCACCCGGAGTTTTTCCAGGGGTTCGAGGCCGCGCTCACGACCGTGCCCGCCGCCGACTGGCAGGCCTACCTGCGTTGGCACCTCGTGCGCCACGCCGCGCCGTATCTCAGCGACGCCTTCGCGAAGGAGAGCTTCGCGTTCACCGGCACGATCCTTAACGGCACCAAGGAGCAGAAGCCCCGTTGGAAGCGCGTGATCTCCGCGATCGACGGCGGGCGCGGTGGCGGCGGGCTCGGCGAGGCGCTCGGCCAGCTTTACGTCGCGGAATATTTCCCGCCGGAGGCGAAGGTCCGCATGGCCAAACTCGTCGAGGATCTCCGCGCGTCGCTCCACGATCGGCTCGAGGCGCTCGATTGGATGGACGCCGCCACGAAGGCGAAGGCGCAGGCCAAGCTCGCTGCGTTTCATGTCAAGATCGGCTATCCCGAAAAGTGGATCGACTACGGGGCGGTGAAAATTACGCGCGACGATTATCTGGGCAACGTCATGCGCACGGATGCCTTTGACGTCGCGCGCCGCCTCGCCCGCATCGGCGGGCCCGTCGATCGCGCGGATTGGGGCATGACGCCCCCGACGGTCAACGCCTACTACCGCGCCACGAACAACGAGATCGTGTTTCCGGCCGGCATCCTCCAGCCGCCGTTCTTCGACTTCAAGGCGGACGACGCGGTGAACTACGGCGGCATCGGCGCCGTGATTGGCCACGAGATGACGCACGGCTTCGATGACAGCGGCAGCAAATACGACGCCGATGGCAACCTGAACAACTGGTGGTCCGAGGAGAGCGCGAAAAACTTCAAGGCGCGCACGACCCAGGTCGTAAAACAATTCGCCGCCTATTCGCCGCTTGAGGGCGTGCACCTCAACGGCGAGCTGACACAGGGTGAAAACATCGCCGTCGTGGGCGGCCTGATGATCGCCTACTACGGGCTGCAGAAGGCGCTCGCCGACAAGCCGCGTGATCCGATCAACGGGTTTACGCCGGAGCAGCGCTTCTTCCTGAATTGGGCCACGGTCTGGCGCCAGAATGCGCGCCCCGAGACGAGTCGCCTGCTGGCCAACACCGATCCGCACTCGCCCGGCGAGTTCCGGGCCAACGGCCCGCTCTCAAATCTCGATGAATTCGCGAAGGCCTTCAGCGTGCCCGACAATTCTCCGATGCGCCGTCCGCCCGAGGCGCGGGTGACCATCTGGTAATTCGTCGCATTGGGCTGGCCTCGCGCCGGCCCCCATTCTTACCGCTCTGTCCCATGAAACCACGTCTCCTCGCGGCCGTTGCCGCCTCCGCGTTCACCGTTCTCGCCGCCCGCGCCGAGATCGATCTCAAGAACTTCGATCCGGCGACTCAGCCGTCGGCCGACTTTTTCCAATACGCCAACGGGGGCTGGATGAAGGCCAACCCGGTGCCGGCCGCCTACAGCACGTGGGGCGCATTTCACGAAGTGGACGACCACAATAAAACAGCGCTGCACACGATCCTCGAGAAGGCCGCCAAGGTGGAGAAACCTGGCTCGATCGAGGAACTCGTCGGCGGTTTTTATGCGAGCGGCATGAACGAAAGCGCCGTCAACATCGCGGGCCTCGCGCCGTTGCAAACCGACCTCACGCACCTCGCGGGCATCCGCGCGGTGTCCGACGTGCAGGCCGCGATGGCGATCCTGCATCACTATAAAATCAACGCCGGCTTTATCTTCGCCTCCGAGCCCGATCCGAAGGACAGCACGATGATCATCGGCGGCCTCGGTCAGGCGGGACTTGGCCTGCCGGATCGCGACTATTATTTCCGCGATGACGAGAAGTCGAAGGCGCTCCGCGACCAATATGTCGCCCACGTCACGAAGATGTTCGAGCTGATGGGCGACAAACCCGCGGCCGCGAAAACCGCCGCCGCGGCGGTGATGAAGCTCGAGACGGCGCTCGCGAAAGGCTCGAAGACCAACGTCGACCTCCGCGATCCCGTGGCGAACTACCACAAGATGACGATCCCGGAGTTGCAGAAACTCACGCCGCATTTCGACTGGAAGGCCTACTTTGCACAGGTCGGCATCGCGGTGCCGGACTTCGTCGACGTCGGCCAGCCGGAGTTTTTCACCGCGCTCGACGCGGAGCTCACCCACACCCCGATCGCCGACTGGCGGGCGTATTTCCGCTGGCAGCTCGTGCACGGGGCCGCGCCGTATCTCAGCACGAATTTCGTGAATGAGAATTTTGCGTTTTTCGGCGCGGCGCTCACCGGCGCGAAGGAACTTCGCGAGCGGTGGAAGCGCGTGCTCGACACCGTGGACCGCTCCGCCGGCGAAGCGCTCGGCCAGCTTTACGTCGCGGAAAATTTCCCGCCGGAGTCGAAGCGCCGGATGCTCGAACTCGTCGACCATCTCAAGTCGGCGCTCCGCGACCGGATCAAGACGCTCGAATGGATGGACGAGCCCACGAAGGGCAAAGCCCTCGCGAAGCTCGAGGCGTTCGGCGTGAAGATCGGCTATCCCGACAAGTGGATCGACTACTCCGCGCTCAAGATCGATCGCGGCGCCTATGTGACCAACGTGCTGCGCGGCGCGGATTTCAACTTCCGCCGCGATATGGCGAAGATCGGCCAGCCCGTCGATCGGACCGAGTGGCAGATGAGCCCGCCGACCGTGAACGCCTATTACGATCCGCAGCGCAACGAAATCGTGTTTCCCGCGGGCATCCTGCAGGGGCCGTTCTTCACGAAGGACGCTGACGATGCCGTGAACTACGGCGGCATCGGCGCGGTGATCGGCCACGAGATGACGCACGGCTTCGACGATCAAGGTAGCCAGTTTGACGCGGTCGGCAATCTCGAGAACTGGTGGAGCGAGGAAAGCGCGAAGCGTTTCAAGGAACGCACGACGGCCATCGTCAAGCAATTCGCCGGTTACACCGCGATCGACGACCTCAAAATCAACGGCGAGCTCACGCAGGGTGAAAACATCGCCGATCTCGGTGGACTCAAGATTGCCTATGCCGCGTTCAAGAAGGCCACGGCAGGAAAGCCGGCGCAAACGATCGACGGCTTCACGCCGGAGCAGCGCTTCTTCCTGAGCTGGGCGACGGTCTGGCGAACGAATCAGCGCGACGCCGCGCTGCGCCTGCAGGTCAACACCGACCCGCACTCGCCCGCGCGTTTCCGCGTGAACGGCCCGGTGTCGAACCTCGACGAATTCTACGCGGCCTTCGGCGTGCCGGAGGAGTCACCGATGCGCCGGGCGCTCAAGGAGCGGGTGGAGATTTGGTGAGTGGCGGAGCCAACCGTGAGGCGCAGCGGCATGTGCAGGCCGACCCGCTTATGCTCGGCTGGTGGGGCACGGCGGTGGATGAGGATTGAACGTCGTGCCGGGCCCGATTGTTTAGCGCGGCGCGTAGGTCGCCTGCGGCAGGTCGGCGCCGAGCGCTCGGGGCTGGCTCGCGCGGCTGGCGCCCCGGCGGTGCGTTGCCGACCCTGCTTTGCTCACGTTGCTCAGGGCGCAGCGGCGGTGCCTTCGAGGGCGAAGCTGATGACGAGCAGGACGATTCGTTGCTCAATCGGCTACGAGAGGATTTTTCCACGCGAGACCCTTGAAGCGGGCGAAGTCGGTGTCGGCGGTATGCACGGTCGCGCCATACTCCGTGGCCAAGGCGGCGATTTGCGCGTCGGTGACGAGGTTGCCGGCGGTGCCCGCTTTCGCGAGCAGACGACAGACGGTCTCCACGTGTTGGGCGTTGGCCACGAGCAGGCGCACGTTGGGGCGGGCGAACCACGAGTCGATGTGCCGGCTCGCTTCCGCCGCGGTGAGCGGGTGCTCGAAAACTTTGGGATGGGTGGACAGGCGGAGAAACGCAAAGACCACGACGGGACACAGGCCCAAAGGTTCGTCCGTCGAAAGCCGGGCCGCCCACCAGCGCGCCGCGGCCCGATGGAACGGGCTCGCGGAGTCGTAGGCGTAAAGCAGGAGGTTCGCGTCGGGAACGATCATTTTTTCAACGCGCGGCGGAGCCGGCGCGTGGTGGCGACAAAGGCTTCGGCCTCGAGGTCATCGGCGAGATCGTGCAAGCGCGAGGGATCGAGGCCAGCGCGCAGGCCCATGGGCCGGGCCGCCACCACGAAGGGCGGGCATTTGACGCTGGGGGCCTGGTGCGCGAGGCCGCGGCGCAGGCCATCGTTCAACGCCGCCTTGAAGTTCTGCCGCCCACCGTGCGTGGCGTGGCGGAGGAGTTCCGCGACATCCGGATCAAGCGTGACCGTAGTTCGCATGTGAGCATCATGATGCTTGTTTTTTATCGCTGTCAAGATGCCGGAGGTCCGCCCCGTTTGGGACGCCGGATTGCTCGTCCGGCCGACGATTTACTGCGGCGCGTAGACCGTCTGCTGCAGGTTCGCGCCGAGGTGGGCGCGGAAGGTCGCGAGATCTTTCACCGCGCGAAGGGCGATGAGCTGGCTGGCGATGTTGCCGACCGCGGTGCCTTCCAAGCTGAACAATCGCTGATCTCGGGGGCGTGAAAATCGCCTGTTACGCGTTGCAGAAATCCCTCGGCGATAAACCGCGCGAACCGATCAACGGCTTTACGCCCGAGCAGCGGTTCTTCCTCGGCTACGCGACCATCTGGCGCGACCAGATGCGCGAGCCCGAACAGCGCCGCCGGGTGAACACCGACCCGCACTGACCCGGCGAATTCCGCGTGAAGGGCCCGCTCTCGAAGCTCGACGAATTCGCGAAGGCGTTTTCGATTCCGGACAATTCCCCGATGCGCCGCCCGCCGGAAACGCGCGTAACGATCTGGTGAGTGGTCCCGAGTTTTTCGAGTTTTAGCGACCGGCTCCAATCGGAGTTGGGTGCGGATAATATGCGTTAACTCCGCACAGCTATTAGGGCTTGTGCGTATGACATAACCGGTTCCACCTGTCGGCCCAGTAGAACGGCAGCACAACCTGCCTTTCGCTTATCCGAGCCTAGTTCAACACAACCTAGCTATGAACAACTACTCCCAGGGAGTGAGCCGGGCTTTGCCCGGACTCGTTTCGTCCATCGGTTCGGCTTCGAACCTGTTACGCAGCGTGTCTTCGATCGGGTTCACCGTGGCCTTGCTTCTCGGCACGGCGGTCTGCCTCAAAGCCCAGAGCAACACGGAGGGCTATCTCTACGGCTCGGGCGCGCCGGCGGGCGCGGCCGTGATCGCGGAGAACGCCCAGGTCGGCCAACGCCACGAAGTGAAAGCCGATGCGAGCGGCGCCTTCCGCATCTCCGCGCTGCAGCCGGGCCACTACAAGGTCACGCTACGCGCGTCGGGCGCGAATGATCAGGTGGTGGAAGATGTGCTGGTGTCGCTAGGCACGGGTGCCGCGGTGCGTTTCGGGGCCAGGGATGTCGTCGAGTTGGAAAAATTCGGCGTGAGCGCCGGTTCGATTTCGCCGATCGACATGGCCTCGGTTGAATCCGTAACCGTATTTACGCAAAAAACGATCGAGCAACTGCCGGTCGGTCGTAATACCAGCGCCGTCGCGCTGCTCGCGCCCGGCACCTCGCAAGGCGTGAGTGCGTTCGGCAATCTCATCTCGTTTGGCGGTTCGTCGGTCGGCGAGAACGCCTATTACGTCAACGGCTTCAATCTCACGAATCATCGCAACGGTCTGGGCGGCGGCACGGTGCCGTTTGAGTTCTACGACCAGTTTCAAGTGAAGACCGGCGGCTACGGCGCGGAGTTTGGCCGCGCGACCGGCGGCGTGATCAACGCCACCACCAAGCGCGGGGGCAACACCTTCAAGGCCGGCGCCAACGTGTTCTATTCGCCGGACAAGCTGCGCTCGAACTCGCAGAGCGTCTTCCTCCCGACCGGCGCACCCTACGCCGACCGCAGCCGCACCTACTCGGAATCGGTCAGCGCCAACGTCTACGCCGGCGGCCCGATCGTGAAGAACCGCCTCTTCTATTTCGGTCTCGTCGAACTCCGCGACTCCCAGAGCCGCAGCAGTGGCATCACGACGTTCAACCGCAGCAAGAGCAAGGATCCCTTCTACGCCGGCAAGCTCGACTGGAACATCGCCAACGACCACACGCTCGAGGTCACCGCCATCTCCGACAAGCGCAAGACGGAGTCGGAGACGCTGAACTACACCTACGCGACCGGGACCATCGGCGCGTCGAAAGGCATCACGACCAGCAACCGCGGCGGCAAGGACTACATCTTCCGCTACAGCGGCAAGCTCACGCCTGAACTCTCCCTGTCCGCCCTCTATGGCAAGAGCACGGCCAACTTCACCGATCGCGGTGGTGGAGACGCCTTCCCCTACATCCTCGATGCGCGCAGTGGCACCGCACTGCTCATTGGCAGCGCCACGACGTCAACGCCCACCGCCCTCGAAGACGGTCGCAAAGTTTACCGCGCCGACGGTGAATACTCCTTCAATCTCCTCGCCCCGCAGCGGCTTCGCTTCGGGTTCGACCGCGAAGACGTCAAGTCGAACAGCATCCAGCAATATTCCGGCGGCCTCTACTGGCGTTACGTCACGACTGCGCCCGGACGCATCCTCGCCAACGGCGGCGTTGTGCCCGCTGGCGTGACGCAATACGCCCGCAAGCGCATCTATTCGAACAGCGGTCTCTTCAATACCCGCGCCGAGGCCTTCTACGCCGAAGATAACATCAAACTGATCGGCAACCGCCTCCTCGTGAGCGCCGGCCTCCGCAACGAGACCTTCGACAACAAGAATTCCCGCGGCGAGACCTTCGTGAAGATGAAGAACCAGTGGGCGCCGCGCATCGGCGCCTCGTTCGACGTCGCCCACGACGGGAAGTCCAAACTCTTCGCCAACTTCGGTCGCTATCACTTGCCGGTGGCGACGAACACCAACATCCGTCTCGCCGGCGGCGAAAACTTCTACGAGGACTATTACGTGCTCAACAGCCTCAGTGCCGACAGCACCCCGGTCGTCGGCGCGCAAATTGGGGGTCGCAACGTCTTCAGCGACGGCACGATCAAGGACCCGAAGCAGATCGTTGATAAGAACCTCAAGCCGATGTATCAGGACGAGTATATCCTCGGCTATCAGCGCGCGCTGAACAAGAACTGGACCGTCGGCCTTCGGACGACCTACCGCAATGTGGTCCGCTTTATCGAGGACATGGCGATCGACGAAACGCTTAACGCCTACGCTGCGGCGCAAGGTATCCCCACCTCGAAGTTCAAAGCCGGTGGCAACGACTACTACGTCCTCTCCAATCCCGGCCAGCCCGTCACGTTCAACGTCGATTTTGGGGATGGCAAAGGTGTCCGGACGGTCACATTTAGCCCGTCCGAGCTTCGCTACCCGCAGGCCAAGCGGCAATACGTCGCCGGCGAACTTTTCTTCGAGCGCATTTACGACGGCAAGTGGCGCCTGGAAGGCTCCTACACCCACAGCTACAGCTGGGGTAACGACGAAGGGTCCGTTCTCTCCGACAACGGCCAGGCCGACGCCGGTCTCACCATCCTCTTTGACCATCCCGGTCTGATGGATCACTCGACCGGTTATCTCGCCAACGACAAGCGCCACAAGTTCAAACTCTTTGGCTCCTACAGTCTGACCAAGGAGTTTCAGACCGGCGCGAACATCCGCGTCGAGTCGGGCACGCCGCTCAATGCCTTCGGGTATCACCCCACCGATTCGTTCGCCCGGCAATACGGCGCCGCATCCTTCTACACGAACAGCCAGTCCGCTCCCCGCGGCAGCCGCGGTCGCACGCCGTGGATCACGCAGCTGGATATCACGGCGAAATACCGTCCAACCTGGGCCCAAGGCAAACTCTGGTTCGGCTTGGATATCTTCAATGCCCTCAACACGCAGCACTACACTGAGCGCAACCAAGTCTCCGAGACGGGCCTCAATGTGGTCAATCCGGCCTATGGTCTCCCCACGGTGTTCCAGTCGGCGCGTTCCGGCCGCCTGAGCATGTCGTATGAATATTGAGGCGCGCGGCTGACGCGCGCGTCGCGATTCACGACGGCCGGGGCGCCCGCCCCGGCCGTCTTTTTTGGCGCGGCGCCGACTCAGCGCGGCGCGTAGATCCTTTGGCGCAGGCCGGCGCCGAGATGGCGGCGGAAGGTCGCGAGATCTTTCACGGCGCGCAGGGCGATGAGCTGGCTGGCGATGTTGCCGACCGCGGTGCCCTCGAGGCTGAAGCTCACGACGGGCAGGCCGGCGGCATTGGCGGTGGCCTGGCAGAGCAGGCGGTTTTTGGACCCACCGCCGACGATCAGGATGCGGCGGAATTGTTTGCCGGTCATTTTTTCGAAGGCGCGCATCGCGTCGGCGTGGCCGCGGCCGAGCGAGTCGCAGATGAGGCGCGTGTAGCCGGCGAGATTTCTCGGGGCGGAGAGTTTTCGCTTCTTCAGTTGCGCGTCGATCGCGGCGCGCATCGAGGTCGGATTCGTGAACGTGGGATCAACGACGTCGAGGAGCGCGGCGGGCGCGGGGAGTTTTTCCGCGGCCGTAATCAACGCGGCCCAGTCCTGATCGCTGGTTGGGCGCGACGCGAAGTCCTTCAGCGTGCCCTCGAGCAGCCAGAGGCCGATGACGTTCGTGAGGGGGCGGTAGCGGCCGTCGCCGATGCGTTCGTTCGAGATGCGCGCGGCGAGGGCATCCTTGCCGAGCACGGGCGTGTCGCTCTCGAAGCCGACGAGCGACCAGGTGCCGGAGCTGATGTAGAGATCGGTGCCGTCGGGCGAGGCGGGCATCGCGTCGTAGGCGCACGCCGTATCGTGACCGGGCACCGCGATGACCTGCGTGGCCGCGAGCGCCGGTGAGCCGGCGGCGATTTCTTTTTTCACCCGGCCCAGCTTCGTGCCGGCGAGCACGGGCTTTGAAAACCACTGCGGCGGAATCCGAAAATGATCGAGCGCGGCGCGCGACCAGTTGGTTGAATGGACGTCGATGAGCTGCGCGGTAGACGCGATCGTCAGTTCGTTCTCCATCCGACCGCTGAGGAGAAAATTGAAGTAGTCCGGCAGGAAGAGGCAGCGCGTCGCGAGATCCTCAATCGCGGGGCAGTGGGCGACGACTTCCTCGAGTTGGAGCGAGGCGTTGTAGAAAACATTCGGGATGCCGGTCGCGGCGTAAACGCGCTCGAGGGCGGCGCGGGTGTTGCCGAGGCGCTGGAGGCCGGGCTGCGTGCGCGCGTCGCGATAGGCGTGCACGGGGAAGACGAGGCGCCCGTCGTCGTTGACGAGCGCGTAGTCGACGCCCCAGCAATCGACGCCGACCGAGGCAAGCTTCGCGCCGCGGGGGAGGGCGGCGACCGCTTTGCGCAGACCGGTCTGCGCCTCGTGCCAGAGCGTGCCGAGATCCCAGTAGTCGTGGGCACCGAGCGTGCGGAAAGTATTGGGGAAGCGGTGGACCTCGGTGAGCGTGAGCTGGTTTTTCGCCCACGCGCCGAGAATGACGCGGCCACTGGTGGCACCAAGATCGACGGCAGCGGTAAAGATGGGGGAGGGCATGGCGGAAATTTCCTTTGCAACAAACTCGGCGTCACCCACGGTTTTCCAATCCCAAAATGCTGAACGCCGAGCGAGCGCCTGTGACAGGTAAACGCGTCCAACTCATGGCCACGTGCCTGTGTGACGCCTTCTATGACGATGTGGCCGTGGCCACGGTCGAGGTATTGGAACACCTCGGGGTGGAGGTGGTTTTTCCGGAGGCGCAGACCTGCTGCGGCCAGCCGGCGTTCAACGGTGGCGACTGGATCGCCTCGCGCAAGGTCGTGCGTCATACGGTGAAGACTTTCGCGGGCGAAGAGCCGGTGGTGGTGCCCAGCGGCTCGTGCGCGGCGATGATGTTTCACGGTGCGGTGCTCGAATTCGAAAAAGAAGCCGACGTCAGCGAAGTCGAGGCGCTCGGCCGCCGCACGTGGGAGCTGGCGGATTTTATCGTCAACGGTCTCGGCGTGAAAACGTGGCCCGGCCGCTACGAAGCGACGGTCGCGCTCCACCGCGCGTGTCATACGCGCGGCACCGGCAGCAGTGAGGCGGCCACCGCCCTGCTCAAATCGATCGCGGGCGTGAAGCTGGTGGAATTCGGCGAGGGCGAACAATGCTGTGGGTTTGGCGGGACGTTCTCCGTGTCGTTTCCGAATATTTCCTCGGCGATGGGCGAATTGAAACTCGAGCACATCCGCGCCGTGCAGCCTGACGTGCTGGTGTCGGGGGACATGAGCTGCATGATGCACCTCGGGGGCCTGGCCGCCAAAGAGGGCAAGCCGATCAAGACGCTGCATCTGGCGCAGGTGCTGCGCGACGCGCTGAAAGCCCAATGAAGTTTCAGCAAATTGATCAGTTTGCCGCCGAGTTGAAGGCGGACACCCGCGCGGCGGTTTACGACGGCTCGAAAAAGGGGCACGAGAAACGCACGAAACTCCTCTTCGACGAGTTCGCCGAACCGGATGAACTCCGCAAAATCGCCGGCGAGGTGAAACAGCACGTGATCGAGAATCTCGACACCTACCTGCCGGCCGTCGAAGCGAAGATGAAGGCGAACGGCGTGCAGGTGCACTGGGCCGGCACCGCCGAAGCCGCCAACGAAACGGTGCTCGCGATCATGCGGGCGCGCGGCGCGAAGAAAATGGTCAAGGCGAAGACCATGGTCAGCGAGGAGACGGAGCTCGCACACTTTTTGGGCAAGCACGGCATCGAGGCGCTCGAGACGGACCTCGGTGAATTCATCGTGCAGATCGACGGCGACCATCCCTCGCACATCGTCAAACCGATCATTCACAAAAACCGCCGCGAGATTGCGAAGAGTTTCGAGCGCGAGGGCCTCGGCGACTACAACGACGATCCGCAAACCATCACGCAACGGGCGCGAAATTTCCTCCGGCACAAATATCTCGAGGCGGACGTCGGCCTGACCGGCGCGAATTTCGTCTCCGCCGAGAGCGGTCGGATTGTGCTCGTGACGAACGAGGGCAACTCGCGTTTCTGCCTTGCTGCCACGAAGTGCCACATTGCGATGATCGGCATCGAGAAGATCGTGCCGCGCGACTATGACCTCGCGTTGTTCCTGAATCTGCTCGCGCGCAGCGGCACAGCGCAGGAGGTGACCGTCTACACCGAGTTCATCAACGGGCCGAAGTCACCGACGCAGCCCGATGGTCCCGAGGAGATGCACGTCATCTTCGTCGACAACGGTCGCACGGAAGTGCTCGCGAGCGATTGTCGCGACATCCTGCGCTGCATCCGCTGCGGCGCATGCCTCAACGTGTGCCCGGTTTATCGGCAGGCGAGCGGCCACGCGTATCGCAGCGTTTATCCGGGCCCGGTCGGCGCGGTGCTGTCGCCTCTGCTTGCGGGCGATAAATTTTCCACCCTCGCCGATTTGCCGAAGGCTTCGTCGCTCTGTGGCGCGTGCAACGAAGTCTGCCCGGTTAATATTCCGATTCCCGATTTGCTGCTGCGATTGCGCAACAAGGCGAAGGAGGAAAACATCCCGTCGCCCGGCACACCGCCGATGGGGGCGTGGGCGCTGCTTGCGTCGCAGCCGCTGGCGTGGAAAGCGTCGCTCGTTGGCGGCAAGCTGCTGAATTACGTGCCGACGAAAATGATTCCCGTGCCGGCGTTGCAGGCGTGGGCGGAGAAACGCGCGCTGCCGGACTGGCGCGGCGGTGAATTTAGGAAGTGGCTGAAGAATCGTCCGAAGAACTCCTGACTCATGAATCTCCCGAAAAAATTCGAGCCGTTCATTCCTGATTCCGTGGTGATGAGCGAGTTCACGCTGCGCGCGGTAATCACCGGCGCGATTCTCGGCATGGTGTTCGGCGCGTCGTCGCTTTATCTCGTGCTCAAGGTTGGGCTCACGGTCAGTGCGTCGATTCCCGTCGCCGTCATCTCTCTCGCGGTCTTTCGCGGGCTTTCGAAAGTTGGCGTGCGCGACGCGACCATCCTCGAGCACAACATCACCCAGACTGCGGGCTCAGCGGGCGAGTCGCTCGCGTTCGGCATTGGCGTGACGATGCCCGCGATTCTGATTCTCGGCTTCGATCTCGAGCTCGTGCCGGTGATGATTGTGGCGCTGATCGGCGGGGCGCTCGGCATCCTGATGATGATTCCGCTCCGGCGCGCGCTCATCGTGAAAGAGCACGGCGTGTTGAAATATCCCGAAGGCACCGCCTGCGCGGCGGTCCTCAAGGCCGGCGCCAACGACGACGACAGGAAACACGCCTCACCCTCGGCGCGGGCGGAAATGCAGGCGGCGGAAGCGGCGGGCTTCGGCAAGTCACCCGGCGCGAAAGTGATCTTCGGCGGGTTCGGGATCGGGCTGCTCTACAAGACGCTCAATGTCGCGTTCAAAGGCTGGAAGGACACACCGGAAAAAGTGTTCGGCGCGCCCTTCAAGGCCGGCTCGGTGAGTGCCGAGATTTCACCGGAGCTGCTCGGCGTCGGCTACATCATCGGCCCGCGCATCGCCGCGATCATGTGCGGCGGCGGCGTGTTGAGCTATCTGCTGCTGATCCCGATGATCAAGTTTTTCGGCGAGAACATTCCCGGTCCGCTGGCCCCCGGCCGCATCCCGATCGCGGACATGGGGCCGGGCCAGATTCGCAGCGCCTACATCCTCTACATCGGCGCGGGCGCGGTCGCGGCGGGCGGCATCATCAGCCTGATCCAGGCGATGCCGACCATCTGGCACGGACTGAAAGGTGGTTTGAAGGACTTGGGTTTTGCGACGGGTGGCGAGGCGACCGGCGGCGACACACCGCGCACCGAGCGCGATCTTTCGATGAAGTTTGTCGGCATCGGCGTCGTCGTGCTGCTCATCGCGATCACACTGGCGCCCTCGCTGCATATGAACGTGCTGGGCGCGCTGCTGATTCTGGCCTTCGGGTTTTTGTTCGTGACGGTGTCGTCGCGGCTCACCGGCGAGATCGGTTCGTCGTCGAATCCGATCTCCGGCATGACGGTGGCGACGCTGCTGTTCACGTGCCTCATCTTCCTCTTGGTCGGCTGGACAGGCGGGACGTATTACGTGACGGCCCTCTCGGTCGGCGCGATTGTGTGCATCGCGGCCTCGCAAGGCGGCTCGACTTCGCAGGACTTGAAGACCGGCCATCTCCTCGGCGCGACACCGAAGTTTCAACAGTGGGCGATCCTGGCGGGCTCGGCGCTCTCAGCGGTCTGCCTCGGGCCGATTCTCCTCGTGCTGAACAACGCCGCGACCGTCTATGTGCCGATCAAGGACCTCGCGCCGGCAGGATTGCACACCGACGTGAACGCGCTCACGAAACGCGAGCCGCTGGTCGGGCCGCAGGCGCGCGGTGACGCGAATTCGTATTTCGTCTGGCAGAAAACCGACGAGGTCGGCGCGCCCGCCGGTCGCTACCTCGTCAACGACACGGGCGACGCCGTGTGGCTCGTCGATCCCGGGATCAACGGCACGCACGACACCCGGCCCGATGGCTCGACCGTGAAAAAATTCAACGCCCCGAAGGCCACGCTGATGTCGTATATCATCAAGGGCATCCTCGATCGGAAACTGCCGTGGGCGCTCGTGCTGCTGGGCGTGATGATCGCGGTGACGCTCGAATTGTCGTTCGTGCCGGCGCTGGCGTTTGCCGTCGGGGTTTATCTGCCCCTGTCGTCGTCCTCGCCGATCTTCATTGGCGGGTTCGTGCGCTGGCTGGTGGAGCGGGCGGCGCGGAAGCGGGCATCGCATGCGGCGATGACCGCGGAGCAGTTTGCCGAGGAGAGCGACAAGAGCCCCGGCGTGCTCCTGGCCTCCGGCTATATCGCCGGGGGCGCGATCGCGGGCATCATTATTGCGTTCCTCGCGGGCGTGATGGATCAGTTCGACGACCGGCTCACGAAATGGTCGACGGCCCACAATCCACTCTTTGAAGGGCCCAACTCCGATCTGCTTTCGATGATCCCGTTCCTCGTGTTGTGCACGCTGCTCTACCTCGCGGGCCGGGAGAAATTCCTCGCGGCGAAGAAGACCTGACATGCCGACCGCCGACGATCGCGAAGCCATTTTGTCCCGGGTGCGCGGTGCCCTTGCGCCGCTGCACGAGCGGGCGAAACTGCCCGACTACACGACCGAGATTTCCGTGATGCGGAGCCTCATCGCTGGCCGGAATCTCGGGGAGTTGCTGGCCGAGCGGATGAAGCGGGTGAACGGGCTCGCGCTGACCGACATCGCGGCGCTCGTCGCGCATCTGCGCGCCGGAAAATTCCTCCACGGCTACTGTGATCCGGTGCTGTGGCCGAAGCTTGCGCCGCACTTCGGGGCGGATTTCAAGGTGGAGACCGATTACGATCGCACGCGGGTGGATGATTACGCGTTTGGCATCACGCGGGCGGCGGGGGCGATTGCCGAGACGGGCACGATTATTCTCAATGAAGCGACGACTTCGCGGCGGCTGGCGGCGCTGACACCGTGGGTGCATGTGGCGGTCGTCGAGCGGGCGACGATTTTTTCGGATTTACCGCAGGCCGTCGCGGCGCTCGGCGCGGACAACAACGTGATTTGGTGCACGGGCCCGTCGAAGACCGCCGATGTCGAGGGCATCCTGATCGAAGGCGTGCACGGCCCCGGCCAGCAAATTGCCCTCGTGATTTGATCAGGGGCGAAGGGGAATTTCCCTGAGGAGACTACGCGGCCGGGCGCTGATGCGCTTTCCCCACTCGCGCGCGAAACTCACCTCACGATCGTCGCGCTTCCGGCCCCGGCCACTTGGGCGGGTGCGCTTGGCGTCGTCACGCTGCAGGCCGCGCTGCGCCGTCGTCGGAGCCGCGTCTAATTTTAGGCGGCGAAAAGCGGGCTGATGGTTTGGTTCGCGGCGTTTTCGTCGACGATGAAGACGTTGGGCATCACGGTGGCGGCGGCAATTTCAGCGGGGAAGCCGAGGACGAGGAGCCATTGGAATTCGTTCATGGGAGGAGGGGAGTCGGCGGTTGGGGGTTTGAACACCGCCAGTAAACCCTCCGCGTGTTAGCCCCGTGTTTCGAAATCCGGGAAAATTATTAAGCGCGGGTAAATTCCGATGCGCGTCCCGCGGTCAGCGGCGAACGGTTGGCCCGGTGCCCCGCGCCGGCCCACCTCAGGCGATCGCCAGTGCGACCTCGGCGAGAAAGCCACGGGGCGTGCGATTCGCAAAGCGCACTTCGCCGCCACACGCGGCGATGCTGGAGTGCACGATCGCGAGGCCCAGGCCGACGCCGCCGGTTTCGCGCGTGCGCGCGGCCTCGGGCCGGTAGAAAGGTTCACCGAGCCGGGCAAGCGCCTCGGGCGGGACGCCCGGGCCGAGGTCTTCGATCGCGATGAACACGCGGGAGTCCTCCCGGCGCGCGCTGACGTGGATCGGGCCGGCGTCGCCGGCGTAGCGCACGGCGTTGCGCACGAGATTCCCGATCGCGCGGGCGAGTAGCGGCGCGTCGGCGCGCGCCGCGAGGCCGGCGGGGATTTCCGTGGTGACGCGCGCGGTCGCCGCCTCGCGCGCGACTGCCTGCGTGACGAGCGGTGACAGTTCGACGACGGCGAGTTCGGCGGAGCGGGCGCGCAGGCCGGCCTTGGTGAAGGCGAGCAGTTCGTTCACCAGTGCGCTCATCTGCTGCACCTCCTCGCGCACGTCGGCGACTTGCGCTTGCAGCGCGGGATCGGTGGCGCGCGTTTCGAGGATTTCGACCGCGACCTGCAGGCGGCCGATGGGCGAGCCGAGTTCATGCGCGACATCGGCGAGGAAGCGTTTCTGGCCGTTGACGAGCGTGTCGAGGCGCCCGGCCATCTGGTTGACGGATTCGCCGAGCTGGCCGAGTTCGTCACGGCGCGTCGCCGGCACGCGCGTTTGAAATTCTCCGTCGGCGATTTTTCCTGTCGCGACGGTGAGCTGACCGAGTGAGCGCGTGATGCCGCGCACCAGCGGCAGCCAGAACAAAATGGAAAATCCGAGCACGCCGACACCGGCGAGCAACCACGGCTGCACGTCGAGCAAACGCAACAGTGCCCAGCTCGAGGGCGGATGGATGAACATCGTCGCGGGCACGCGGGGTTCGTATTCGCCCGGCATAAACGGCACGCGCAGTCCGATCCAATAGCCGTGGTCGTTCAGCAGGAAATGTCCGCGACCGCGGGCTTCGGCGCGACCGGGCGGCTCAGTGGGGGGCGGGGGTGGGGCACCGCGCCGGCCGCCCGGCGGGCCATCGAAGGCACCGGCACCCGGAGGGCCGTCGGGTGGAAAATTCTCCGGCCGGGGCGGCACGAGTTGGCCGCGCACCGTGGCGGGCAGTTCGACTTTCGCGCCGGCGAGTTGAGGGCCGTAGTTGCTGAAGAGATAGAACTCCGCGCCATACTCGCGACCGGCGCGCGCGAGGATGGCCTCGCGTTCGGCGGGCCGGGTGCCGTTGATCTCGCCCACGAGGGTTTCCCCGATTGCCTGCACGTGATCGCCGGCCGCGCCGCTCATGAGGGCATTCCAGCCGAGGCCGCCGTGACCGAGGAGAAAGCCGCCACCGACCGCGCCGAGCACCAACAGGTTGAGCAGCAGCCACAGCGAAATTTTCAGCGAAAGGGGAAAGGAAATTTTCATCCGACGGCAGTGGAACGAATCTCACCATAGCGGACTCGCGGCGAAAAATCTGCAACGTTTACTCCGGCTTAACAAAAATCGCGGGCGCGCTCACACCGTCTTAACCGGGCGGGTGCATCATGGCGGAAATAATTTTCCCATTGAAACCCACGCACCGCCTCTGCGCTTTGATTTTTCTTTTCGCCGCCGCCCTCGGCCGCGCCCAGTCCTCCGATCCGCAGCTCAACTCGTGGATCACTGCGACCTCGCGCAGTTACGCGCGGGTCTGGCAGAGCGCCGCTGCGAAGACGTCTAACACCACTTCGCTCACGTGGCCGACGAGCGGCACGACCAACGGTGGCCAGACCAAAGTCACCTACACCGACGTGCAGCGCATCGTCTCCTCGACGGACTACGTTTATATCTACACCTCCGGCCTGCCGAGCTGGACGATGGGCCCGTGGGCCACTGGCTTTCCGAACTGGCCGAGCAACCGCAACGGCCTCTCGCGTTTCCCGCGCACGCCGTCGATCCCGACGACGAAGACCAATGTGCAGGGTCAGAGCATTCCCATCGCCGCGACGACGGTGAACGGCATGGCGTTCTACAACTGTCTCGACGGCCAGAGCTACAGCGCGACGAGTGGGCAGGTCACCTTCAACGGCGATCGCGTTTGGCAGCGCACCGCCGTCGCCGGCGAGGCCGACACGATGGATCGCAACAACGCGCATCAGGAAAACACCGGCAACTATCACTCGCACCACAATCCCCTCGGGCTGCGCTATCTCCTCGGCGATCACGTCACGCTCGATACGACCGCCGGCACCTACGCCGAGGCGACCAGCGCCGTCACCGCGCACTCGCCGATCCTCGCGTGGGCCGCCGACGGCCTCCCGATTTACGGCCCCTATGGCTACGCGACCGCGCTCGACGCGAAGAGCGGGGTGCGCCGGATGGTGAGCGGATTTCAAAAACGCGACGGCACCAACGGCACCGCGAGCCTCTCTTCGACCGGCCGCACCACGCTGCCTGCGTGGTCCACCGCCTCGACCGGCCGCAGCACCACACTCACCACGACGCAATACGGCCCAAGCGTCTCGACCACTTACCCGCTCGGCACGTTTGGCGAAGATTATGACTACCTCGGCAACCTCGGAAAAACGCCGGGCGCCGACTTCGATCTCAACCAATACAACGCGCGCTTCTGCGTGACGCCGGAATTTCCCAGCGGCACCTGGGCCTACTTCATCCCGCTCGACTCGTCGAACAGCGCCGTCTTCCCGTTTATCCTCGCCTACCAATTCATGGGCAGCGTGCCGGCCACCGTCACCAGCGTGACGGAGAGTGTCACGGAATACGTGCGCGCCGGCCAAGCTTCGACGATCACGGCGACCGTCACGAACACCAGTGGCACCGTCGCGCTGTCGTGGACTTCCGTCGAAGGTGCGACCTACAAAGTCGAAACGTCCGCGGACAACACGACGTTCGCCACGCTCAACTCAACCGTCACGAGCGCGGGCGGTGCGACGACGGCGATCAGCACGACGACCGTCGCGAATTATTATCGCGTCACGCTCACCGCGCTCGCGACCTACGATACCAACGGCACCGGCGGCGTCTCCGGCGTTGGCAACACCGCGACCGCCACGCTCGTCGCCGCTGCGACTGTCCCACTTATCGCCACCCAACCGACGAGCCAAATCGTGACCGCCGGTGGCAACGTGACCTTCACGGTCGTAGCGAGTGCGACCGGCACGACAAGTTACCAGTGGAAAAAAGACGGCACGGCGATCTCCGGTGCGACGAGCGCTACCTACTCGGTCACGAGTGTGAAATCCACCGACGCCGGCAGCTACACCGTCACGATTTCGACAAGCGCGGGCGCGACCACGAGCAGCGCCGCCGTCCTCACCGTCAACGCCGCCACCACCGGAACGAGCACTGCGCGCATCATCAACCTCGCCACGCGCGTCCAGATCGGTGGCAGCGCGGGCACGCCGATCCTCGGATTTGTCACGAGTGGCAGCGGCTCGAAGAAACTCGTGCTGCGCGCCATCGGTCCGGGGCTCGCGGCATTTAACATCACTGGCACCGTCGCCGATCCGAGCCTCTCGCTCGTGAGCGGCACGGCGACAATCGCGAGCAACGACAACTGGAATTCCGCCGATGCCACCACGATCGCCGCCTCGGGCGCGTTTGCGCTGACCGCCGGCAGCAAGGATGCGGTGATCGTCGCGACGAATTCGTCGGGCTCGTATTCCGCGGTCGTCGGTGCGAACGGTGGCAGCGGCCTCTCGCTCCTCGAAATCTACGATGCCGATACCGCGTCCGTCGCCACGCTTGTCAACGCCTCCACGCGCGCCTTCGTCGGCTCCGGCGATTCCGTGCTCATTCCCGGCCTCGTCGTTTCGGGCGGCGGCACGGTGAAACTGCTCCTCCGCGTGATTGGTCCGACGCTCAGCGCGTTCAACGTCCCCGGTGTGCTCGCCGACCCGCAGCTCACGCTTTACTCGGGCAGCACGGCGATCGCGTCGAACGACAACTGGAGCAGCGCGAGTAACGCCACCGAGATTGTGACGGCGACGACGCAAGCCGGCACGTTCGCACTGGCGAGCGGCAGCAAGGACGCCGTGCTGCTCGTCTCGCTGTCGGCGGGTGCCTACACCGCGATCGTGAGCGGCGTGGGTAACACCACCGGCACCGCGCTCATCGAAATCTACGTCGTGCCGTGATAAAATTTTGCGCGCGCCTTCGGTGGACGTGGCGGAGCTTGCGGCGGTGCGTGTTTGCGACCGGCGGCGCGGCGCTTGGCTTGGTCGGGCACGCGCATCCGTTTCACGGCGATGCCGATCCGACCACGGATCCTGAGCTGCTCGCCCAATGGCGAGCCGCGCAGCCGCAGATCGCGCGCGAAATCGCGGCGGCGACGGCGGCCGCACCTGGGCGCGCGACAGGGATCGCGCCGCCGGGCAATGGCGCGCTGCTGCTCTCGAGCTTTGCACCGTTCAAGCCCGGGGTGCGGTTCTACGCTGATGCTGCGGCGTTTTACGTCGAGTCCGAGGCGATGCCCGATCCGGTTTTGATGCCCCTGCCGATGGTGGGCATCACCACCTGGCAGCAGCAGTTGCCGATGCCGGCCGGTTACTTCGGCCATGTCACGAATCCCGAGAGCGACCGCGCCTCGCTCGGCTTCGGTCAGCCCAACGTCTGGAAACTTCCGCTCGTGCCGGCCCCCTCCGCCGCGCACCTCGCGATCTCAGCGGATAATTTTCAGCGTGGCGCGATCGCGATCGCCGCGAATGGCATTCCGATTTTCAACCCGCGCAACAACACCGGGCGCGTCTCCTACGAACTTGGCGAACTCGATCGCTACGGCGGTCACTGCGGCCGCGCCGACGATTATCACTATCACATCGCGCCGACGCATCTCAGTGCGGTGCTTGGGCCGGCGCTCCCGATCGCGTGGGCGCTCGATGGCTATCCGCTCTACGGCTATGTCGAGCCCGATGGCTCCGCCGTGCAGGCGCTCGATCGCGACGGCGGCCACGATCTCGGGAACAGTTGGGGTTATCATTATCACGCGCGCGGGAATGCGACGGCGGGTCCGCAGAGTCCGTATCTCATGGAGTCGTTTCACGGCACGGTCGTGAACTACGGTAGTCAGGTCGATGGCCAGCCCGAGGTCAGCCCCGTCTCGCCCGCAGGATCGCCGCTCACCGGGGCCGTCATCACGGGCTTCGCGCGACCGGCTACCGATCAGTTCGTGCTCACCTACACGCTGAACGGCGCGACGTTCACCGTCGCGTGGCAGATCGATCGCGTGGCCCACACCGTTGCGGTCCAGCGCGGCGGCGGGCGCGAAACTTACACCAGCGCCGCGCGCTTCAACGGCTATCCGGCGGCGGCGAGTGCGTTGAAAAAACTTCCCGACACCGGCCAGACGCTCGATGCGACGCCCGTTTTCGGCGAAGATTCCGACTACACGATCAACGCCCCGTCGTTCACCGATCGCGGCGACGGCACGATCCTCGACAACGTCACCGGCCTCGTTTGGCAGAAGACCGACAGCGGCGAGATGACGTGGGAGGCCGCGCTCCGCTCTGCGCCCGCCACGCTCGGCGGCTTCACCGACTGGCGGCTGCCGACCGCGCAGGAATCGTTCAGCCTGCTCAATTACAACTCCGCCCTCGCGCTCGATCCCGTTTATTTTGCCAGCAATGCGGCTGGCGCGCCCGGATATTTCTGGACCAGCGATCTCTACTCTGGGGACAACGCCCGGGCTTGGGCCACGAGCGCTGCCGGCGGCCTCGCCCCGCAGCTGAAGACAGACACGCTTTCCGCCGGCGGCACGCAGCGGATTCATGCGCGCTACGTGCGCGGCGCCGCGCCCTCCCTCGGGCACAATTATCTCAACAACCACGACGGCACGATCACCGACCTCGACACCGGCCTCATGTGGGCGCAGGCCCCCTCGGCACCACTCGCGTGGTCGGACTCGCTCACCTATGCGGAGACGCTCGTGCTCGCCGGCTACTCCGACTGGCGCGTTCCCAACGTCAAGGAACTCCAGTCGCTCGTGGACATCGCGCGTGCCTCCGCGACCAAGGCGACCGACGCCGTTGCCAGTCTCAATCGCACGCTCTTTCCCGCCATCGCCGCGTCCGCCTGCTGGTCGGCCACGAGCGTGCGCGCGTCGGTGCCGACGCAGGCCTGGGTCGTCGAGTTCGGCCTCGATACGATCGCAAACGCCACGCGCAGCTTCCAAGGCACCGTCAGCTTCGCGCCGTATGCGACCCGGTATCCCGTCCTCGTCGTGCGCAGCCCGTCGGCCACCCCCGCCGGCAGCGGCGGCGCGCGCGTGATCAACCTCGCCACGCGTGCCCAAGTCGGCGGCAACGCGGGCGTGCCCATCGCCGGCTTTGTGATCGCTGGCAGCGGCTCGAAGAAAATCCTCGCCCGCGCCATCGGCCCCGGCCTCGCGAACTTCGGAGTCGGAGGCACACTCGCCGACCCGAGTCTTACGCTCGTCTCGAACGCGACGAACACCAACGCCGCCGTGAACGACAACTGGCTCGCCGCCGACAGCGCGACGTTTACTGCGGTCGGCGCGTTCGCACTCACGGGCGGCAGCAAGGACGCCGCGACCGTCGCGACGCTTCCGGCCGGAGCGTATTCCGCCGTCGTCGGCGCGGGCGGTGGCAGCGGCGTGACGTTGCTTGAGTTCTACGACGCCGACACCTCGTCCTCGGTCGCACTCATCAACGCCAGCACGCGCGCCTTCGTTGGCACGGGTGAGAGCGTTCTCATCCCCGGTTTCGTGGTCAGCGGCTCCGGCACGATCACGCTCCTCATCCGTGCCGCCGGCCCCGCGCTCACGGCCTTCGGGCTGACCGGCGTCCTCGCCGATCCGCAGCTCACGCTCTACTCCGGCACGAACGTCATCGGCACGAACGACAACTGGTCCAGCGCCACCAACGCCACCGCGATCGCGGCCGCCGCCGTGAGCACGGGCGCGTTTGCCTTCACGAGCGGCAGTCGCGACGCCGCGCTGCTCGTCACGCTCTCCGCTGGCAGCTACACCGCGACGATCAGCGGCGTGAGCAGCACCACCGGCACCGCCCTCGTAGAAATCTACGTCGTGCCCTGATGATGCGGCCTTAACGCAACCTTAACAATTTTCACCCTTCTTCTCACACGCACTTAACGCCGCGCTGGTGAAATGGGCGCGGCTTCCCGCCGCTTCCATCATGTCGATTTGCCGCCTCGCGTTTCGTTTATTTTCCTTCACCGCGTTCATGCTTGGGACGGCGCGTGCGCAGGTCACCGACCCGCACATCACGACCTGGCGCACGGCGAATTCCGCACAATACGCGCGCGTTTATGAGACGGCCGCGAAATTCACCTCGGGCACGACGGTGACCACCTGGCCGAGCGCCGGTCTGACCAACGGCGGCGGCGGCGTCTCGACTGTGACCTACTCGGACGTCCAGCGCGTGGCCTACTCGACGAACTACGTCTACATCCAGACGACGGGCCTCGCGAGTTACACGATGGGAAACTGGCTTACGCCGAACAACCAGACCTACACCTCATGGCCGGCGAACCGCGCCGCGATCCATCGCATCCCGCGCACGGCGTCGATCCCGACGACGAAGCAGAAGAACAACGGCAACGGCGGCGTGCTCGTGAATGGCGTGTTCGTGTGGCAGAATGGCGATGCGCAGTCCTACGCCAACAGCAGCTCCACCGCGAGCAGCGCCACCATCTCGATGAGCGGCGACGGCATTTGGAACCGCCTCGCGGGCGTCGCGGAGACGTTCAACTTTGATCCCGCCAACGGCCACCAGCCGAGCAACGGCGCCTACCACAATCACATCAATCCGAAAGCGCTGCGCTACCAGCTCGGCGATAACGTCACCTACAACTCCGCGGCGAAAACCTACAGCGAAGCCACGCCGACCACGCACTCGCCGATCATCGGCTGGGCGAATGACGGCCTGCCGATCTACGGACCTTACGGCTACTCGACGGCCACTGACGCCACGAGCGGGATTCGCCGGATGACGACGGGCTTCGTGAAACGCGACGCGACCAACGCCACCGCCAACGGCACCGTCGATCTCGCGATCACGGGCCGCCACACGTTGCCAGTGTGGTCGGCGAGTGTGCAGGGGATCAGCGCCACGCTTTCGGCGAGCCAATACGGCCCGACCACGACCGCGACCTACGCGCTCGGGCCGACGACGAAGACCTGTTCAATCGGCGCGTTTGCCGAGGACTACGAATATCTCGGCGACCTCGGTCGGACCCAGGGCGTCGACTTTGATCTCAATCGCCAGAACGTCCGCTATTGCGTCACGCCCGAATACCCCAGCGGCACCTACGCCTACTTCGTGACGATCGATGCGAGCGGCAACACCGTGTTTCCCGACGTGATCAACCAGGAGTATTTCGGCACCGCAGCCGTGGGCCAGGGCACCGTCAACAGCATCAGCGAGTCCGTGACCGAATATGCCGACGCCGGTCCGGCCAGCGCGATCACCGTCACCGCTGCGGCTTCGGGCAGTAACGTCGCCCTCGCGTGGAATTCCGCCGAAGGCGCGACCTATAAGATCGAATCGTCGCCGGACAACTCCACGTGGACCACGCTGTCGTCCACGACGACGAGTGGCGGCCTCACGACGAATTTCACCGCGACGACAAACACGAATTACTATCGCGTCACACTCACCGCCCTCGCGACCTACGATTCTGGCGGCACCTACGGCACACCCGTCGGCAAAACTGCCAGCGTCCTCTACGGCACGCCCGCGACAGCCCCGTCGATCACGACCCACCCGGCGAACGCGACGGTGACGGTAGGCAACAGCGTCACATTCACTGTCGTGGCCACTGGCACCGGCACGCTGAGTTACCAGTGGAAAAAAGCCGGCGCGGCGATTTCGGGCGCGACCAGCGCCAGCTACTCCATCGTGAGCCCGGCGCTGTCCGATGCCGGCAGCTACACGGTCACCGTCACCAATTCCGTCGGCTCAACCACCAGCAACGCCGCGACCCTCACCGTCAACTCCGCGAGCGTCGCGCCTTCGATCACCACGCAGCCGGCAGGCCAGACGGTGGCGGTTGGTTCAAGCGTGACTTTTACGGTCGTCGCGAGTGGCACCGCGCCCTTGAGCTACCAGTGGTCTAAGGGCGGCAGTGCCATCGGCGGCGCGGCGAGCGCGAGCTATACGATCGCGAGCGCGCAGGCGGCCGATAGCGGCAGCTATTCTGTCGCCGTCGTGAACAGCCTCGGCTCGGTCACGAGCAACGCCGTCACGCTCACGGTTAACGGCACCGCGACCGCCCCCGCGATCACGGGACAGCCGTCGAATGCGACGATCGCCGCGGGAGCGGGCGCGACCTTCACGGTGACCGCGAGCGGGACCACGCCGCTGACTTACCAATGGAGCAAGAACAGCGCGGCGATTTCTGGCGCGACCAGTGCGAGTTATTCGATTGCGAGTGCGCAGGCGTCGGACGCGGGCAGCTACACCTGCGTCGTGACCAACAGCGCCGGCTCCGCGACCACGACTGCGGCGACGCTCACGGTGACGACCGGCGCGACGGTGCCGGGCATCACCACGCAGCCGGCCAGCGCCACCGTGACCGCGGGGAGCGCGGCGACGTTCACCGTGCTCGCGGGCGGCACTGCGCCGCTGACCTATCAATGGTATAAAAACTCCGTCGCGATCAGCAGCGCCACCGCGGCGACTTACTCGATCGCCAGCGCGCAGAGCACGGATGCGGGGAGTTATGTTTGCGTGGTCAGCAACAGCGCGGGCTCAACCGGCACGAATGCCGCGACGCTCACCGTCAGCACCGCCGCCGTCGCCCCGAGTATCGCCACGCAGCCGGCCAGTGCGACGGTTGCCGTTGGCGGCAGCGCGGTTTTCACCGTCGTGGCCAACGGCACCGCACCGCTCACTTACCAATGGTATAAAGGTGTGACGGCGCTCCCGGGCGCGACGACCTCGAACGATGCGCTCACCGGCGTGCAGGTCGCGGACTCCGGCAGCTACTCCTGCGTCGTGACGAACAGTCTGGGCAGCGCGACGAGCAACGCCGCCACCCTCACCGTGAATTCGCCCGCCACGGCGCCCACGATCACCACGCAGCCGGCGAACGCGACGGTGACGACCGGCAGCAGCGCGACCTTCACGGTTACCGCGAGCGGGACTGCACCGCTGGCCTACCAGTGGCAAAAATCCGGCGTCGCCCTCAGCGGCGCGACCAGCGCGAGCTACACGATCGCGAGCGTGCAGGCGGGTGACGGGGGCAGCTACGCGTGCGTGGTTACCAACAGCACGGGTTCGACCACGAGCAGCGCCGCGAGCCTCACCGTCACGAGCGCCGCCGTCGCGCCGAGTATCGCGTCGCAGCCCGTCAGCGCCAGTGTGACAACGGGTGCGAGCGTGACCCTCACCGTGGTCGCCAACGGCACGGCACCGCTCACCTATCAATGGCAGAAAAACGGCGCCGCGATTTCCGGCGCGACCAGCGCGAGCTATTCGCTCGCCAGCGCGCAAGCCGCGGATGCGGGCAGTTACGCGTGCGTGGTCGCCAACAGCGTCGGCAGCGCGACGAGCAACGCCGCCGCCCTCGCGGTGTCGAGCAGCCCAGCCGCGCCGACCATCACGCTCTCACCGGCGAGCGCGAGCGTCGCCTCGGGCAGCAGCGCGACCTTCACCCTCGCGGCGAGCGGCGCCACGCCGCTCACCTACCAGTGGTATAAAGGCGTCGCCGCGATCGGGGGCGCCACCGCCACAAGTTATTCGATCGCGAGCGCGCAGTCGGCTGACGCGGGCAGTTACAGTTGTGTCGTCACGAACAGCGCCGGCAGCGTCACGAGCAACGCCGCGACGCTCACGGTCAACAGCGCCAACCCCCCGCCGGCGATCACCTCGCCGCCGGCGAGCGTGACCGTCGTGGCGGGCGCGGGCGCGACGTTCACCGTGGGTGCGAGCGGCGCCGCGCCGCTGAGTTACCAATGGGCCCGGAATGGCGCCGTGATTTCCGGCGCGACCTCGGCCAGCTACACCATCGCGTCGGCGCAACCCGCGGACGCGGGCGGCTTCTCCTGCACCGTCACGAACAGTGCGGGCTTCGTGACGAGCTCGGTGGCCACGCTTACGGTCACCGCCGGCGCGCCGGCGGCCGCGACCCTCGCCGCGGGTATCGTGAACCTCGCCGTGCGCGCGCGCATCGGTGGCAGCGCGGGCACGCCCATCGTCGGGTTCGTCCTCGGTGGATCAGGCGCGGGCAAGCGGCTTGTCGTGCGGGCGGTGGGCCCGACGCTCTTTGCCAGTTTCGGCCTCGCGAGCGCGCTCGCCGATCCGCGGCTCGACCTGATGTCGGGGTCGACGCTTGTCGCGAGCAACGACAATTGGCTCGCCGCCGACACGACCGCCATCGCCGCGGCGGGGGCGTTTCCGCTCAACGCCGGCAGCGGCGACGCTGCGATCGTCACGACGCTCGCGCCGGGCACCTACACCACGCCCGTCTCCGCGTCCGGCAGCAGCACCAGTGGCGTCGTGTTGGTCGAGGTCTACGATGGCGCGCCCGCCGACACGTCGGCCCGGCTGATCAACGCCTCGGCGCGCGCGTTCGTGGGCACGGGCGACGATGTGCTGATTCCCGGCTTCGTCATCGCGGGCGAGGGCGCCGTGCGCATGCTCGTCCGGGCAGTCGGCCCGGGACTCGCCGTCTTCGGCGTCCCCGGCACGCTGCCCGATCCGCGGATCACGCTCTACTCGGGCAGCACCATCGTCGCGAGCAACGACGACTGGGGCAATGCCAGCAACGCTGCCGACATCGCGCCGGTTTCGGCGCAGGCGGGCGCGTTTGCGCTGCCCACGGGCAGCAAGGACGCCGTGCTTCTCGTCTCGCTGAGTGCCGGCGCCTACACTGCGGTGGTGGGCGGTGCCGGGAGCACGACCGGCACCGTCATCGTGGAACTTTATGTCGTTCGCTAAATCTTCGTAAGGGTTTGCGACCTGCCGGGAGGCCGTGAACCACGGGGCGTTTCGCGTGTCAGCCCGCGGGAATGAACAAACGGCTCCTTTATGCCGAGGATGACGAGATGTTGCGCGGTGCCTTGATCCAGTTGCTCACGCTTCTGGGTTGGGAAGTAACGTGCGAACCGCACGGAGCCGCCGCGATCGATCGCCTCAATCACGAAGCATTCGACGTTGTGGTCACCGATCATCACATGCCGGTCACGGATGGGCTCGGCCTGGTGCAGAATTTGCGCGCCCGCGGTTTTCCGGGCCGCATTTACGTGATTTCCGGCGCGCTGGCGGCGGCGCAGGTCGAGAAATATCTCCGGCTCAAGGTCGACGGCGTTGTCGCCAAGCCCATCGCGCTCTCCCAATTGCGGAGTCTGCTCGCGGTGGCGGCCGTGGCGTGAGGGCCGCCTCTACGTGGTGGCACCGGGATTGAGCAGCATGTAGCCGGCGGACCGCACGGTCCGGATGAAACGCGGCTCCTTGGGATCGTCGCCGAGTTTTTTGCGCAGCGACGAAATGTGCACGTCGATCGAGCGATCGAACACGTCGTAATTCCGGTCGCGGATCTCGTCGAGGAGCGACTCGCGCGATTTGATGCGGCCTTTCGCCTTCGCAAGGCTCGCGAGCAGGTCGAACTCCACCGGGGTGAGCACCAGTGGCGTCGCGCCGAGCACCGCCGAGCGCGCATCGAAATTAATGTGGAGATCGCCGATGACGAGTTCCGTGGGCGGGGCGGCGATCGGAGCGTCGGAGGCGGCGGTTGCGGCACTGCGGCGCAGCACCGCCCGAATGCGCGCCAGTAGTTCCCGCGTCGAAAATGTTTTCGGCACGTAATCATCCGCCCCGACCTCGAGCCCGACGATCCGATCGGTTTCGTCGCCGCGCGCGGTCAGCATCAGGACGGGCACGTTGCTTTTCGCCCGAATTTTTTTGAGCACCTCGAAACCGTCCATGCCGGGCAACATCACATCGAGGAGCAGGGCGTGCCAGACGGCGTCGGCGGCCGTCGCGCGTTCCACGCCCTCGGGCCCGGTGTGCGCGACGCTGACGTCGAAGCCCAGCGGTTCAAGATACGTGGTCACGAGCCGGCAAAGTTTTTTGTCGTCGTCGATCATCAGCAGACGGGTGCGGCCGGAGGTGGAGGCGTCGGCAGTCATGGGGGCGGTGTTCGGTTTTAACAAAGGTGGCCTCGGGCGCAACCTCCGGAGTCTTAACATGCCCTTAACATTTCTCCGGGCCGTCGCACACACGGACTTAACGCCGCCGGCGCACCCTCGCCCGATGCGTTTTATCGTCTTCCTGCTCTGCCTCGCCGCGCCCCTCGCGGCGGCCGACCTGACGCTGACGATTGCGCCCACGTGGGAAGGCGCGCCACTCGCCGGACCGTCGGCCTCGGTGAAAAACAAGAGTGGCCAATCGCTGCGCATCACCCGACTCGCCGCGATCGTTTCCGGCGTGGCGCTCGGCCGCGCCGACGGATCGGTCGTGCGGCTCGACGGCCAGTATGGGTTCATCGATGCCGCCGCGGGCCGGCTCTCGCTCGCGTTGCGCGAAGTCCCCGAGGGCGACTATGCCGGGATCGAATTTCAACTCGGCGTGCCGCCGGCCGCGAATCACGCGTCGCCGGAGGCGTGGCCCGCCGGCCACCCGCTCAACCCGCTCGTCAACGGTCTGCATTGGAACTGGCAGGGCGGCTACGTCTTTCTCGCGCTCGAAGGTCGCTGGCGCGCAGCGGCCGGTGATGAGCGGGGATTTTCCTATCATCTCGCGACCGATGAGCGCGTGATGACGATGCGCTTCCGGGCCGACTTTCACGTCGAGCGCGCGACGACGATTTCCCTCGCGCTCGATCTCGCGCGCGCGCTGCGCGACCGCCCATTGTCGGCCGACGATGGCAGCGAGACGACGCACTCGGGGAAAGACGACACGCTCGCCCCGCAACTCGCGGCCGCCGTCGAGCACGCGTGGTATTGGCTCGAGGCGACGCCGACAGCCGGTAGCCACGAGCGCGAGCGAGTGGAGGATTCGAAGAATCCACTCGCTCACGCTCGGGGCTACAAGGACACGACCCCGCGCGCCTTCACTGTCCCGGCTGGCTGGCCGCAGCCCGCGTTACCCGCCGACAATCCGCTCACGATCGAGGGCGTCGCGCTCGGTCGGAAACTTTTCCACGACCCGCGGCTCTCGGGCAACGGTGCGCAAAGCTGCGCAAGCTGCCACGCGCCCGACCGGGCCTTCAGCGATCGCGTGGCCTACAGCCGTGGCGCCGAGGGGGTGATCGGTGCGCGCAACGCCCAGCCGTTGGTCAACCTTGCGTGGCAGCCCGCCTATGCGTGGGACGGTAGCCAGCCGCGCGTGCGCGATCAGACGCTCGCCGCGATGACCAACCCGATCGAGATGCACGCCGAGGCCGCGAAGGTGGCCGCGACGCTCGCCCGCCAGGAAAACATCCGCGCGGATTTTGCCGCGGCCTTTGGCACGCCCGAAATCACGCCCGAGCGAATCGGGCTGGCCCTCGAGCAATATCTACTCGCCCAAGTTTCCGCCGACTCGAAATTCGATCGCGCGCTGCGGGGCGAAGCGACGATGACCGAAGACGAGCAGCGGGGCTTCGCGCTCTTCCTCACCGAATACGATCCCGCGCGCGGCAAGCGCGGCGCGGATTGTTTCCACTGCCACGGTGGCCCGCTGTTCAGCGACTTCGCTTACAAGAACAACGGTCTCGCGTTGCACGGCACGGATCATGGTCGCGAAAAAGTTACCGCGAATGCGAACGACGCCGATAAATTCAAGACGCCCTCGCTGCGCAACGTCGCCGTGACCGGCCCCTATATGCACGATGGCCGCTTCCGCACGCTCGAGGACGTCGTCGCGCACTACGATCACGGCGTGGCCCGCAGCGCCACGCTCGATCCGAATCTCGCGAAACACCCGGACGGCGGCCTGCAGCTCAGCACCGACGACCAGCGCGCGCTCGTGGCGTTTTTGCGAACGCTGACCGATGCGCGTTTCGAGGGTAGGGCGGGACTGCCGGGCCAGCCCGGGCCACCGCCGCCGCCTCACTCCTCCCCGTCCCAATAATCGAGTTCGGCGATGCGGAAAAATTTCCGCGGGCTGCGCAGGCCCCATTTGCCGGAATCGGGATAGTGCCAGTAGTCCACCGGCGGATTGTCAGCGACGAGGTATAACAGCAGGTCGTCGGTCGCGGAGGCGTTCCACATTTGGTGGGCTTCGCCTGGCGGGTGCAGGATCACATCGCCGGCGCGAAGGGTGTGTTTTTCACTCTCCACCCGCACCGTCGCCGTTCCACTCACGATAAGATACAATTCCCACTGGGCGGAATGAAAATGAAACGGACACCCCGTCTCGCCCGGTGCGAGTTTCTGCAGCTCGAGGTCGAACGGATGGCCGCCGAGCCCGGTGGGCGTGTTGGGCTTTGCCCCGAGGGCGATCGAGATTTCCTTGCTCCCGCCGCGGAATTTTTTCTTCGGCGACGCGTAAACCTCCCACCCGAGATCCTCAAGAGTGAGTTTGCGCCGGGCAAAGAGTGCGAGCGGCACCGCGGCCGGCGGCGGCGCGAGCTGATAGGGCACGGCGCCGGCGACCGGCGTGTCTTCGCCGTCGAAATAATCCGCCTCGGTCATGCGAAAGAGTTTCCCGGGTGGGCGCATGCTCCATTTGTTCGAATCGGGATAATGGCAGCAGTCGACGGGCGGGTTATCGGCGATAATCAGGACCTCCAGTTCTCCCGCGCTCGCGGCCTTCAATTGATGGGGCACGCCCGGCGGGTGGATGAAAACGTCGCCGGTTTTCACCGCGTGCCAGCCCTCGGGGGTGCGCACCTCGCCCTGGCCGGCGAGAACGACGAACATTTCCCACTGGCCCACGTGCAAGTGAAACGGGCAGACCGCTGCCCCCGCCGGGAGCCGCCGAACCTGCAGATCGAACGGATGCCCGCCACCCCACGTGCCGGTGTTGCGGATGCCACCGAGCGCGATCGAGAGGTTGCGGCAGAACGAGTGGAATTTTTTCGTGGGCGAGTGCAACTCGTCCCACGGCAGATCAGGGAGGTGGACTTTGTTCATCGGCGGCCGAAATTTTTCCGGGACGGATCAACTGCCCGTCAGTTTCCAGCGCACAAACAGGTCCTCGACCTTCGCGCGCGCCCACGGCGTCTTGCGCAGGAACGTAAGGCTGGATTTCACGCTGGGATCGAATTCGAAACACCGCACCGGCACGCGCCGCGCCATTTCCTCCCAGCCGAAATGCGCCGAAAGCTCGGTGACGATGCGCTCAAGCGTAACGCCGTGCAGCGGATCGTTGGATTTTTGGTCGGTCATCGGGCGAAGTGGCTCATCTATCGCGGCGGAAATCTGGGCGAGGCGCAAGCCACGTGACGTGCGGGTGGGTTAAACAGCCCGTGCGTCGCATGGAACTGCGGGGTGCGCACTCGGTCGGTCGCTTGCGTCACGTAACCATTAAATCTCCTCAACCCTCCCTCAAAATGAAAGTGAGCACTCGTAACAAAGCCGCTGGTGAAGCCAACATCGTCAAAGGCAAGGTCAAGGCCGTCGCCGGCAAAATTACCCGCAACGTCGGACTGCAAGTCCGGGGCCGCGTGCAAGAAGCCGTCGGCCGCGTGCAGAAAGACGTCGGCCAGCAGCAAAAAACCGAAGGCTACTAAGCCGCGGCGAATCGTCTTCGGAAGCCGGTCTCATGGCCGAGACCAGCTTTCGGGCTGGACGCGTCACTGCTGCCACACCGTCACACCCGCGGTCGGCACGCTCGCCGTGCCGAGGAGAATTTTCGCGCCGGCGGGAATCGGCGCGGCGACGGCGTTCGCGGTGAAATTCGTCGCGATCCACAGGCCGTCGCGGAAATCGACGGCGAAGCCTTCGGGGAAATTCTCCGTGGCCACACCGGCGCGCGCGAATTCGCCCCGGACGAGCTGCGCCTCGATCGAGCCGCTCGTGGAGTCGACACCGATATAGGTCACGCTGCCTTTGCCGAGTTTGCGCGTGGTGGCTGCGACACCGCCGGCGTAATACTGGTCGGCATAGGTCGCGAGCGTGTCCACGCGGCCTGCCCCAGGCTGGTCGAGGGGCTCAAGCACGTCCGCCCACGTCGCCCATTCGTGCGATTGCTCGCCGGCTTTCACGTGGCCGACGTTTGGCGCGGGCAGCGTGTCGTAGAATTTGATTTTCGCTCCGATGAGATCGAGGATCGGCGCGGCCCACGGGCCCTCCCACAAAAAGCCCCGGCGATCTTTTTGGCCGGTGCGGCAGGTGAGGATGAGATGGCCGCCGTTTTCCGCGTAGGTCTTCCAGCGCGCGACCAGTTGGGCGTCGAGGAGCTGGTAGGCAGGGGCGATGAGAAAGGGGTAGGCGGAGAAATCTTTGTCCTCGGTGATGACGTCGATGGGCGCACCGGCGCGGGAGAGCGCGCGGTGATATTTGAGCAGATGCTCGTAGCTGTCCCACGCCTTGTTCTGCTTGTGGTTGTCGAGATCCCAGCGGACTTCGTAGCTATAGAGAATCGCGGTGCGGCGCGCGGCGTAGGCGGGCGGGAGGGGCGCGCCAGGTTTCGCGGCGGCGCGCAGTTGGACGAGTTCGCGCGCGGCCTGCGCGTAGTGTTCGCCGCCATTGGTGGGCGTGACGCCGTCGGGGCCGACGAGCCTGTAGTGATACATCTCCGCGCCGGAGAGCGGCTGGCGATAGCGATAGGTGCAGACGAATTTCGAGCCGGCAGCAAACGCGCGCATGATCCACAGGTGCACGGCGCCGGGGTAGGGCTGCGGATTGACCTCGCCCCAATTCACCTGGCCGGGCTGCAGCTCCATGAGGCCGGCCTGGCCGTTGAGGCTGCGCATGAAGTCGGCCGCAAACGTGAGCACCGCCGGATCGCCGAGGCGAAAGCCGAGCGGGCCGCGGTTCGCGTTGCCGTGGACGGGATAGAGCGTCCACGAAACGACATCGAAATCCTTCGCGTTGAGCGCGGGGTTCACCGCGGAAAAATTGTGGATGTGGTTCGTGGTGATCCACTGGTTGTGACCGCAGTATTTGCGGAGGATATTCGTTTGGAACCGCAGGTAGTCGGCGGTTTCCTCGGCGAACCAGCGCTGCGAATCGAGCATCTGATGCGGGTTGAACTGCGCGACGAACTCCTGCGGGTTCGGCAGCCGCACTTGATCGAAGCGCTGATAGATCTGCGACCAAAACGCGTTGCCCCAGTCGCGATTCAGCGCGTCGATCGTGCCGTATTTTTTCTGGAGCCACGCTTGAAATTTTTTCTGCGACGGCGCGCTGAAGTCGGGCTCCTTGCCATAGTGCGTGAGTTCGTTGTCGAGCTGCCAGCCCCACACGCGCGGGTCCTTGCCGTAGCGACGGCCGAGTTCGTTGACGATGCGCTCGACGTAATCGCGATAGACCGGAGAACTCCACGTTGCGTGCTGCCGCGTGCCGTGGACTTGCGTGCGACCGGCGGCGTCAACCATGAGCACCTCGGGATGCGTCTCCGTAAGCCAGATCGGCGGGGCCGGCGTTGGCGTGCAGAGGACGACCTTGAGGCCCTGGGCGGCGGCGAGTTCGATATTTTTATCGAGCCACGCGAAATCATAGGAACCCTCGGTCGGCTCCATGAAGGCCCACGCGAATTCGCCCAGGTGGACAAACTCCATCCCGAGTTTTTTGATGTTCGCCATGTCGCGCGACCACTGGGCCGCGGGCCAGGCCTCGGGATAATAGTAGACCCCGATGTTCATCAGGTCGGCGGGCGGAAACGAGTAGGCGGGGGCGGTTTGGGCGGGCATGACGGACGCGACGGAGCAGAGCGCAAACGCGCCGAGGGCGCGAAGCAGATTATTTTTCATGGGGCGGCCCGAAACTGGCGCGCCGGGCGGTGAAACAGAAATCAAATCCGGGCGTGACAGTCCGGCTTTGTTCCTCGCAGTCACGGACTGGCAGAATAGCGGGCGACGAAAACCCGGCGCTTGCCACGCCTGGGCCGCGGCAGGTCAGAGACCTTGACCTGCTCGAGCCGGGGGAAACCCCGCGTGAGCCGCAATCCTGTTTGTAACGTATTACGTTACAAACGCCGAGGGAGGCTTCTGGGGTATTCGCGATTGCCGGCACCGGCGGATCGCCCAACGTGAAGCGAATCGATCGTCGAATGAATACCCCCGCACTTCGGCTCACGTTTTCAATCATCGCCGCGCTTTCGCTTCAGGGCCTGCTGGGCGGGGCGGAACCCGCGCCGAGCCCGGCCCCTCCGCTCCGCGCGCGAAATTACGACGAGTCAAAAGTCGGCACCTACACCCTGCCCGATCCGCTCCTGCTGGAGAACGGCCAGCGGGTTCGCGATCCCGACACCTGGACCAGCCAGCGTCGTCCGGAGCTCATCCGGCACTACGAAAACGAAATTCTGGGCCGCGTGCCGCCGCGCGCACCGAAGGTTTCATGGGAAGTCGTCGAGACCGAGAGGGGCGCGCTCGCCGGCAAGGCGACGCGTCAACTCGTCGTCGGAAAATTCGGCGAGGGCGAATCGGCGCTGAAGGTGAAGGTGAAGATGAATCTCTACCTGCCGGCCAGCGCGCGCGGCCCGGTGCCGGTGATTTTGCATCTCTCGTTTTTTTCCGACTCGGCGCAGGTCCCGACGGAGGCGGAAAACGAAGCGGCCAAACGGCCCGGCTGGGCGCGGCCGACCGAAATCGGCCCGGCGTCCGAGATGATGGCGCGCGGTTATGGCTATGCGATTTTGCGTTACACCGATATCCAGCCCGACGTTCCCACGAGCCACACGGGCGGCGTGCAAGCGCTCGCCTACGCGCCCGGCCAGACCAAGCCGGCGGCGGATGAGTGGGGCGCGTTCAGCGTCTGGGGCTGGGCGGCAAGCCGGGCCCTCGACTTTCTCGTCACCGATCGCGCGGTCGATCCGTCGCGGGTTGCGCTCATGGGATTTTCCCGGCTCGGCAAAACCGCGCTGTGGGCCGGTGCGCGCGACCCGCGCTTCGCGCTGGTGTTCGCCGCGTGCGCCGGCGAGATGGGTTCGGCGCTGTCGCGGCGCGACTTCGGCGAGACGGTCAATGACATCGCGATTCGCTTCCCGTGGTGGTTCGCGGGCAATTTCCAAAAATACCTCGACCACTGGAACGATCTCCCAGTCGATGCGCACGAGTTGATTGCCCTCAATGCCCCGCATCCCGTCTTTCTCACGGCGGGCACCACGGATCTCGGCGCCGATCCGCGCGGAGAATTTTTGGCGGCCATCGCCGCGGAGCCCGTCTACCGGCTCTTCGGCAAAAAAGGCCTGGGCGTGACGGAAATGCCCGCGACGGAGACACCGGTCATCACGGGCTCGATCGGCTTCTACTATCACACCGGTCCCCACATCGTTTCGCCGGAGGATTGGCAGGTGTTCTTGGATTTCGCCGACGTGCATCTCAAGCCGGCGCGGTGAGGGGCGGCCGCGGCTGTGCAGGAAATGTAGAACCGGCCGGTGGCCGGTTGAGCCCGGCCACCGGCCGGGCCTACAACGATCCAGCCTCGATCTTCAAACCACCGGGTTCGTCAGCGTGCCGATCTTTTCGATTTCGATGGAGATCGTGTCGCCGGCTTTGAGCCACACGGGGGGCTTGCGGGCGAAGCCGACACCCTCGGGCGTGCCCGTGAGAATCACGGTGCCAGCGGGCAGTGTCTTGTCCGCGGTGAGAAATTCGAGTGCGGTCGGCACGTCGAAGATCATGTCGGCGGTGCTGGAGTCCTGCATGACGGTGCCGTTGAGAATCGAGCGGATGCGGAGCGCGTTCGGGTTGCCGATTTCGTCGGGTGTGACGATGACCGGGCCGAGCGGGCAAAACGTGTCGAAGCTCTTCGCGTGACAGAACTGGCCGCCGCCGAATTCGCGCTGCCAGTCGCGCGCGCTGACGTCGTTGGCGCACGTGAAGCCGAGCACGTAGTCCATCGCGTTCGCCTTGGTGAGATTGCGGGCGTCCTGCTTCAAGACGATCGCGAGCTCGGCTTCGTAGTCGGGCTGTGTGGTGGGCTGCGACGCGGGCAATGTGATTGGGTCGCCGGGGTTTTGCAGCGTGCCGGGCAGTTTCATGAACCACATCGGGCGCACCGGCGGCGGCTTGCCACCCTCGGCGGCGTGCTTCGCGTAGTTGAGCCCGATCGCGGGCATGCACGTCGGCACGATCGGCGCGAGGAGCTTGCCAGGTTGCACGACTTTGTCGGTCACGCGGAAGTCGCCGAGAATGTCGCCGGAAATTTCGCGAGCGGAGCCGTCGGGTTGGAGCGCGGCATAAGCGGGGCCGCTGGGGGTGAGGTGGCGGATGATTTTCACGAGGTGGAAAGTTGAAGGGCGAAGCGGAGAAGTTGAAAGCCGGAAAGAAAACGTCTCGCGCGAGGACGAGATTCCCGTCAAACCCACCCGCCATGGTCAAGGGAACCCCTGCCCCCCGCAAGCTCGTGCTGCTCATCGGCACGGTGAAGGGCGTGTTTCTTTATCACGGCGATGAAGCGCGCACCGAGTGGAAACTCACGGGGCCGCATCTCGGTGGCTGGGAAGTTTTCAGTTTGTGCGGCGACAGTCGCAAGGGCCGCATCCTCGCCGGCACCGGACATTTTGAGCACGGGCCCACCATTCGCATCTCAAAGGATTTCGGCGCGACGTGGAAAGGCGTGAAGCTCGATCCGAAATTCGCGAAGGGTTCGAAAGCGGAATTGAAACACATCTGGCAGATCGTGCCCGGGCATCCCTCGCAGCCGAAGACGTGGTATGCCGGCGTCGACGATGCCGCGCTGTTCGTGAGTCGCGACGATGGCGACACGTGGACCGAGCTGACCGGCCTGACGAACCATCCGACCCGCCCACGCTGGACGCCGGGCTTTGGCGGCTTGTGTCTGCACTCGATCGTCGTCGATCCGACGAATGCGCAGCGCCTCTGGGTTGGGATCTCGTCCGCCGGCGTGTTTCGCACCGACGATGGTGGCGAGACGTGGAAACTCTGCAACCAGGGGCTGCACAACGTCGCGCCCGAATTCATCAAGGATCCCGACATGGGCCGTTGCGTGCACAAGATCGTCCTCGATGCGTCGCGGCCCGGCGCGCTCGCGCTGCAATTTCACGGCGGCGTGTTTCGCTCGGTGGATGCGGGCGACACGTGGACGAAAATTTCCGCCGGTCTGCCGCACGACTTCGGTTTCCCGATGGCCGCGACGGCGCACGATTTGTTCGTCGTGCCGTTGCTGGCGGACAACAACCGCGTGGTGCCCGACGGCGCACTGAAAGTCTGGCGCACGCGCGATCACGGCCGCACGTGGCGTGCGCTGACGAAAGGTCTGCCGCAGAAAGATCATTTCGTCGGCGTGCTGCGCGACGCGATGGCCAGCGACCCGCTGACGCCCGCTGGCGTTTACATGGGCACGACGGGCGGCGAGTTGTTTTATTCGCGCGACAGCGGCGACAACTGGGAAAAGCTGCCCGCGTCGTTCCCCCGGATTACGTCGCTGAAGACGTGGCTGGTGTGAGGCGGGCCTGACCAGGCACTGATCATTTTACAGAAGGTAATCAAGGAAACGAAGAAGCTGAAGGCGTGGGGTGAACCTGTCTGCAGAGACGCCGGAGAGCCAAGGCTGAGGCTTCGTTCCCTTCGTTTTCTTCTGTTCAAAACTCCGTTGCTCAAGACCGTTCACCCTGAGAGCTGCGCGCGAAACACCGCAGCAAGACCAGCCTTGTCGAGGCGCCTGTCGGCGATGGCAATCATGGCGTCGTAGAGTTTGCGGCCATCAAATCCGTCGGTGTCGACGCCGTTGCCTTCGAGAAAAGTAAGGGCTGCGCCCACCGCGGTGCGCTTGTTGCCGTCGATGAAGGGTTGGTTTTGGGCAAGATGAAAGGCGTAGGCCGCCGCGATGGCGCTCACGTCGCCGTCACCGTAGAAGTAAGTGGCCTCCGGTTGCATCAGGGCGGAGTCCAGCAGCCCGGGATCGCGCAGGCCGTCGAGCCCGCCATGCCGCTCTAACGAGACGCGATGCAGGGCGAGCACTTGGTCACGGGAAAGAAAGACCGGCTCATCGTTCACTGGGCGAGTTTCCGGAAGAGCTCGTCGTGAGTCTTGAAAACCTTGTCAGCCGCTTTGCGAAAAGCGGCGTCGTCCACGTAACGAATAGCGCGGGTCGCAGATGTCTTCTTCGCAGGCGCTACCGCGCGCGCCGACTTTTTCGGCGTGATCCCGTAGGACGCGGCGGGCTCTTCGACTTTGTGCGGCTTGGCCATGACGCGGGCAGGGTGGGCCGGCGGTCGCGCAGTGTCAACGGGTCCACCGGCACAGCCGACGCGCGCGGTGGAGAAATAGTGTGCCTACCTTACGCCTTGCGTCGGCCTTTGCGACGGCTGGCGGGTTTGGCGGCGGGCACCGCCGGAGGATCTTCGCCAACAGCCAGTGGCCCGGCCTCGAAGTTCAGCAGTTCCCACAGCTCTACTCCGCAGGCTTTGGCCAGTTTTTCCAAGGTCGAGAGGCGGATGTCGCGCTTCCGGCCGGCTTCGACCTTCTGGTAGTATTTATAGGTGAGCCCGGCTTTTTCGGCAAACGCCTCCTGACTGAGTCCGAGGGCTTCCCGGAGTTCTTTGATTCGCGCCAGCAGGCGCTTCGCCATCTCGTTTGCCACGGTCGAGATTAGCCGGAGCCCGCGCCGCCCGACACCCGAGCATTGGTAGTGTTATGCTTTACACCCTACTAACGGTAGTGCGAACTGGGGATGGTCATGCGCAATCCGTCCATTCCCTTCCACACCGCTTTCGCTCTTGAGGGATGCCGCCCGCAGTAGGCCATCTTGCCGATCCTGTGGATGGTCGCCGGATGTCGGGGTGAGCGAGAGGAATCCAAAGGTTCCACGCCGTGGTTCCTGCCCAAGCATTCACCCTTCGCGGTGTTGATTCAGGAAAAGCAGTTCCGCGCCTTCCGCGAGAAGTTGGCCGAGCGAGATGATATCAAATGGATCTTCCTCGTTACAGATAGTGAAGAAAATTTCGGCCAGATGCGGCGCACGCTCGGCCGCAAATATGACTGCGTGCAGCTCTACAAAAGCTACCTGGAAAATTTCCGTATCAACACGCAGGACGCGCTGAATCACTGACGCCCTACGCCATGAAGATTGAACTCAAAGATTTTCAGGTCACCTCGGCGCGCAGCATTCTCTCCAAATTGGATTCGGCCCGCAGCGATCTGCGCAACGGAGAACCCCAAGCGATCGTGCTCAGTGCGCCAACCGGCTCAGGCAAGACGATCACGGTGGCAGCGGTGATCGACTGGACTTTGGGTGGTGCCGATGGCATCGCCCCGCGACCGAACACGATCTTCCTCTGGCTCTCGGATTCGCCAGAGCTGAATCGACAAAGCCTGAGCAAACTAAACGCGGCGGGTGATCATATGCCGTTGCATCGGTTGATACCGGTGGAGAGCGACACGTTCGATCAGGAGCGCCTCGTTCCGGGCCATGTCTATTTCATCAACACGCAGCTCCTCGGCAAAGACAAGCTGCTGACCAAGGGTGGAGACAAGAAGACCTTCACGTTCTGGCAAACCGTGGCCAACACCATCGCGGCCGGGCCGGAGGATTTTATCCTGATCATCGACGAGGCGCACCGCGGCGCCGGGGTCACCGAAAAATCCCGCAAGCCGATCATGCAGAAATTTATCACGGGATCGGACGCAGATGAGTTGCCCGCCGTGCCGTTGGTGCTCGGCATGAGTGCTACGCCGCAGCGGTTCACGGAGTTGCTCGGGAACACGACGCGCACTCAGCGACCAGTGAACATCACTCCAGAAATGGTGCGGCAAAGTGGTCTGTTGAAGGATTTGATCATCGTCACGACGAACAAGTCAGAATCCGTGCAAAGCGACCTCACGCACCTGCAGAATGCGGCGGAGAAATGGATGCATTTTTGCCAGCGCTGGGAATCCTACTGCACGAAAGAAAAAGAAAAGGAGACCGTGAAACCCGTGCTCGTCGTGCAGGTGCAGGATGGCACCGACACCAGACTGACCCTGACTCCGTTAGATGACGTTGTGCAGGTGCTTCAACGCGTGACCGGCCCACTAGCCGTGAACGAGATCGTGCATTGTTTTCAAGACCGGGAGGAAATTTCTCACGGCGGATGCATCATCCGTCGCATGGACGCCTCCCGAATTCAGGACTCGACGGAAGTGAAGGTGGTCCTTTTCAAGACCGCACTGACGACTGGCTGGGACTGCCCGCGGGCATCCCCACACACGAGCAGACGAGGTCGCGGTCGCCGTAGACGTTGTCGACGCGGCCGACGCTCGGCCAGAATTTGCTCGCGCGCGTGAAGCGATCGGGGAAGGCCGCGAGTTCCTTGCGCGGCGCAGCGTCGCAGGATGAAAAATTAGCTGGGAGAAATCAGCCGCAACGACAGGTCGGGCACCAGTTCGAAATGCCGGTCGGAGGTCAGCAGCGCGCCGTCGAGGCAGCGGCACGAGGCGGCGATCCAGAGATCGTTGGTTGGAATCGGCGTGCCGGCGCGGCGCAGCGCGTCGTGGATGGAGCCGTAGGTTTCCGCGACGTGGGCATCCACGTCCACCACGGCTACTTCATAAGTGGAAAGAAAATTTTCGAGCACACGAAGATTTTCCACCGGGCGGGCGCCTTTACGAAAGCCGGTGTGCAGTTCGCCCAGACAGATTGCCGGAATAAACAGGCGGGTGGCCTCGCGCACGGCTGCGGCCGCGTCGGTGTGGCGGCGCGCCAGCAGGCTGTAAGCACTGGTGTCGAGCACAAGCTTCATCGCCACAGCGCGGGGTCGATCGGGCGCTGGGCCGCCATGCTGGCGTCGAGAACGGCGAGGTCGGCTGAAGTCATCCGGTGCTTGGCGAAGAACTGCGCCGGGTCGGGCCGCGCGGGCCGCCCCGCGGCAGGCGCGAGGTGGCGGTCGAGCGCCTCGATGACGAGTTGGGATTTCGAGACGCGACGGCGGCGCGCCTCAGCCACGAGGCGGCTTTCGAGCCGCTTCGGCACTGAGCGAACACTGAGATAACCGGTCAAGGCGGGAGGCATGTGTAGTGCAATACTACCATAAGCGATCCAGTCAAGTGCCGCCCTTGCAATGGGCCAGACCCCGAGCGGCGTTCGCTGCTCGCCGGCGATTCACCGGGCTGTTGGCAGGCCCCTCACGCTTCCGCCTCGGCGTAGGCATCCATCCCCACGCATGAGCACACGAGATTGCGGTCGCCGTAGACGTTGTCGACGCGGCCGACGCTCGGCCAGAACTTGCTGGCGCGCGTGAAACGATCGGGGAAGGCCGCGAGTTCGCGGGAGTAGGGGCGCGACCACTCGTCGGCGCAGACCACCTTCGCGGTGTGCGGGGCGTGCTTGAGCGGGTTGGAAGTCTTGTCCGACTCGCCGTTGGCGACGGCCTGCATCTCGCCGTGGATCGAAATCATCGCGTCGCAGAAACGATCGAGCTCGGACTTCGCTTCGCTTTCGGTCGGCTCGATCATGAGCGTGCCGGGGACGGGGAAGGAGAGGGTCGGCGCGTGGTAGCCGTAATCCATGAGGCGCTTCGCGGCGTCCTCGGCTTCGAGGCCGTGCTTTTTCCAGCCGCGCAGATCGACGATGCACTCGTGGGCTACGCAACCGGCGTTGCCGCGATAGAGGACGGGGAAGAATTTTTCGAGGCGGTGCGCGACGTAATTCGCGTTGAGGATCGCTTTCTTCGTGGCTTCGGTGAGGCCGTCGGGGCCCATCATCCGGATATACATCCACGAGATGACGAGGATCGAAGCCGAGCCGTAGGGTGCGGCGCTGATGGCGCCGATCGGATGGGGCTGAGCGCTCAGAGCGGAGAGCTGAGCGAAGGAAACCTGCGCGACCGGGTGGCCGGGGAGGAAGGGCGCGAGATGTTTCGCGACGCCGATGGGGCCCATGCCGGGACCGCCGCCGCCGTGCGGGATGCAGAACGTCTTGTGGAGATTGAGATGGCAGACGTCGGCGCCGATGTGGCCGGGCGAGGTGAGGCCGACTTGCGCGTTCATGTTCGCGCCGTCCATGTAAACCTGGCCGCCGTTTTCGTGGACGATGGCGCAGATGTCTTTGATCGAACTTTCAAACACGCCGTGCGTGCTCGGATAAGTCACCATCAACGCGGCGAGATCGTGCGCGTGGGCGGCGGCTTTCGTTTTGAGATCGGCGACGTCGATGTTGCCGTTGGGGTCGCAGGCGACGGGGACGACGGTGAAGCCGCACATCGCGGCGCTGGCGGGATTGGTGCCGTGCGCGCTCGTGGGGATGAGGCAGGCGTTGCGGTGACCCTGACCGCGCGATTCGTGATAGGCGCGGATGACGAGGAGACCGGCGTATTCACCCTGGGAGCCGGCGTTGGGCTGGAGCGAGACGGCGGCGAAGCCGGTAATTTCGCTGAGCCACGTCTCGAGATCGCGGAAGAGTTTTTGGTAGCCGCGGGTTTGCTCGGCGGGCGCGAAGGGATGCAGCGCGCCGAACTCGGGCCACGAGACGGGAAACATCTCGCTCGTGGCGTTGAGCTTCATCGTGCACGAGCCGAGCGAAATCATCGAGTGCACCAGCGAAAGATCCTTGGCCTCCAGGCGGCGCATGTAGCGCAGCATCTCGTGCTCGGTGTGGTAGCGCTGGAAGGTCGGATGCGCGAGGAACGCCGAGGTGCGGGCGAAGGGCGCGGGGAAGTCGGCGATTTCCTCGTAGCCACGAGCGCCAGCGAGTGGAAGGTCTTCGACTCGCTGGCGCTCGTCGCTACGGAAGAACATGAGGAGCGTCTGCACGTCCTCGACGCGCGTCGTCTCGTCGATCGAAATACCGACGCTGGTTTCATTGACGACGCGCAGGTTGAACTTTTTCGCGGCGGCGGCGGCATGGACACGCGCGGCGGAGACGTTCGAAACGGTGAGCGTATCGAAGACCGGCGCGGGGTTCACCTTTGCGCCCACCGTGCGCAGGCCGATCGCGAGCAGTTCGGTGAGGAGTTTCACGCGCTGGGCGATTTTTTTCAGGCCGGCCGGTCCGTGATAGACCGCATACATCGACGCCATCACCGCGAGCAGCACCTGGGCGGTGCAGATGTTCGACGTGGCCTTGTCGCGGCGGATGTGTTGCTCGCGCGTGCCGAGCGCGAGGCGCATTGCGGGATCGCCCTGGGCGTCCTTCGAAACGCCGACGAGGCGGCCGGGCATCTGGCGCTTGAACGCATCCTTCGTGGCGAGAAAGCCGGCGTGCGGTCCACCGAAACCGAGCGGCACGCCGAAGCGTTGCGCGGAGCCGACCGCGACATCGGCGCCGAATTCGCCCGGCGCCCGCAGCAACGTGAGCGCGAGCAGATCGGTCGCGACGATGGTGAAGGCGCCCGCGGCGTGCGCGGCGGCGAAGAAGCTTTCAAAATCGTGGATCGAACCGGTGGTGTCGGGGTATTGCACGAGCACGCCAAAGCAGTTCGCCGCGGGCGTGAACGTGTGATGATCGCCCACGATCACTTCAACGCCGAGGGGCGTGGCACGGGTGCGCACAATGTCGATGGTCTGCGGATGGCAGGCGTCGGAAACGAAGAAAGTTTTGTGCGCGTCGTCGTCGCCCTCGTTGAGGCGGTGACACATCATCATCGCCTCGGCGGCCGCGGTGGCTTCGTCGAGCATCGAGCCGTTGGCGATTTCGAGGCCGGTGAGTTCGGTGACGACGGTTTGAAAATTCAGCACGGCCTCGAGTCGGCCCTGCGAAATCTCGGCCTGGTAAGGCGTGTAGGCGGTATACCAGCCCGGGTTTTCAAGAATGTTGCGCTGGATGACGCCGGGTGTGTGGGTGTCGTAGTAGCCGGTGCCGATGAAGCTGCGGAAGACCTTGTTCTCGCTGGCGATACCGCGCAGTTCGGCGAGGGCGGAGCTTTCACTGAGGGCCGCCGGGAGATTCAACGCGCGGCCGAGCCGGATGTGCGGCGGCACGGCGGTGTCGACGAGCGCTTCGAGTGACGTGTGGCCGAGCTCGGCGAGCATCGCGGCCGTATCGGCGGCATCAGCGCCGTGGTGACGGCGGGCAAACGTGTCGGTGGGAGCGAGGAGATCGCGCAGGGAAGTCATGGAACGAAAGGCGAACCGTAGGCGAGGGACGGTGCTGCGCAACCGCGATTTGATCGGGCGGTGCGGGCTGATGGTTCACTGATGGACCGTGCATCTCGCACTACTGGCCAGGTGACGGTAATTCACCCTATCGTCACGCTACGGAGTTGACGCGGTGCTCCGGGAGGATTCTCACTTTGGCCAGTGTTTTCTCGTGATTGCATTTTCACCCGTCGGAGTAAGGTGGGCACGTTGAGTGGGCCAGCCGGTGACCGCGTCTCACGCGGATCCCGCGCATCGCACGCTCGCTACCCCGGTGCGCAATCGAATCATAGGCCGCCCGCCTCGCGTTGATTTCATCGGGCGCTGCGCGCCCCCGCTGATCGTCGCGTCACATTCTTTCTTTTCCGCCGGCAACCTGCGTTGTCCGGCCAAGCTGTCTCGCCTTTCCCCCTCATGCCCTCCCTCCGCTCCCGCCTTGGTTTTCGCCGCTCACTCCAAAAGCTGCTGACGTTTTCGGTCACCCTGTTGCTCGTCGTCGAAGCGAGCGCCCTCATCGACCCGGCGCTGCAGATGCAGACGGGCAATCCGACCAGCGCCACCGCCGACGCCAACAACCACGCGCACTATCTGATCCAGCGCCCGCAATACGCGATGGATTACAACGACACCACGCACGAGGCGAACTGGGTCGCGTGGGACTACACGCCGGCCGACAGCGGCAGTGCCGGACGCTCTTCCGTCTTCTTTCAGGACACGACGCTGCCCGCGGGCTTCTATCAAGTGCTCACGACCGACTACAGTGGTTCGGGTTACGATCGCGGCCACATGTCGCCGTCGGCCGATCGCACCGTCACCCGCGCGGACAACGATGCGACGTTCTACATGTCGAACATGGTGCCGCAGACGCCCGACAACAATCAGGGTGTGTGGGCGAGCTTCGAGACTTACACCCGATCGCAGGCGGCGTTGGGCAATGAAATTCTGATCATCAGCGGGCCGAGTGGCTTTTCCGGCACGAGCGTTGCGAGCGGCGTCGCGATCCCCGGCTACACGTGGAAAATCGCCGTGATCGTTCAGCAGGGTGCGGGCACGGCGCTCAGCCGCATCACGACTTCGACCCGCGTGATCACGATCAAGATCCCCAATATCGCCGGCGTGCGCAGCACGCCGTGGCAAAGCTTCGTCACGTCAGTCGCCCAGATCGAGGCGGACACGGGCTATACGTTTTTCAGTCAGGTGCCGGCGGCGACCGCGGCCGCGCTGAAGATCGTGGTGGACGGGCAACTGTCCACCGGCGCTCCGACGATCGCGGTGCAACCCGTGTCGCTGACGACCGCGGTCGGTGGCAATGCCAGCTTCTCCGTGACGGCCGCGGGCAACGCGACCCTCACCTATCAATGGTCGCTGGATGACGTGGAAATCCCCGACGCGACGGACTCCACGCTCAACCTGATCAATGTGCAGGCGGCCAACGCCGGCGGCTACACCGTGGTTATCACCAATTCTCTCGGTGCGGTCACGAGCAACGCCGCGGTCCTCTCCCTCACCGGCCTGCCTCCGTCGATTACGACTCAGCCGGCTTCGGCGACAGCCGCGGCGGGCAGCAATGTGGTGTTCGCCGTGACGGCCGGCGGATCGCCGCCGCTGACTTACCAATGGCGCAAGAATGGGACGGCGCTGACCAATACCGGAAACGTTTCCGGCGCGACCACCACGGCGCTGGCCCTCTCGAATGTGCAGACCGCGGACATGACGAACTACGATGTGGTCGTCACCAACAGCACGAGCTCCGTGGTCAGCAATCCGGTCAGCCTGACGGTGACGCCTGCGGCGCCGACGGTGGTCGGCCAGCCGCAATCGCAGACGCTGCCGATCGGCAGCTCGGGAGTATTCACGGTCTCGGCGGTCGGCACGGCTCCGCTGAGTTACCAATGGCGTAAAGCCGGCAGCCCGCTCTCCGGTGAAACGGCCGCCTCCCTTACGCTGGCCAACATTCAGGCCGGCACGGCGGGCAGCTATGACGTCGTCGTCACCAACGGCGTCAACCCGGCCGCCACGAGCGCCGCGGCGACCCTCAGCATCGGCGCGATCCCGCCGAACATCGCGGTCGAGCGCGTCGGCGATGGGACGACGGCGCTGAGTGGCACGTCCGCGCCAGTCACGGTGCAGATTTATGCGCGCACGGGCGGAACGGCGCTGCAAACGATCAGTTTCCCGTCTGCTGCGCCGCAGCCGACCGCGACACCGTTCGACCTGACCGAGAGCGGCAGCGGCACGACGGCGGGCTACCTGAATCTTTCGAGCGATGGTTCGACCTTGGTGGTCCCGGGTTACAATGCGCCGATCGGAACCCTCACGATTGCGACGAGCAGCGGTGCGACCAATGGTCGCGCGATTGGTTTGGTTTCTCCGACGGGCGTCGTGTCGACCCCGCTCGCGGTGAACATGTTTTCGAGCAACACCTATCGATCCGTCACCTCGAACGGCGTGAACTACTGGGCGAGTGGCGGCAACGGGGTTACCTACATCACGGCGGCCGGCGCCGTGACCTCGCTCAATGGTTCCAACCTCCGGAACATCGAGATTTACAACGGCACCCTCTATGTGAGCTCGGGTTCCACGACGCCGGGCGTGGGCGTCTCGCGGGTCGGAACCGCAGGCACACTGCCGACGACGACGACGACTCCGGCCTTGGTGATCCCGACGGCCGCCAGCGGCACCGGCACGGCGAGCCCCTACGGATTCGCCATCAGCCCGGATGGCGCGTGGGCCTACATCGCGGACGATCGCACGCTGGCCAATGGCGGTGGAATCCAGAAGTGGAAGCTGACCACAGGAACGTGGAGCTTGCAGTATACTCTCGGAACGGGAACCGGCTCAACCGTCGGAGCCCGCGGTCTCGCCGTTGACTTCTCCAACTTCAACTCGACGACCGGCGTTGGCGCGGTGCTTACCGCGACGACGACCGAATCCTCCAACAACAAGTTGATTTATTTCAGCGCGGATACCGGCAACACGGTCGTGCCGGTCGTGCTCACCAGTGCTGGCGCCAATTTAGTTTTCCGCGGGGTGGACTTCGCGCCCGCCACGCCGGTGCCGACACTCGTCGCCACGAGCCCGACCGCCGGCGCCACGCTCGTCGCGCCCACGCTGCCGGTGAGCGTCACGTTTAGTGAGGCCGTCAACGTCGTCGGCACCTGGTTCACGATGACGAGCGCGGCGAACGGTCCCATCAACCCGAGCGTCACGTCGACCGATCAAAAGACCTTCACGCTGACGCCACCGTTCCGCTTCGCGGACAGCGACACGATTACGATCGCGTTCTTCTCCTCGCAGATCGCCGCGCACAACAGCAGCAGTCTCCACCTCGGATCGAACTACACCTTCTCGTTCACCACCGCCGCCGCCGTCGCGCCGCAGATCACGGCGCAGCCGATCGCGCAGACCGTGTCGGCCGGGTCGGGTGCGACGTTCAGCGTCGTCGCCACCGGAACGGCGCCGATCAGCTATCAATGGCGCAAGAACGGCAGCAATCTCACGGGCAACGTGTTCGCCAACTCGGCGACGTTGATTCTGAGCAACGTGCAGGCAGCCGACCTCGGCAGCTACGACGTCGTCGTCACGAACGGCATCAATCCGTCCGCGGTCAGCGCGCCGGTCGCGCTTACCGTCAACCCCGCCACTCCGTCGATTACCACGGCCCCGGTCGCGCAGACGGTGTCGGTCGGCGGCAATGTGACGCTCACCGTGGCGGCGACGGGCACGACGCCACTCAGCTATCAATGGCGCCACAACGGCGTCGCGATCACGGGCAATGCCTCGGCCGCGACCGCGACGCTTTCACTGACCAACGTGCAGCCGGCGGACGGCGGCACTTACGATGTCGTCATCACCAACGGCGTGGGTTCACCCGTGGTGAGCGCCGCCGTGCAGGTGACCGTGAGCCGCGCCCAGTTCAGCACCATCGCGTGGGACTTCACCACGGCCGATCCCACGAGCGGCCTGCCGGCCGACGTGACGGGCGGCACGTTCACGCAGGGAAACAACAACGGCACGACCGACATGCTCACGGCGACCTCTGCGTCGATCGGCTCGAACGGCACGTATGCCGGGGCGTCGGGCACCAACAATGCCGGCGCGGCGGCAAAAACGGGCGCGTTTAATGCCGCCACGTCGACGTATTTCACGTTCACGCTCTCCGCGCCGGGCGAGCAGCTCCAGGCGACCGCGATTAGTTTCGGTTCACGCAGCACGAGCACCGCCCCGCAAGCCTTCGCGGTCTACAGCAGCGTCGATGGTTTTGCGGCGCCCCTGGCGACCGGGACATTTACGAGCGACAGCGTGTGGCGCCTCAGCACCCCGGCGTTCACCACCGTCACGGGCGCGATGAACACGCCGGTCACGTTCCGCATCTACGGTTACAACGGCACCGGCTCGCCCGGTGCGAACACCGCCAACTGGCGTATCGACGATGTGAAGCTGACGGTCACGACGCTCGCTCCGGTGACGATCACGACGCAGCCCGTGGCGCAAACCGCCACGGTCGGCACGAGCGTCTCGTTCAACGTCGCAGCGACGGGCACGCCCACGCCGCTCTATCAATGGCGCAAAGACGGGGTCGCCATCGCCGGCGCGACGGCTGCGACCTACACGATCGCGAGCGTGCTGACGGCTGACGCGGGAAATTACGACGTCGTGGCCAGCAACGGCTCGGGTCCCGACGCCGTGAGCAACGCCGTCTCACTGACGGTCAACAAAGCGGTCGCGATCGTGAGCCTGTCGGATCTGAGCGTCACCTACGACGGCACGCCGAAAGCCGCGACGGTTACGGTGACTCCGGCGGTTTCGCCGGCCACGGTGACTTACGATGGCAGTGCGACCGCCCCGACCAACGCGGGCTCGTATGCCGTCGTCGCGACAATCGTCGATGCCAACTACACCGGCTCCGCGACCGGCACTCTGACGATCGCTCCGGCGACGGCGACGATTGCGTTCAGCAACCTCTTGCAGGTTTACAGTGGTGCGCCGCGCGCCCCGAGCGTCACGACGACGCCGGCCAGCTTGACGACGAATCTCATCTTCAGCGTCACGGGCACCGCGCCCACCCATGCCGGCTCGTATCTCGTGATCGCGACGATCGCCGATCCGAACTACACCGGCACGGCGTCCAACACGTTTGTGATTGCGAAGGCACCTGCGGCGGTCGCGTTCACGAACCTTACCGCCACTTACGACGGCACGCCGAAATCGGCGGCCGCGTCGACCACGCCGGCGAGTCTCGCGGTCAGCTTCACCTACAACGCCAGCGCGACGGCGCCGACCAACGCGAACTCCTACGCCGTCGTCGCCACCGTGAACGACGCGAACTATGCCGGCTCCGCGAGCGCCACGTTCGTGATCAGCCGGGCGGCTGCGACGGTGGCCCTCAGCGACTTGAACGTGACTTACGATGGCGCGCCGAAAGCCGCGACGGTCACGACGACGCCGGCGAGCCTCGCCACCACCGTCACCTACGATGGCGGCGGGACGGCTCCGACGAACGCCGGTTCTTACGCCGTCGTTGCGACGGTGACCGACTCGAATTACAGCGGAGCTGCGACCGGCACCCTCGTCATCGCGAAAGCGACGGCGACCATCGCCCTCAGTGACTTGACCGCGACCTACGACGGCACGCCGAAAGTCGCGACGGCCACGACCACGCCCGCTGGCCTCACGACCACGGTCACCTACGATGGCAGCGCCCTCGCGCCGACCAACGCCGGCTCCTATGCCGTCGTCGCCACCGTGAACGACGCGAACTATGCCGGCTCCGCGAGCGGCACCCTCGTCATCGCGAAAGCGACGGCGACGATCGCGTTGGCCGATCTCACCGCGACCTTCGATGGCACGGCGAAATCTGCGACCGCAACGACCACGCCCGCGAATCTCACGACAGCGATCACTTACGACCTGAGCGCGACGGCTCCAACCAACGCCGGTTCGTATGCGGTGCTCGCGACCGTGAGTGACGCGAACTACGCCGGCACCGCGACGGGCACATTCGTCATCGCGCAAGCCGCGCAGACGATCGCGTTCAACCCCGTTCCGGGAATCACGTTTGGCGATGCGCCGTTCACGGTCAGTGCCACGGCCACGTCGGGACTGGCGGTGACCTTCAATCTCGTCAGCGGCCCGGCGACGATCGCCGGTAACACCGTGACGATCACCGGCGCGGGCCCGGTCATCGTGCGCGCCTCGCAGACGGGCAGCGTGAACTACAGCGCCGCGCTGGACGTCGATCAGTCGTTCACCGTCGGCAAAGCGAACCAATCGATCACCTTCGATCCGATCGCGGGCGTCACCTACGGCAACGCGCCGTTCGCGGTGAGCGGTTCGTCGAACTCGGGCCTCGCAGTCACATTCAGCCTCGTCAGCGGTCCCGCGACGGTCGTGGGCAACACGGTTACAATCACCGGCGCCGGCGACGTCGTCGTCCGTGCCGCCCAAGCCGGCAGCGCGAACTACAATCCCGCGCCGAACGTCGACCAGACGTTTACCGTCGGCAAAGCCAACCAGGCGATCACCTTCGCCGCGCTCGCCGACACGGCCTACGGCGCCGCGCCCTTCGCCGTCAGCGCGACGAGCAACTCCGGCCTGCCCGTCACATTCACGATCGCGAATGGTCCCGCGACGATCGCGGGCAATACGGTCACGCTCACGAGCGCTGGCACGGTTATCGTGCGCGCCGCGCAAGCCGGTGACGCGAACACCAACGCCGCACCGAACGTCGATCGCACGTTCGCCGTCGCGAAAGCCACGCTCACCGTCACTGCGCAAAACGCCACGCGCATTTACGGTGCCGCGAATCCTGCCCTCACGTTCAGCTACGCCGGCTTCATCGGCTCGGACACCGCGAGCGTCATCGACACCGCGCCCGTTGCCACCACCGCCGCGATCGCGACGAGCAACGTCGGCAGCTATCCCATCACCATCTCGGGTGGAGCGGACGACAGCTATACGTTCACCTATGTCGCGGGCTCGCTCGCCATCACGCCGGCCAGCCAGACGATCGCATTCCCGTCGCTCGCGGGCAAAACCTACGGAGATGCGCCGTTCACGCCGACCGCGAGCGCGTCGTCCGGTCTCCCGATCACGTTCAGCGTGGTCAGCGGCCCGGCCTCCGTTGCCAGCAACGTCGTCACGATCACCGGCGCGGGCAGCGTGACCTTGCGCGCCGCGCAGGCGGGCAACGGCAACTTCACCGCCGCGACCTCGGTCGATCAAACCTTCACGGTGGCCAAGGCCGCCGCGACAGTGGCGTTGAGCAACCTCACGCAGCCCTACACCGGCACCGCGAAAACCGTGACGGTCACCACAACGCCGTCCGGCCTCGCGGTCAGCGTGACCTACAACGGTCTCGCGGCGCTCCCGGGTGCCGCCGGCTCCTACGCCGTGGTCGCGACCGTGACCGATCCGAATTACACCGGCAACGCGAGTGGCACGCTCGTGATCACGAGTGCCGGCGCGACGCTGGTGCTGAACAATCTCAAGCAGGTTTACGATGGCACGCCGAAGTCCGTGACCGCCACGACCTCGCCCGCCGGTCTCGCCGTGAGCATCACCTACAATGGCAGTGCCACCGCGCCGACGCTCCCCGGTTCCTACGCGGTCGTCGCCACGATCAACAACGCGAACTACAGCGGCACGGTGTCCGGCACGCTCGTCATCTCGACCGCCGTGCTCGTGCGCCACGCGCCCAGCTTGAACGCCGGTCTCGACGGTTCGATTCAAGTGCTGCTGCCCGAAAGCATGGCGCTCAACGGCAATGCCTACGTCTCCGGCGATATCCTCGTGCCCGGTGCGCCGACCGTGCAGTTGAACGGTCACCCGACCTACGCGGGCACGACCGACGCAACGGGCGCGGCGACACCGACGAATTACACGATCACGCTCAACGGCAACGCCGTCCTCCGTCACGTCATTCGCCGCATCGACGCGGTGACGCTGCCGGTGGTCAACGCGCCGCCGACGCCGACCGGGACGCGCAGCGTCTCGCTCAACAGCGCGAGCGACAGCATCGGCGATTTCGCCACGCTCCGAAACCTCACGCTCAACGGCAACGCCGGCACGCGCACCATCCCCGCCGGCACCTACGGCGCGATCACCGTCAACGGCAACAGCGGGCTCATCCTCGGTGTCGCCGGCGCCACCACGCCAGCAGTCTACAATCTGCAGGGCTTCACCCTCAACGGTAACGCCGCCATCCAGATCGTCGGTCCGGTCGTCATCAACCTCGCGACCGGCTTCGACGCGAACAGCTCGATCGGCAACACGAATCACCCCGAGTGGCTCGCGCTGAATCTCGCGACCGGCGGCTTTACGCTCAATGGCAACGTGAACGTCAACGCCTTCGTCGTCGCGCCCAACGGCACGGTCACCATTAACGGTAACAGCGTGCTCAAGGGTGGGGTGGTCGCCGATCGGCTCACGCTCAACGGCAACAGCCTGCTCGACACGATTCCGTAAGCCGTCGTCGATTGCTTCGAAATCCGGATTGCGCCCCGCGGCGCGATCCGGATTTTGTTTTTCACCTCGCTCCGATGTCTTCATCCGCCTCACGCCGCTTTGCCCTGCTGGCCGGACTCGTCCTGCTCCTTGCGGCGATCTGGTTCTTCGCGGGCCGGCGCTCACCCGGGTCGGACGAAGCGGCGCAGATGGCGGCAAAACCGACGCCGGCCGCGCCGGCAAATTCGCCGGTCGCTCCGTCACCGGCGCCAGCGGTCGGTGGCCCGGTCGCACCGGCGATCGATGCCAATGCGGATTTTCGTTCGTCGCTCGATGCCGTGAGCGCCTTTCCGAATCCCCATAATCGTGCTCAGGAATTTGCCCGCGTGCTGCAGCGCTGGCTCGCGCACGACCCGGAGGCGGCGGTGGCTTACGTTCGAGCGTTGCCGGCGGGCACGCTTCGCACGCAAGGCGTGTTGATGTCGCTCGATCTCATCGCATCGCACGATCTGGATCGGGCGCTCTCGCTCGCGGGCGAACTCGTGACGAACCGCGATGAAGGCGCGTTCTACAATCTCCTGTTTGCCCGGCTCGCCCAGCAGGACGTCGTGGCGGCCGTGCAGCACCTCGCACGCGTGCCGGTGGCCAGCCGCGAAAACGCAGTGCGCGCCCTGACCGACACCTGGGCGCAACGCGATGTCTCCGCGGCGCTCGAATGGGCGCAGAAACTTCCCGATCCGGATCGCGTCTTCGCGGTCGAATCCGCGCTGCAAACCCTCCTCGTGACAGATCCGTTGCGCGCGATTCAACTCGCGCAGGAATCGCTCTCCGGCGCGGCGCGCGAGCATGTGCTGACGGCCGCCCTCCAGAAACTCACCCCGACCGATCCGATGGTTGCCGCCGCCATCGTGAGCAAGTTGCCGCCGGGCGAGACGCAGACGCTGGCGGCGCTCGATGTCGCACGTGCGCTCGCCACCCGCGATCACAATGAGGCCCTGACGTGGATCAAGACGCTGCCGGCGGGAAATCTGCCGCGCCTCGCGCTCAACAATGTGCTCACCGAGTGGACCGCTCAGGATGCATCCGCCGCAGGCGCGTATGTGACGCAGTTGTCGGCCGACCTCGCGCAGAATCCCGCAGTCGATCACTATGCCCGCCTGATCGGTGCGCGCGATCCACAGACGGCGATCGCGTGGGCGCAAACGCTCGCGAACGAATCGACGCGCGTGATGGCGCTCATCACGATCGGTTCGGCGTGGGCCCAACACGAACCCGCTGCCGCGGTGCAATGGGCCGTGACGCTGCCCGATGGCGCCGGGCAGACGGGCGCGGTGACCGGCGCTTTTTCCTACTGGCAGCAACGCGATCCTGTGGCTGCGCAGGCGTGGCTCGCCAGCGCTCGTCTGCCCGCGGACGTGAAAGTGCGGCTGAAAAAATCGCCATGACCCGCGCGGAGCGCGCCACCTGGATCGATCGCCGGCTCGCGGAGCTTTATCCCGCGACGCCGATTCCGCTCGACCACCAGGATGCGTTCACGCTGCTCGTCGCGGTGCTGCTCTCGGCGCAGAGCACGGACAAGGGCGTGAACAAAGTGACCCCCGCGCTCTTCGCGCTCGCCGACACGCCGGAGAAAATGATGCACGTGCCCGTCGAGAAAATCCGCGAGATCATCAAGCCATGCGGCTTGTCGCCGGCGAAATCGAAAAACATTTCCGCCCTCTCTCGCCTCCTCGTCGAAAAACACGGCGGGGCGGTGCCGCGCACCTTTGAAGAATTGGAAGAGTTGCCTGGCGTCGGCCACAAGACGGCGAGCGTGGTGATGGCGCAGGCGTTCGGCGTGCCGGCGTTTCCGGTCGACACCCACATCCACCGGCTCGCGCAGCGCTGGGGCCTCACCGACGGTCGCAACGTCGAGCAGACCGAGGCCGATCTTAAAAAACTTTTCCCCCGCGAGCACTGGAATGCATTGCACCTGCGGATTATTTTCTACGGACGTGAACACTGCACGGCCCGCGGGTGCAACGGCACGGTGTGCGAACTCTGCCGCGAGCTGTTCCCGAAACGGAAAAGTGCCGTGGTGACGAAGAAGTAGACGCTTCCGGCAACCCGCAGGGCGTTTGATCAATCTCACCCGGTCGCCAATTCTTCGGCCGTTGGTCGTAGCCGCGAGCGCCAGCGAGTGGTCTTTCTTCCGCTCGCTGGCGCTCGCCGCTACCCCAACCAAGTTGAAGCAAGTTTACCCGGCTCTGACGGCGTCGCAGGCGACCAGGGCTTCGGCTATCGCACCCACCGAGAATGAACGCAGAGCGAAAACATGATTGATTCGTCGGAAACGGATGTCCACGTTCTCGCCCTCACGTCGGACGCTTAGCTCAGTTGGTTAGAGCACCTGCTTCACACGCAGGGGGTCGTTGGTTCGAGTCCAATAGCGTCCACCATTCTCATGGACTGTCGTTCCGGTTGTGGCGCCTGCTGTATCGCGCCATCGATTTCCTCGCCGATTCCCGGGATGCCGCACGGCAAACCGGCGGGCGTTCCCTGCGTGCAGCTCCTGCCGGATTTGCGCTGCGCGATCTTCGGCCGGCCCGACCGCCCAGCCGTGTGCGTGAGTCTCAGACCGGTCGACACGATGTGCGGGGTAAGTCGTGAGGAGGCTCTTCGTTTTCTGAACGCTCTCGAATTGGCGACTCTTCCGGGCAAATGAACTTGGCCGTTTCCCACTGCTTCGTTTTCTGCCCAGCCCAAAATTGAGCCCCTTTAGCATCTGCTGACTGGGACAACATGCGCACAGAATCCGCTGCCATCTGGACGATGGGTAATGGACGCGGGTAAGACCCCAGTGTAGTAACCGAAGGCCGGTGGTATCGTCGGTCGGGCTTATCGGGTGGCACCGCGGTGTCGCCTCTCTGGCCGGCCGGGCGCCTTGGACTCGATCGCGCATCTGCCCCCTGTTTCGCGCAGCGCTTCTTTATGCACCTTCATGAGCAGATCAGATTTGACCGACCCGCCCGCATTTTTTCCGCGGGCGGGAGAGGGACGAACTGTGCAAAAAGAACGGTCGCATGGTTGATGCTGACGATCGCGGGAATCGCGGTGGCACCGCTCGTTCGTGCGCAGTTCATTTGGAATGGCAGCAACAACACTAACTTCTCGAAAAAACAAAATTGGAGCACGAACCAAGCTCCGACGAGCGCGACCACCACAACCCTGACGTTCGCCGGCTCCACTCGGCCAACGCCCAACAACGACCTCGCCGCTGGCTCAACGTTTGGCAAGATCACGTTTGGCGCGGGGGCCACCGCCTTCACCATCGGCGGAAACGCGTTCGTATTGAACGACGGTGGCAGCGGCGGCACGTTGCTGACGAACAGCAGCTCCAACACCCAAACGATTAACGCGGGCATCACCGTCGGAGCAGTGCAGACTTGGTCGGCGGCGACCGGTGCGCTCGCCATTGGCGGGGCAGTGACCCTGTCGAACGACCTCACGCTAAGCGGAGCCAATGCGCTCACGATCAGTGGGACTGTGACCAACCGCCTCGGAAATCGCGCGATCACGAACAATGCCTCCGGCCCGGTCACGTTTTCCGCGTTGAATCTTTCTGAGTCAGGCACCAACCGCACCCTCACCATCAACGGCACGGGGAGTGCGACTGTTTCGGGCGTAATCGCCAACGGCAGCACCTCCACCAGCGGTTTGACGTATTCCGGCAGCGGCGTGCTCACCCTCGCCGGCAGCAACACCTACAGCGGCGGACTGGCGGTCAACTCCGGCTCGGTGCGACTCGCCAACAGCGGCGCTGTGTCGGGGTCCGGGGCCACCGTCGCGACCGGGGCGAGCCTCCAATTCGCCCAAGCCGCCGGGCCTGCGAATATCGCGCTCGGCAACTTTGCCACGACCATCAATGGCACGGGTGTCAGCGGTAATGGTGCGATTGAGAACATCAGCGGCAGCAACAGCTACGCCGGCGCCATCAACCTCGGTTCCGCCTCCGGCCTCAAGAATACCAGCCCGGGCACCACGCTCACGCTCTCCGGCGGGGTTGATCCCTCGGCCCCGTCGCACTTCGGCCTCACGGTCGGCGGTGCCGGCAATGTCACCGCAACCGGAGCGCTCAATCTCGGCAGCGTGACAACCACCGTAATCAACGGCCAAACTGTCGCGACTGGCGTCGGCATCGGCGGCACCCTCACCAAGACTGACAGCGGCACCCTTACGCTGGGCGGCACCAATCAAACCAGCTCGCTGGACGGCATCACCTTGACCCTCGGCAACCTCACCGTCGCCGGCACCAACACTCTGGTGCAGGCCGGTCCAATGAGTTCGTCGAATGCGAGCAACGTCCTGACGATCAATTCCGGTAATAAAGTGCAGAGCTTTTTTGCCCTCGGCACCTCGACGACCTTCACCGGCCAGCTCGCTGGGTCCGGCACCTTTCAAGTCGATGGCGTGGCGATCGGCGTAGGCAGCGCCGCGAACAGCCACCTCCTGTTTGCCACCAGCTTCAGCGCGCCCGCTCTCACCCTCCTCATCACGGGTGGGGAAATTGATCTCGGGAACAACGTTAATCTCACGTTCGGCACCATTCACATCACCGGAAATACCATCCTCGATTTCAACTCCAGCACGGCGACGAGCCTGACCTCGTCCAATCTTCTGATCGATGCAGGGGTCTCGGTCACCATCAGCAATTGGGCGAGCGAAACCGATTTCTGGTATGCGACGGGGTCAGTGGGTGGGACCGCGGGAATCGCCGCTCGCAACACGAAGGGGTCGGGCGCCCTGGGACAAATAACGTTCAATAACTCGGGGTTTTCCGCCGCCAATACCACTTGGATCGCAGCGCCCTACGCGCCTTGGACGAACAACGAAATCCGCCCGATCCCGGAATCCGCCACCTACGGCGCCATTCTCATCTCGGGCTGCCTCGCGCGATTGGGGTGGCGCCGGTTTCGTCGCAGTGGCTAGTGCCCATCATCCCTGGTAATTTGTCGCAGCTGGCGGCACTCGCGGGGCTCGCTGCGTCGGAACGCCTGACTCATGGATCATCGCGCGGGAAGAATCGCGGGCGCGATGTCGCGAAATGGGCCGTGGTTTGGAGCGAATGCCGGTCTGGCATTGTGCCTGACGCGTCGGAGCGCATCCCCGACCTCCAGGATAACAGATCAAACGGACTCCTCCCGGAATGCTGCTCGACTCACCTATGACGCGAAACCACGGTTCAATGGCGTCCAAATTCCTGCTCTCCATGCTGCTGCTCCAATCTCGTAAGAAGTCACGTCTGCGCCGGCGCCTCACGATCCTCGTCGTGCTGGCGCTGCCGGTGGCCGCCTACTTCGGCTGGGGGGCCGTCAGCGGGCCGCTCTTGCGCCGCTATCACGTTTGGAAACAGGAGAAAGCCCTGGTCCGCGCGAAGGAATTCATCGCGCAAAAAGATCCGGCGAGCGCGAAGCTCGAAATCGACATCGCGTTGATCGCGGTGCCGGGCAGTCCCGAGGCGATTCGCGTCGCGGCGGATTTGCTGCAGCTCGTCGGGTCGCCGCAGGAGCTGTCGTTCCGCCGCCAAATCGCCGATCAGAATCCGGACTCGGTGCCCGATCGGCTCGCGCTGATCACGGCCGCGCTGCGGCTCCGCGATTTCAACGCCGCGCGCGATGCGCTTGCCAGTTTCACGTCCGCGCAAGCCGAGCAACCCGCGGTGCTCCGCGCCTATCTCGGCTACGCGTTGGGGGTGAACAACCGCCCCATGGCCGACGCGCTGTTCGATCGGCTCTCGGCGATCGCGGCCCCCGACGATGACATGAGAGCGCTGCACGCGATGCTCCTGCGCCAGCATCCCAACGGACAAAAATCCGCCGCCGCTAAAAAAGAATTGGAGACGCTCGCGCAGAACCCGAAATTTTCGCTCACGCTGAATCGCGCGTTCTTCAACGAGGCGCTGGTGGCGAAGGATCTGCCGGCCGCGAAGCGTTTCGCCGCCCTCGTCAGCGCGGATCCCGCCGCGACGTTTTCCGATCGGTTGAATGAAGCGACGGTGCAGTTGCTGGTGGATCATCAGCCCTTCGATGCGGTCCTCGCGCGGCTTACCCCCGCGGCGTCCGCGACGGGTGAGACCGCCGCGGAACTCGTCCGCTGGTTGATCGTGCAGGGGAAGTCTGCCGAAGCCGAACGCTGGCTCGCCCCGCTGCCGGCGCCGATCGCGGGCACGCCGGCGGTCGCGGGAGTTCGCATGGAACTCGCGGTGGTCGCGAAGGATTGGGATCAATTTGGCAAGCTGCTCGAGCAGGGCGCGTGGGGACCGATCCCGCTGGAAGTTGCGCGGCTGGCGATGGCCGCGCACGTGGCCGGCGCGCGGAAGGTCACGCTGCGCAAACAAATCTGGGATGAGACCATGGCCGCCGCGGGCGACAATCCCGTCACCGCCCGTGTGCTCTTGCGCGTCGCGACCACGTGGCGCTGGGAGGAGGAGACCGAGGCCTTGTTGTGGTCCGTGGTTAAACTCGATCCGGCGCAGGCGTGGGCGCATGCGGCCTTGATGGGCGCATACCGCCAGCGCGGCGACGGCAAGAAAATGCTCGAGGTAATGACGGTGCTGAAAAATTCTGCGCCGACCTCGAAGACTTACCGCCACGATTGGGCGCTGCTTTCGCTGCTCGTTTCTCCGTTGTCGGATTGGGATGCGCCGAAGGTCACGGCCAAGGAGGTCTATCTCGCCGATTCCGCCAATCCCAACTACGCGGCCACCTACGCGCTCGCGCTCAGCCAGGCCGGCAAGGCGGACGAGGCGCGCGCGGTGGTGGAAAAACTCTCCGCCGCCGATCGGGACTATCCGCTGCGCGCGCCTTATCTGGCGTTCGTCTACGGTCACAGCCGCCGCCAGGCCGAGTTCGACCAATATGCGGCGCTCAGTGCCCAAGCTCCGCTGTTGCGCGAGGAGCGCCAGTTGATCGAGCAGACCAGGGAATTTTTGACGCGGCCCGTCGCGTCGCCGGCGTCGACGGTGAAGCCACCGGCCAAAGCAACTGCGACCGCCGTCGCGAAGCCGCCGTCGAAAATCTGACGATGTCCGGGCCGGCTCCCCAACTCAGCCCGCCGCTGGGCGTGGCGGTCGTCGGTTGGATCGCGGCGGCGTTGCTGATCGCGATCGCGCTCGTGCCGCTCACGGCGGCGTGGTCACAAGCGCAGGATCTCGGACACGGCTGGGCGATTCCGCTGCTCGTCGCGTATTTGTGGTGGGAACGTTGGGCCGAACGGCCGAACGGCATCGCCCGCGATCGACTCGGAGCGCGGTGGTGGATGGCGGCGGCGTTGCTCGTGCTGTTCGCGTTGCCGCTGCGGTTGCTGCTCACGCCGTTTCCCCTCTGGCCGATGGCGGTCGCGGGGTATGTCGCCGTGCTCGGGGCCGTGGCACTCGGTGGCGCGTGGCTGGCCGCGGGGAGGGCGGGCGTGCGCTGGATCGGCGGGCCGTTGATTTTGTTGTTGGGCGCGCTGCCTTGGCCGTCGTTGCTCGAGTTGAAAATTGTCGGGCCGATGCGCGAGTGGCTTGCGTCGGCTGCGGCCGAGCTGTCCTACGTGTCGGGGGTATCGGCGCTCGCCGCCGGGACGACGCTGCGACTCGCGCACACGTGGGTGGGTGTCGACGAGACATGCGGCGGCATGCGCTCGCTGCAGGCCAGCGTGATGGCGGCGCTCTTTTTCGGTGAGTGGTTGCGGCTCGCGTGGCCGCGGCGCATCGGACTGGTCGGGGTGGGGATCGCGGCCGCGGTGTTGGGAAATTTTCTGCGAATTCTGCTGTTGGTGTGGCGCGCGAGTGTCGGAGGCGAGCCGGCGCTCGAGGCGGCCCATGACATCGCGGGGTGGCTCGCGCTCGCGACCAGCTTGGGCGTGACAGGATGGGTGGCGTGGAAAATGCGCGGCCGCGTGGCGGCGGAGGCCGATCCCGCGCTGGCCCGCGGGGCCCGGGTCGGCGGATCGCGCCCCGCGCTCGTGTGGCTCATCACACTGGTCGCGGCACTGTGCGGAATCGAAGTGGGCACGCGCTGGTGGTATCGGCAGGGCGAGGCGCGCCAGGCGGCGACCGTGCCACAATGGGGCGTGCGTTTCCCGAGTGGGGGCGCGGATTTCCGCGCGGCGCCGCTGGGTGAGTCGGCGCGGGAAATGTTGCGCCCGGATTTTTTTGCGGCGGGCGAGTGGCAGGACGAACAGCAACACGCGATCGGCGCCTACTATATCGAGTGGCAGCGCGGGCAGGCGGCGCACTCGATTCCCTTTTTGCACAATCCGACCGTCTGCCTGCCGATGTCCGGCTGCGAACTGCTTCGCCCCATCGGCACGGTGCCCGTGCGCTGGGCCGGCGGCGAAATCCCGTTTCACGGCTACATTTTTCGGCGGACCGGCGAGGAGTTTGCAGTGGGCTTTGTGATTTGGGATCCGTCGCGCGGCCGGCCGTTGGAAAACGATTCGGTCGGCTGGCGGGGCTGGATGACTGCGCGCTTCCAGCACGTGGCCGAAGCCCGGGCCGACCAGCCGGCGCAAATGCTCTCGGTGGCGGTGTGGGGCGAGCACGCGGAAGAGCGCCTCACCGCCAGCATCGCGGCGCTCATCGTCCGTCGCTAACTCTCGGGTGCCGAACGGCGCAGTGGGTGTAACTACTCAGGGAATCCCTTGGACATAATCCGCGCTTCACCGATTACTCCTCGCGACTCGAAAGCCATCACCGCCCCATGAAAAATTTCTCCCGCGTTCTCGCCCTCGCCCTGCTCGCCCTCCTGCCCGCGCTGGTGACGCGAGCCCAGACGACGTATACGAGCACTGCGAGTGGCGGACCGATCAATCCCAGCCTGATTTCCGGCAGTGCAATCCAGACTTTTTCCGGATTCAGCAACATTTCCAATGTTACTTGGACCGTGAACAATTCAACCGGCGCGCAATTCGCCAGCTTTAATCTTTACTACGCGGAGTGGAACGTCGGCAGCGGCATCATCAACAGTTCGCTCACCGCCTTCGGCTCGACGAGTTCAGTTCTCATGAATGGAGCTTCGTCGGACGTTTTCAATTTCACCGACAGCGTCGCGCTCAACCCGTCGTTGACCTATGTTCTGGTGCTTTCGAACTCATTCACCTCGACCGGCACCGGCTTAAATGCGGTCAGCGGTCTCACGCCCGGCGCGCCGGATGCGACCTTTTTCGGCACGGGCGGCATCGGTTCGGTGGGGGCCAACGATGTGGCCGGAAACCTTTCGACGGCGCTTTCGAGTCCGACGGCAATTTCGACCAGCTATGCTTACCAGATGGCGGTAACCGGCGTCGCGGGCAGCCCCAGTCCGGTGCCGGAACCCAAGACCGCGGCCGCGGGCATCGCCGCGCTGTTTGTCGCCGCACTGGTCGGTCGCCGGGTCATGCAGCGCCGCAAATTGGTGACCGTGCCGCTCGCGGCCTGAGCGTAACCTCACGATCCTTTCGCGCCCGCACCCTTCGTGCGGGCTTTTTTGTGGGACGGTGGCCGGACGATTCGTGCGGCTTGAAACTGCGGCGAAACCCTAGACTCTTCCGCCCATGGCCAAAGCCGAAGAAGCCCCGAAGATCATTTTCTCGATGCTCGGCGTCTCGAAAAAAATCGAGCGCAAGGAAATCCTCCGCGACATCTCCCTGTCGTTTTACTTTGGCGCCAAGATCGGCGTGCTGGGACTCAACGGCTCCGGCAAGTCCTCGCTCCTGCGCATCCTCGCGGGGCGCGACACCGAGATCGATGGGCGCCTGCACTTCGAGCCCGGCTACAAAATCGGCATGCTCGAACAGGAACCGCACCTCACGCCGGGCGCCACGGTGCGCGCCTGCGTCGAGGAAGGCGTGAAGCATCTCACCGATCTCACGGCGGCCTACGATGCGACCTGGGATGAGTTGAGTGCCGCTGAAACCGACAAGGACAAGGACGCGGTCGCGGACAAGCAGGCGAAACTGCAGGAAAAACTCGACGCGCTCGGCGCGTGGGACGTCGCGCCGCAGGTCGAGATGGCGATGGATGCGCTCCGCTGCCCGCCCGGCGAAGCGATCGTCGACCAGCTTTCCGGCGGTGAGCGTCGCCGCGTGGCGCTGGCGCGCCTGCTGTTGCAGAAGCCGGCGATTCTCCTGCTCGACGAACCGACCAACCATCTCGACGCCGAGAGCGTGAACTGGCTCGAGCAACACCTCGCGCGCTACGAAGGCACGGTCATCGCGGTGACGCACGATCGGTATTTCTTGGATAACGTCGCGCAGTGGATTCTCGAGCTTTCCCACGGACACGGCATTCCGTGGAAGGGCAATTACTCCTCGTGGCTGGAACAAAAGCAGGCGCGGGCGGGCGTCGAGCAGCGCACGGAGGACAAGCGGCAAAAAGCCATGGCGCGAGAACTCGCCTGGATTCGCCAGTCGTCGCGGGCGCGCGTCACGAAATCGCAGGCGCGCATCAGTTCCTATGAGAGCATGCTCAAGCAAAACGTCGCCGAGAAGGAGAAGGAATTCGAAATCATGATCCCGCCGGGCCCGCGCCTCGGCGCGCTCGTCGTCGAAGCGAAGAACTTGACGAAGAGTTACGGCGACAACGTTCTGTTCGAAAACGTGAACTTCTCGCTTCCGCCCGGCGGCATCGTCGGCGTGATCGGCCCGAACGGCGCGGGCAAGACGACGATGTTCCGGCTCATCACCGACGTGGAAAAGCCCGAGGGCGGCGAACTGCGCGTCGGCCCGACCGTGAAGATCGCGCACGTGGACCAGTCGCGCGATTCGCTGCCCGACGGCGAAACGATCTGGCAGGCGATCAGCGGCGGCGAGGAGATCATGAAGATTGGCGGGCGCGACGTGAACTCCCGCGCCTATTGCGCGCAGTTCGGTTTCACGGGCGCGGATCAGTCGAAAAAAGTCGGCGTGCTCTCCGGCGGCGAACGCAACCGCGTCCATCTCGCCCGCCTGCTCAAGAGCGGCGCGAACCTCATCCTCCTCGACGAACCGACGAACGACCTCGACGTGAACTCGATCCGTGCGCTCGAGGAAGGCCTCGAGAATTTCGCGGGCTGTGCGGTGGTGGTGTCCCACGATCGCTGGTTCCTCGACCGCGTGGCGACGCACAACCTCGCGTACGAGGGCGACAGCTACGTCCACTGGTTCAACGGAAATTTTTCGAGCTACCAGGAGGATTTTCGCCGCCGGAAGGGCAAGGAAGCCGACCAGCCGCACCGGATCAAATATCGGAAGCTCACGCGGTGAGGAGAGGGGGACCATGAAGCACACGAACGACACGAAAGGGTTCAGACCCGAGCTGCAGAGATTGGCCGCAAAGAGGCGCAAAAGATTCGACGGCCAGCGGGGCTCTCAAGGCGCCTATTGGCGCGCGGAAAATTTGCGCCTGCACCCGTAACCAATTTTTTGCGCCTTTTTGCGGCCAATTGGTCTGAGGGGATTTTCTTTCGTGTGATTCGTGTTTTTCGTGGTTCCGCCTCTGTGGCTTGCGCGCGGAATAATTCTGCGCAGCGTGGCTCTCACTCGCATGAAGTTCCTCGCCCTATTCTGCGCGCTGAGCGCATTCACGCTTTCTATGAACGCCGCTGACAATAAAACCGAATCGATCGTCGTGGGCGGCGGGTGCTTCTGGTGCACCGATGCTGCCTTTAAACTTTTGCCCGGCGTGAAAAGCGTCACGTCCGGCTATGCCGGCGGCAAGGAAGCCAATCCCACTTACGAGCAGGTGTGCGACCACGCGACCGGCCACGCGGAAGTGACGAAGGTCGATTTCGACCCCGCCGTGGTGGCGATTGAGCGCGTCCTCGAATATTTCTGGCAGGTGCACAACCCGACGCAGGTCGGCGGCCAGGGCAACGACCACGGTCCGCAATACCGCTCGATCATCCTCTACGCAAACGCCGCGCAAAAAGCCGCCGCCGAAAAATCGCGCGACGCCGCGGCCAAAGTTTTCCGCGATCCGATCGTCACGCAGATCGTGCCGCTGGCGAAATTCTGGCCGGCCGAGGAATACCATCAGGACTACTTCGCCCGGAATCCCAATGCGGGCTACTGCTCCTTCGTCATCGCCCCGAAGATCAAGAAGCTCGAGCACAAGCTCGCGGACGAGAAGAAGTGAGTGGTCGCAGCGCTTTGGGTCGCGTGCAACCTCGATCAGTTTTCGGAGTTTCGCGGGCGCAAGGGGCGGAAGCAAAGGGTGATCGCTGACGGGAAAGTCCGACACGGAATCTGAGGTTGGTCGGACTTCAGTCCACCTTCGAACCTGTGGGACAAAAAAGGGCGGGCTAATGCCCGCCCTACGAGGCGATACGCCCGTCCGCCGGCCGCTCAACCGCGAGCCGGCAGCACGAACAACAGCACGGCGAGCAGGTGGCACGCGGTGCCGCCGAGGGCGAACGCGTGGCGCAACACTTGGTGGTAGCGGACCTGTTGCCAGAAGTGAAACACGCTGCCGCACACGTAGCACGCGATGCCGCCGAACAGCAGCCAGAGCGCGCCCTGGGGCAGCGCGGCGGCCAGCGGCTTGATCGCGATGAACGGCAGCAGGCCGAGCGCGAGATAGATGGCGGTGGAGAGCGACTGCAGCCGGTCGTGACGCATCAGCCGCAACAGCGCGCCGAGCATGCACAGTCCCCACATCACGCCGAAGAGGCTCCAGCCCCAGACGCCGCGCAGGCCGACGAGCAGAAAGGGAGTCGCCGTGCCCGCCATGAGCAGTAGCACCGCCACGTGGTTGCGGCGGGTAAAGGATGATTGGGCGCGGGTGGGGCGGAAATTCATGAAGGCGAGATACGCGAGGACGAGTGTCACGCCGAAAATCGCGCAACTTGCCACCTGGCGGCTGTCACCGCGCAGCGCCGCGAACGAGGCGAGCAGCACGAGGGACGTCACGCTCCCGGCAAGACCGACGCCGTGCGTGAAGTAGTGCGCGAGTTGTTCGCCGCGCGTGTAGGTGGCGGGGGCCGTGGTGGCGGAGGTGGACTCGGCGCGCGCGCTGAGCCGGCGGGCGGCGACGAGGGCGTCGGATTCTTCGTCGCACCAGCGGATGAGGGCGCGCGGGCGTGGGCTCGTGAACTCGGACGCGTTCCACTCGCTCCCGTCGACGTAGAGCGACTTCGGCAGGATGAACGTGCCGAACACCCAGTCAAAGACGGGGAGCGTGAAGAAACCCGAGATGGCCTCGTTGCAATCGATGACGGCATGATGGCGGAGATGAAAGCTGTAGACGCTGCGCCAGAACCAGCCGAAGTTTTTGCTTTCGATCAGCGGCGCCCAGCGTTCGAACGCCCAGTGCTCGATCGCGTGAAAGATTTCGTAGAGGGCCATGGCGAACGCCACGCTAGCGTAGCCGGCGAAAAACCACGGGAACGACGGCGCGAGCCATTGGGCCACCACGAGGAAGGGCGTGAGCAACGTGGCGAACACCGCCAGCGTATACCACGGGAAGAACGAGGCCTCGCCCTGCTCCGGCTCGGTGACGGGATAAATGTTTTCCACGAACGGCACCTCGCGTCCGCCGGGCGTGAAGCGGCGGCCGATGCGCGTGAGCGAGTGGTGGAGCGTGTGCTGCTTGTAGAACCGGCTCAGGAACGGCACGACCGGCTTGTGCAGCACGTAACGGTGAAAACCGTATTCGACGAAGCAGGTGCCAAGATGGACGAGCAGAAACACGGCGGCGAACTGCCACCACGCGGCGGACACCTGCGTGTGCCAGACGGCGTCGGGCGCGGCGAGTCGGAGCAGCAGCGCGAGGCCGGCGAGCGAGGCGGCGACCGTGAACAGAAACAGCGGGAGAGAGAACTTCTCCTCGACGGGGTGTGACGCACCGGGGGTGGATGACATGGGAAAACTGTCCCGACTGTCGCCCGGAAATGCAATCGTCGAAACCGGGAAATCTCCGGGCGGAAATTGAACGCTTTTGGGGCGTCGGGCGAAACCCCCGGCGGTGGGCGGGCTCAACGTTTCCGCACGAATTTGACGATGGTCGTGCGCGCCACGCCGGCTTCCGACCGCGGCGCGTTGGTTGCAAAATAATACGGCGTGATGTGGTAAGCCTTGGTCGCGACGTAGTGCTCCATCGCGGGCCCCAGAAAATAAGGCAGTTCGTTTCGCGGCACGACGGCGAAGCGTCCCCGCTCCGGACTGGCCGCGAGATCCACGGCGCAGTCCAAGTAGAGCGTGTCCACGGGCTGCTCGCCGAACAGCGTGCGGGCTTGCGCCGCGCTGAATTCCGTGGCGGACGCCCGCGCTTGCCGCACGACGGCTGAACTGACGGACATGCGGAACGGCTCTTGCAACACGTAGCCGGTTTGTCCCGTGCTGACGACGGCGATGCCGGGCTTTTCGCGCGCGATGGGTTCCATGAGGTAGTCGACGGCGACGCGGCCGGGTTCGTGCAAGATGTCTTCGCGCAACTCGCCCCACGTCGGATCGTCGCGCGGCCAGCCGGGAGCCACGGTGATGAGCACGGCGAGATTCGCAATGAGCGCGAGGTCGAACCAAGTTTGCGCGGGTGCCGATGCCTTGGCCGCCCGCACGCCGGCGAGCATCACCAGCGGCACGAGCAGCAAATGGAGAAAATAAGTGAGATAGGCGCCCGTATGCCAGCCCGGCCCGATCAGCAGGCCCGCGGTGGCGAGCAGCGCCTGCCCCGCCCAATAATTTCCGACGGCATGGGGTGCGGCGGCGGAGGCATTTGCGGCCGGCGTCTTTTCGCGGAGACGACGCCCGAGATTTATCGCCGCCGGCAGCAGAATTGCGGCAAGCAAGCCGCCCGCGAGGAGGGCGAAATCCGCGGCCTGCTGCCGCAGCCACGCGAAACTCGGCGACGCTTGCACGATCTGGCCGCGGAATACCTCCAGCACGTAGAGCGGATTTTGGGTGGCGAAGAGCGTGATTCCACCGACGAGCAGCGCGCCGCTAACGCCCACCGCGACGAAGGCTCCGCGCCAGTTCACCCCCACCGCGAGATACGCCAGCACGGCGCCCCACGCGAACAGCGCGTAAGCCTTGGTGAAAAATCCGCCCAGCGCGACGAGCCCGAAGATGAGGCCGAAGCGCCAGCCGAGCCGGACGCAGCCACGGATGACCGCTTCACCCAGCGCGAGCAGCCCCGTGATTTCCAGCAGCACCAGAAAATCGGGCCGCGCCTGAATCGAATAGGAGCCGGCGTTCAACGCGTAGAAAATAGTGGCAGCGCCGCAGGCGACCCGGCGCGACGTTCCGTTCGCGAGCAGCAATCGCACGATGACCGCGCTCGTCGCGAGGATCGCGACCAAGTTTACGAGCCGGTGCGCGAAGTAGAGTTCGACGCCGGCGCGCAGGAGCGGCTGCACGAGCGTCGGATAACCCGGGCCGTAGCCGTCGTGCCCGTCGACGTGATGTTCCCACTGGTATTGGTGCGGCCACGCGCGCGCGATCGCCGCGTAAACCGTTTCCCACGACCCCATGGGTTCGCGGAGCTGCAACGCGCGCAGTTCGATTCCGAGATGGTAGCCTCCGACCAGTGCTATGCCGACCCACAGCGCGAACGCCGTCACCCGGCGATACCGCAGCAGCGCTGCGGCGAGCGAAGGGTCGGCGGGCGCGGGGACGGCGTCAGAATTTCGTTCACTCATGGATCAGTGGCTCGCGGAGCCTGGGCGCCCGTCCGATCGCTGCCGATATCAAAGCAGCGATCGTTTTGGGCGGAACACGAACGCGCGTGGACACCGGACGCGCGCTCACTTTGAGTCGTGTCATCGTGCCCTCACTTTCACCGCCTCTCGTGTCGGTCGTGCTGCCGGTGTGCAATGCCGCTGCAACGATCACGCGCGCGGTCGCGAGCGTGCGGGCGCAGACGTTGCCGGATTGGGAACTCGTCGTGGTGGACGACGGTTCGACGGATGGAACGCGGGAAATTCTGCGGGAACTCGCGCGCAGCGAGCCGCGGATGAAAATCGTCGAGCAGACACACGCTGGCGTCGCGGCGGCCGCGAACGCGGGTGCTGCCGCGGCGCGGGGGGAATTCATTGCGCGGATGGATGCGGATGATGTGTCGCATCCGGAACGGCTGGCGGCTCAAGCGGAATTTCTGCGCGCGAAAGAGAACGCTGACCACGGGGTGGTGGGCTCGCTCGTGGAGTTCGGCGGCGATCGCGTGGCGAGTGAAGGCTACGCGCGGCACGTCGATTGGACGAACAGGTTGCTCACCCCCGAAGCGATCGCGTTGAATCGTTTCGTCGAGTCGCCGCTGGTGAATCCGAGTGTGATGTTTCGCCGCGAACTCGTCGCGCGTCATGG
>JBBRLB010000002.1:0-101625 GCA_038231575.1 Opitutales bacterium | reverse complement strand
TCTTCGATCTCGTCGTGTCGCAGCCCGAACTCATTCACAACAGCCGGCTCGGCGGCGGCGTGCTTGGCGATTTCCGCACGTCGGAGCAGCGCATCCCGTCGAGCGCAAAGCTCGGCCGCGCGCTCGAGGTCAACATGACCATCAACAAATCGTGGGGCTACCGCTCCGACGATCTGAATTGGAAATCGTCGCAGGAACTCATCCGCAATCTCTCCGACATCGCGAGTAAGGACGGCAACTATCTGCTCAACGTCGGTCCCACCGCCGAGGGCGTCATCCCACAGCCCGAAGTCGATCGCCTGCTTGCGATCGGCCGCTGGCTCAAGGCCAACGGTGACGCGATCTACGCGACGCGCGGCGGACTCTACCTGAAGCCGCTCGATTGGGGTCGCACGACGATCAAGACGCGCGCGGGCGGCGCGACCACGCTCTATGTCCACGTTTGGAATTGGCCGGCAGACGGAAAAATTATTTTGCCCGACATCAAACAACCCGCGCGCAGCGGCCGGCTGCTCGTCGGCGGCGCAACAGTGACCGCGGCCATTTCACCCGAGGGGCTTGTCGTTACACTTCCCGGCGTCGCGCCCGATCCGGACGTTTCGGTCGCCGCGCTCGAATTCGACAAGCCGGTCGAAGTCGTCGGCGCGGCTCCGCTGCCGAAGGACATCGGCGCGTCGGGCACGCTCGCCGATCCAAGCAAGTCGCCCTAACCGCATCCCCCGGCCATCCGATTTCATCTCATGAGCGCACGGCAGATTCTCCGCAGGGTGCCGGTGTTGCCGGAACAGCGAGCGCCATCGGAGAAACGCCCCGGGGTCCAGGCGGCCGTTTCAATTCTTTCCCGGCTGCGAATATTTTTTCACGGCATCCTCCACGATCACCACTCCATCCCGCTGCTCCGGCCGCGCCGCGAACGTGAATCTCGCGGGGTTGGGGAGATTCTCGTGCAGCAGCGCGCTCCGTCCCGTCTCAGGATCGAACCAATAGATGTTCAGCGTCCGCGCCGCGATCGCGCGTGTGTCGAGCGTGATGCTCTGCGGGGAGCTGAAGTAGGCCATGACGTAGGTGGCGTCGTTTTTCCCGAGCGTGCCGTCGCGCGTCGCCTGCACGCGCGTCGCGACGTCGGCTCCCTGCCCGGCCAACACCAGCGTCTGATCCGGGATGCGTTCGAGAAAAGGCCGGTCGTAAAGGAGCGCCGCGATGTGGTGCAACTGGCGGACTGCGGGCGTGTCGAGCGCGTCCTGCCATCGCTCCACCCCGGGCGTCCAGCCTTTCAACATCCACGGCTGGCCCGTGTGCGGCGTCATCTGCCAGAGGGCGTTATGGCCGTAAGCGTAGCCGCAGCCGCCGGCGAACACGCATTGATACAGGCTGCGACGTTGGATGAGCGCGTCTTCCCGCGTGCCGGACTCGTAGCGGTGCTCGCCCATCATCGTCGGCTTCGCGGGCGCGCCCGACCAGTCGGCGAGCACGAGCGCGGCGGCATCGTAGGCGGCGCTCTTTGTCGCGTTGCTGGATTTGCCCTGGCTCATATAGAAGTCGAGCCACGGCGAGGCCGCGTAGAATTTGGACGTGGAAAATTCCGACACCGGGTGAACGGTCACAAGGTTCCGGCCGGTGCCACCGTCCTTGAGCCCGCGACCAAGCGCCTCGACGCGCGCCGGCTCGATGTAGTGCGGCGAGGCTTCGCCCCCGGCGCAGAGGATGACGTTGGGCGCGGCCGCGAAGTGCCGGCCCAGCGCGCGGCCGATTTTTTCCAGTTGCACGGCAGTGAAGTTGTTCATCGTGCCGGCCTTCTCGCCCGCCCACATGGCGTAAACCATCACGTAGAGGCCGCGGTCGGCGGCTCGTTTGACGATGGCGTCGCAAAAATCGAAATAGGCCGGATTCAACTCGGTCTTGTCCGCGCCCTGATACGCGGGCTGGCCGTAGGCGTTCTTCTCCTCCGCCTGCGGCGCGAAGTTCAGCGCGAACATCACCGTGTTGAACCCGTGGCCCGCGCGGCTCGCAAGGTAGTGGTCGATTTCCTCGAGCTTCAGCGCGCCGAGATTCCACGCCGTGTCGGCCAGGAGAAAAACCGGCGCGCCGGTTTTCGCATCCACGAGGTAGCGCTGGTTCGCACTGACCTTGAGGCCGTTTCGGACGTCAGCACGCGTTGGCGCAGCAAGCGGAGAACCGCAAGCCGCCAGCACAACCACGAGGAGACCGACGAGCAGTTGGTGAAAAAATATGGAGTGGATTTTTCTCACGACGCGACGGTAGATTTACTTCGTCGCGTGTCACGCGGCTTCCATCAACCCGCCCGCGCGTCGCGGTGTGTGGAATCCATCGTCAATCGAGAAAAAATTCGCCTATGCAATCCACCCCATCTCGTCTCGTGATCTCTGCCGCCGGTCTTTGGCTGCTCGGCGCCTCCGTGCTGTTCGCCCAGTTTCAACCGCGCGCCGAGGATCAACCGCTGCCGCCTCCGCCGCTGGTTCGTGCCGAGTTCAAATTCGACTTCGGCCCCGGCAAGGCCGCACCCGGTTACACGGCGGTGCAGGCGGATGAGGTTTACTCCACCGAAAAGGGCTATGGTTTCGATTTCGGTTCGAAGGTCGCTGGCGTTGCGCGCAGCGGCGATCCGATGAAGGACGGTTTGGTCACCGCGACCGAGTCGCCGTTCTTTTTCTCAGTGAAAGTCCCGGAAGGGAATTATCGCATCACAGTCACGCTCGGCGATGCGTCGGGCGAATCGAACACCACGATCCGCACCGAGTCGGGCCACATCCATTTCGTGGACCTCGCGACCAAATCTGGCGAGTTCATCACGCGCACCTTTTACGCGAACGTCCGTCGTCCGCAGCTTCCGGCGCCGCCGGCCAACGCGCCCGGCGGTTCGATCGTCCACATGTTTCTCGCCGGCGAAGCCGAGGCGCGCTGCTGGGATGAGAAGCTCACCATCGAGTTCAACGGCACGCATCCTTGCCTCACTGCGATGGAGATCGTGAAGGACGACAGCGTGCCGACGATCTTCACTGCCGGCGATTCGACCGTCGGCGATCCGCGGCGCGGGCCTGGTGGCAACTGGCCGACGCAGATTTGCCAGTGGCTCAAGCCCGAGGTCGCGCTCTGCAACAGCGCCGAGGGCGGTGAGACGAGCAAGAGTTTCATTACCGGGCAGCGTTTCGACAAAGTTCTCAGCCAGATGAAGGCGGGCGATTTTTTCCTGGTTCAATTCGGTCACAACGATTCGAAGCCCCAGTGGCCGCAGACTTACACGGAGCCCGAGACCTCGTTCAAAGCCTACCTGCACGTGTTCCTCGCCGAGACGAAACGCCGTGGTGCGACCCTCGTGCTCGTCACACCGATGGAGCGCCGCGCCAACGGCGACACTGTCGGTCCGTGGGCGCGCGCGATGCGGGAGTTCGCAAAGGAAAACAATGTGCCGCTCATCGACCAGTGGGCCATGAGCAAGGAAATGTGGACCGCACTCGGGCCAAATGTCGGCACGGCGTTCGGCGACCAGACACACCTCAACGGCTATGGCGGCTACCTGCTTTCGAAAATCATCATCCGCGGTATGAAGACCAGCGTCCCCGCGCTCGCGAAATTCGTCGTCGATGATTTCAAGGATATGGATCCGGCGCAGCCCGAGTCCGCGCCCGGCTACTTGAAACAATCGCCTGGCCCCGGTGTGCCAGCGCGCGGTAATCGCGGCGGCCAGCCTGCCGCGCCCGCGCCTCGGCCGCCCGGCGAGTGAACGACAAACTTTGACACCGGCCGCGTTTTACTTGCGGCCGTGCGCGGCGAAGAAGTCGAAGACATCCGCGACCGCCATCGAGGGGGCGGTGTCGTGCGTCGCGCCGACGATCTCCTTGAACGTGGCATCGACGCCCTTGTCTTTGAGCGTCTGACCGATCGTGCGCGTGGCATTCAGCACCGGATCCTGGGTGCCAGCGAAGACCATCATCGGGATATTTTTCACGCGCTCCACGTCGTAGTGCGCGCCGAGCGTGGCGCCCGAGCCGCCGATCGCGATCGCGGCCCAGTTCTCCGCGTATTTTTGGCCGATGTAGTGCCCGCCCTGGCCGCCCGCGGAATAGCCAAAGAGAAACGTGCGCTTCGGATCGATCGGATATTCCTCCTTGATCAATGCGAAGACGTGCATCGCGTCCTGTTCGCTCCATTCGGAACGGACGAGCGCGGGCGTCACCGATCCGTTTACGCCACCGAGAGCAACCGCGCCGCCGCGTCCACCACGACCGCCGCCGCCAACAGGAGCGGGCGCAGGTGCGGGAGCCGGGCCGAAGGTTTGCGGCGCAGCCATGGCAGCGGCCACGCCCCGCTCGCCGCGCTCGCGGTCGAAGGGCACGTAGTTGTAGCCGGCGTTGGGCGCGTAACCGAGCGGCGCGACCAGCATGAAACCATGTTTCTCGGCGGTCTTCGGGATAATGCCGCCGTCGCGGTCGAAATAAAAACTTTGATCACGCGAATTGCCGTGGAGGACGAACACCAGGGGCAGCGCCGTGCGCCCATCCCAGGTCGAGGGGACGTAAACGCGATAGGGTAAAATTTCGTCCGCCTCGCTCATGCTGTAGTGCCGCACGTGATCGCCGCCCACGCGCCAGAGCGGGTCCTTGCCCGCCTCGAGCGCGGCGAGCAGTTCGGCGGAATTTTTGATGCCGGCGGAAAAGTTGTAGAGCTGCTGGACGCCCGCCTGCGATAGGCCGAATTCCGGATTCTGGTTGCCGGAGCCGTAAACGCGTTTGCGCAGATTGATCACGCGCGCGAGGTCGAAGGGGTAAAGCACGCTGGCTTTCGCGCTGTCGTGGCCGGAGACCTTCGCGAGCCGCTGCGCGAAGTCCGCCTGCTTCGCTTCGAGTCCGGCAACGAGGACGACTGGCTTTTCCAATTTTACAAGACTCGTGTCACCATCCGAAACTTCCGCGATGTAGCGGTAAAACCCGTCGGCCACGCCCCGCACCTCGGCGGTAAACGGAAACGGCGAGGCCGCGAGATTATCGGCGTAAACGGTGAACGTCCCGAGTGCCTTCACCGTTTTCAATTCACCTTCCCACGGTGCGAGCGTGAGCTTGAGACGCAGCGCGCCTTTCGCGGCGTAGGCAACCGGACTCGTTTGCGCGAGCCAGCCAAACGCCGCGTGCGAGGAATCGGCGACGGTGCGGTCGGTGCGCAACCCGAGCGATTGGGCGAACGCGGACGATGCGGTTGGCTCGACCGTCGCGGGCGCTTGCGCGCGGGCGGTGGACAACAGCGTGGCGCACGCGAGAGCCGCGCTGCCGAGGAGTGTAAGAATACTTCTAGGAATGCTTGCGATCATGGGGTGGAAAATAAATTTTTCATCCTGGGCGCAGCGAAGAATCCACGCGTGCGCCGGTGATAGCGTTTCCGAAACGATGGATTCTTCGCTGCGCTCAGAATGACTACCGTTTGGTCGGATCAGACTTCGAGTTTGCCCGTGCTGTCGCCCATCTTTTCGGCGCGCACGTCCATGCGGTCGAGGAGTCCGAGGTAGAGGTTGGTGATGGGTGTGGCTTCAGCGACGCGCACGTGGCGGTTGCCCTTGAGCTTGCCGCCACCGCCACCCGCGACGAGCACCGGCAGGTCTTCGTGCGTATGGCGGTTGCTGTCGGAGATACCGCAGCCGTAAACGATCATCGAGTGATCGAGCAGCGTGCCGTCGCCGTCGCGCGTCGTTTTCAAGCGATTCAGGAAATGCGCGAAGAGCTCGATGTGATAGGTGTTGATCTTTGTGAGCTTCGCGAGCGACTCCTCGACGTTGCGGTGGTGCGAGAGCGGATGGTGCGGCTCGGGCACCCCGATTTCCTCGTAGGTGCGCACGCTGCCTTCGCGGCCGACGACCATCGTCGCCACGCGCGTGAGGTCCGCCTGAAACGCGAGCGCCTGCAAATCATACATGAGCCGCGCATGATCGGCGAAATCCGCCGGGACGCCCGCCGGGCGATCGATGTCGGGCTGGACGGTGGGCGCGCTGCGCTCGGCTTGCTCGATGCGCTGCTCGAGTTCGCGGATGGTGGTGAGATATTCGTCGAGTTTGTGGCGATCGGACGGGCCGACGGAGCCGAGGAGTTTGCGCGTTTCCTCGCGCGCGCTGTCGAGGATGCTCTTGCGATAGTTGGCGCGGCGGGCGCGCGTCTCGGCGTTCACGCTCGGATCGAAGTCGCCGAAGAGGCGCTCGAAGAGCAGGCGCGGATTCGTCTCGGGCGGCAGCGGCGTCGAGGGGCCGCGCCACGCGATGCTGTTCGTGTAAGCACAACTGTAACCGGAATCGCAGTGGCCGACGACGCGGTTGTCATCGAGGCCGATTTCGAGTGAGGGCAGCCGCGTGCGATTACCGATCTGCGCGGCGGCGACTTGGTCGGCGGAGATGCCGGCGTGGATGTCGGAGCCACCAGTTTTTTTCGGATGACTGCCGGTGAGAAAACTCGCACCCGCGCGCGCGTGGTCGCCGCCGCCATCGCCGAGGGCGTTGGCCTGATGATTGATGAGACCGGAGATGACCGTGGTGCTGCTGCGGAAGGGCGCGAGCGGTTCGAGGATCGTCGGCAGTGCGAAGTCCGCGCCCTCGGTGGCGGGCGTCCAGTTTTTCATCACGATGCCGTTGGGCACATAAACGAACGAGAGGCGCAGCGGCGGTGCCTTCGGCAGCGCGGCCTTGGCGAGCTGGCCGAACGCCGTCGGGATCATCGAGTCGAGCAGCGGCAACGCGATGGCGGCGCCCGCGCCACGAATAAAATGACGACGCGAAAGATGTTTGCCGGTGAGAATCATGGGGTGGGAGCCGCCGGGGCACGCAGGCGGAATTGCGGGGAGTTGACGATGCCGAGCACGAGGCTGGAGAAACGATAGTCGCTGGCGGCGATTTGGCCGGCGACTTTGCGAACGGTGCCGCGATCGGCCGGGGTGAGGCCGCGGCCGATGGCGTAAGTCAGCAGCTTGTCGGCGATACATTCGGCGAAGTCGGCTTTGTCCGCCTTGAGAATTCCGATGAGTTGCGTGGAGCCGTCAAACGTCCGGCCGTCCGGCAGCTCGCCGGTGGAATCGACGGGAAGCTTGCCGATTTTTTCGCGCCACGCGCCGACCGCGTCAAAATTTTCGAGGCCGAAGCCGAGCGGGTCCATGCGCACGTGGCAGGAGGCGCAGACGGGACTATTACGGTGCGCCTCGAGTTGTTCGCGCATGGATTTCGACCCGCCGATCTCCTCTTCCTTCAGGCTGGGCACATCGCCAGGCGGCGGCGGCGGCGGAGAGTTGAGGAGGTTTTCGAGAATCCATTTGCCGCGAATCACCGGCGAGGTGCGGTTCGCATACGAGGACACGGTGAGCACGCTGGCCTGCGTGAGGACGCCCCGGCGGTGCGATTCGCGCGGCAGCGTCACCTGGCGAAACTCCGTCCCCTCCACACCGCCGATGCCGTAGTAGTCAGCGAGACGCTGGTTCAGGAACGAGTAATCGGTGTCGAGAAACTCCAGCACGCTGCGATCCTCGCGCATGATGTGCTCGAAGAATTTCTCCGTTTCGTGCTGCATCGACATCTTCGTGTATTCCGTGAACTGCTGAAACGCCTTCCGCTCGACGGTGTGCGACTCGAGCGCGCGGAACTGCAACCACTGGCCACCGAAGTTTTCCACGAGCGCGAAGGCCTTCGGGTCCTTGAGCATCCGACGGACCTGCGCCTCAACGGCCTTGGCGTCGGCGAGTTTGCCGGCGTCGGCGAGGCCGAGCAGTTCGTCGTCGGGCATCGAACTCCACAGAAAATACGCGAGGCGCGAGGCGAGTTCGTGTTGGCCGATCGCCTGTGGTGTGGCGCCGGGCGGATCGCGTTCGAGGCGGAACAGGAAACTCGACGAGATGAGCACCCGCTGAAGCGCAAGGGTCAGGCCTTCCCCGAAAGAGTCGCCGTCTTTTTGCACGCGGGCGACGAGGCCCGTGAGTTCGTCCACCTCGGCCTTCGTCACGGGACGGCGGTAGGCGCGATGCGCAAGGTCGGCGACGATCTCCCGAGCGCGCGCGGCGGAGACGGGTGCCTTGGGCGGATTGCCGCGATAGAGTTTTTGCAGGCTCGCCGCCGTTGGGCCGAGTTTCTGATCGTAAGGGCCGGCGACGGTGAGGTTATTGATGAAATGTTCGGTCGGCGATTTTCCGACGCGCGCGGTGCTCTGGTTGGGATTGGGGCCACTGTAGGCGGGGGGCAGACCGTCGTAGATTTTGATGATCGAAACGGAGAGCCAGTGTTCGCCGGCCGGGATGCGAATGCGGAATTTGTGGTAGAGGCCGTTCATTTCTCCGTCGGGCGGCGGCGGGACGAAGCCCTCGTGCACGAGTTTGCCGTCGATCCAGAAACCCATGTGGCAGGGATCGGCGCCCGTGGGCATGAAACCGCGATTGGTCGCCGTCAGCTCGTATTCCGCGTCGACGGGAAACCGGTGCATCACGTGCAACGCGTAGGGCATGCTCATGCCCGTCTCGTCGTATTTGGTCTTCACCTGCTTGGTGGTGTCGAAGTCGATATACCACGGCTGGTGCTTGTAGGAACTCGGCTTCAGCGGCTCGACGCCGAAGACCGCCGTGCGGGCGACTTTCTCGGCGGCCTTCAAATATTTTTCCATCAACAGCGGGGAGAGCGAAAGCACGTCGCCGTTGTTGTCGAAACCGTAACCGGAATCGTCCGGCGGAAAATCGTCGGCCGGCATGAACTCCACGCCGAGCAGATCGCGGACGGTGTTGTCGTAGTCGGAGCGATTGAGACGGCGCGGCGCGACGCGGCCGACTTGCACCGGCGCCTTCTCGTCCTGGCGATCGAACTCCGCCCGCAGCCAGCTCGTAATCGTTCGCACCTGCTCGGGATCGGCCGGCGGCACGTCGGCCGGCGGCATCTCGCCGTGGCGAATTTTGTCGTAAACCAGCTCCCACCGCTCCCGCGCTTCGGCCACCGTGTTGACCTCCGTCAGCGTTTCGAGATCGAGTTTGCCCTTGTGCGTCGACGTATCGTGGCATTCGAGGCAGGTCTCGGTCACGAATGGCTTCACGACCTCCGCGAACGCAGCGCCCGGCGCGGCCTCCGCGGCGATAAGCGACGAAAGAAAAGACGATGAAACGAGACCGACTACGGCCGTGATTCGGAAGGAAAATTGCATCGCCAAAGCGTAACTTGGGTTGGGGTAAAGTGCGATCGGCACTCGGCAGACTTTGAATTATCAGAGCAGTGGGGGCCTCTCTCCTCATTTTCTCCGTTTGCTGTATCGGCCGGAAAACTGTCCACAATCTGACTTGGGAACGCACTGAAATTCACCGGCCCGAGGGTTGCAATAATTTCCGCCAGTCCGATCCTTCTCGCCTCACCTTTCGCGCGTTTGGGATGGCCGGAAAGCCATCGCGCACACCCGACGTTTTGAAACGATAGCCGCTCCCCTTCCCCCATGACAATCTCCCGTCGCACCGCGCTCAAGTTGCTCGCCACCGTTCCCCCTATTTGAAGCGGCTCGCACTCTTCGCGCCGCCGAAGGTCCGGCCGTGCCGCTGATTCCGGCCGGGCCGTTTCAAGGCACGCGCGAATCGCTCGGCGCCTACCGGTGCCCCGACTGGTTTCGCGACGCGACGTTCGGCATCTGGTCGCACTGGGGTCCACAGTCCGCCGCGGAATTCGACGACTGGTATGCGCGTCGCATGTATGTCCCCGGTGAGCCGCAATACGAATACCACTGTAAGACCTACGGTCATCCGTCGAAATTCGGTTTCAAGGATGTCATCGGCACCTGGAAGGCCGCGAAGTTCGATCCCGACTATCTCATCCGCCTCTACAAAAAAGCGGGCGCGAAATATTTCTGCTCGATGGGCGTTGATCGGGTTCGTTTCTTTGAGCCAGGGTCAGAGTCGGTTTGGAGGGTTGTTAGATGTGGGGTTGACTGACATGGGTTGTCCATCCCGAGCGGAGGGACGGCCCGGCTCGGCGGGCCTGACCGGAGCTGGGGATGGAAATAAATTTGCCGCGAAGCGGGCCGGGCATTGGTAGCCGAGTTTGCTGGGTGGTCTCTTTGGGTTGGATCGGTTCCGGTAATCTTCGATCACGACCCTGGCCTCGGTGAGCGTGCAGAGCTGTTCCCGGTTCAGGCATTCGTCACGGAAGCGGCCGTGGCAGGATTCCACGAAGCCGTTCTGCCACGGACTGCCCGGCTCGATGTAGATCGTCTGGATCTTGTTTTCCGCCAGCCAGCGCTGGATTTCCTTCGCAATAAACTCCGACCCGTTGTCCGAGCGGATATTTTCCGGCGCGCCGTGCAGGGTGATCGCTTCGCGCACCAGCTTGATCACGTCCCCGGACTTGAGCGCACGGTCCGCTCCGAGCACGTGGCACTCACGGGTGTGTTCATCGAACACGGTCAGCATCCGCCAGCATCTTCTTCCACTCCGTGTTCTCTCGCTCCAGGTCCTTCAGCCTCTTGGCTTCGTTCACCTCCATGTGCCCGAACGGCTGCTTCCAACGGTGGAGCGTCACGTCCGAGAGGTTCTTCTCCCGGCAGGCGTCCACGACGCTCTTCCCTGCGTCCACGTCCCTCAGGATGCGGACTTTGTCCTCGGTGCTCTAACGTTTTCCTTTCATGGTCTGGGTTCCTTTTATTGGCCCAGACCGACTCTCCAAGCGGCTCGAATAAACGAATTCACGTCAGGTGGACCCACCCAATTGATTCCCGCGTCAAAACTGGCTCAATCGCCCAACGCCGGTCCCGCCGCTCGTGGCGGGCCGGGCGGCGCTCCGGGTGGTCCCGGCGGTCCGGGTGCCCCAGGCGGTTTCGGTGGCTTCGGCGGTCGTGGTGGACGTCCCCTGGGGCGTTCGCTCATGATGAGCGCGGAACAACTCGGCCTCGGCGCGCAGGATGTGGCCGATGTGGTCGCCTATCTGAAAACTCAAAATAAATAGTGTGCGGCCTCTCGTCCGCTCCAACCCTCATCCCCTCCTCTCATGAAATTCGGCATCAACACGTTTCTCTTCACCTCGCCCTTCAATAACAGCAGCACGAAGCTCTTCTCGAAGTTCAAGCAATGGGGCTTCGACTCGGTCGAGCTCGCCATCGAAGACCCTTCGCACATCGACCCGGACTACATTAAACAGGAACTCGACCGCCACGGCTTGGTGTGCGGTTCGGTGTGTGCCTGCATGGGCCCCGACCGCGATCTGCGCGGCACCCCGGAGCAGCAGGCCACCGCGATCAAATATCTCACCGCGATCCTCGATCAAATGGTCATCCTCAACTGCCCGAATTTGATCGGGCCGGTTTATTCTTCGGTCGGCCGAGCCGATGCGGTGCCGCCCAAGGAATATCGGCAGCAGTGGAAGACCGCGGTGAGACACCTGAAACATCTCGCCCACTATGCCAAGGATCGCGGGCGCCAGATCTCGCTCGAGCCGTTGAACCGCTTCGAGACCGATTTCGTCAACACCTGCGACCAGGGGTTGCAGATGATCCGTGATGTCGGCAGCCCGGTGCTGCGACTGCACTTGGACACGTTCCACATGAACATCGAGGAAAAGGATCTCGGCGCCGCCATCCGCAAAGCGGGTCCGCTGCTCGGGCATTTCCACGCGTGCGGCAGCGACCGCGGCACGCCCGGCGGCGATCACACCGACTGGGTTGGCATCGCGGCCGCGCTCAAGGCGATCAAGTATAACGGTGATATCGTGATCGAGTCCTTCACCTCGGACGTAAAAGTCATCGCCCGCGCGGCCGCCATTTGGCGCCAGATTGAACCGAGCCAGGACGACATTGCGGCGAAAGGCGTGCGTTTCCTGAAACGCGCGCTGCGCTGAGGCCCCACCGATCGGCGATCGCCGTTCGAAGCTTGAATCCATTTAGAAACCCCCGCTCCCGCCCCAACGTCCCCATGAAATTATTCCTCCTCGCCTTCATCGCCTGCCTTGGCCTCGCGGCCGTGGCGAAAGCGGAAGACAAAAAAGTTATTTTTCTCGCTGGAGCGCCCAGCCACCCCGGCGGCCAGCACGAGCACCGCGCCGGATTGATGCTGTTGCAAAAATGTCTGGCCGGCGTGCCCAGACTCAAGATCGAGGTGCACAATTTCGATCGCGGCTGGGTCGAAGACGAAAGAGTTTTCGACGGCGCCGCGGCGATCGTGGTCTACGCCGACGGCGGGGGCGGGCATCCGCTGTTGCAGGCCGATCGGCTGGCCAAAATCGAAAAGCTGATGGCCAAGGGCGTGGGCCTCGGCCTCCTCCACTACGCGGTCGAGCCGACCAAGGAAAAGGGCGAGAAGGAATTCATCGCGTGGACCGGCGGGGCGTTCGAGACGTATTATTCCGTGAATCCGATTTTCGATGGCGAGTTCAAGAGCTTCCCAACGCATCCGATCACCCGCGGGGTGAAGCCGTTTGGGAGTAAGGATGAATGGTATTACCATAATCGTTTCCGCGAAAACATGGCGGGGGTGACGCCGATCCTCACGCTGGTGCCGCCGATGAGTTCACTCAACCGCCCGAATCCGCCGAAACCCGACGACGCGCCGCGTCTGCGCGAAGGCAACCCGAGCGTTTACGCCGCCGTGCTCGCCCAGGAGCCGCAAACGGTGATGTGGGTCACCGAACGGCCGGATGGCGGCCGCGGTTTCGGCTTCAGTGGCGGCCACTTTCACACCGGCTGGGCCGGCGCGGATCAACGCAAAGTGGTGCTCAATGCGATTGTGTGGCTCGCGAAGCTGGAGGTCCCCGCCAACGGCATCGAGTCAACGGTCACGCCGGAAGATATGCAGGCCAACCTCGACCCGAAGGCTGCCCGCGGACGCGGCGGTCCGCCGCAAAAAGCCAGTCCCGCACCCGAGCCGGAGAAGAAATAGCCATCGCCAATGTGCCCGGGTGCGCCGCCACCCGGCCACCCGATCGCTCGCGCGCCACACTCAGTGGCCAAAATTCGCGACTCGGGTGAAGTAAGTATGCGTCGAAGGCGCGAAGCAACGGGAGGAATCCACCGCTTGAGACTTTCGAATCGCAGAACACCCCAACCAAAAAAACAAATCCCATGAAACTAAAAACCATCGTTGTATCATTCGCCGTCGGCGCCCTCGCGCTGTCGGCTCGCGCGGCCGACACCACTGAGACCGTCGTCGGCGCCATCAAGGCATTGAAAGAAAAAGGCAGCTATAGCTGGAGCACATCCAGCGAGATGGCCGGCGGCCAGTTCCCCGGCTCGACCGCCACCGGCAAGACGGACAAGGATGGCTACATCCTCACCACCCGGCAGGGGCAGAACGGCGAAATCCAATCCGCGAGCAAGGGCAACAAGCGCGTCACCAAAATGGACGACGGCTGGAAGACGCCGGAGGAAATGGCGCAGGGCGGTGGCGGTGGCCGCGGCGGATTCGGCGGCGGCGGATTTTTCGGCGGCTCTGGCGCCGCTCCGGCCGACGAGGCCGAGGGACTGTTGAAGGACATCAAGGAACTGAAAGCCGGCGCCGGCGGAGTCTTCACCGCCGAGTTGAGCGAACAAGGCGCCAAGGATCGCGCCGGTTTTGGCCGGGGAGGCCGCGGCGGGCGCGGCGGCGGTGGTGGTGGCGGAAATTTCACCCCGCCTGAACCGAAGGACGCCAAGGGCTCCGTGAAGTTCTGGGTGAAGGACGGCGTGCTCGCGAAATACGAATTGGTGACTTCCGCCAAAATGACTTTCCAAGGTCAGGAGATGGACATGGGCCGCACCACCACGACCGAAATCAGCGCCGTCGGCTCGACGAAGGTCGACGTGCCGGAAGAAGCGAAGAAAAAGCTGCAGTGAGGGTCTTCCCCGAGCACCGGGTAACCGGAGCGATCGGCCGGGGCCTCGCCGCGATCCTCGCGGCGGGCCTGGCCGGTTGCGCCACCACCCGGCCCGCGGCGAAAGACGCGGTGCCCGCGTTCTTCGATGGCGCGCGCATCCTTTTCCAAGGCGACTCGATCACCGACGGCAATCGCGGTCGCAACCTCGATCCGAATCACATTCCCGGTCACGGCTATCAGGCGCTGATCGCTTCACGTTACGGGGCGGATTTTTCCGAGCGCCATCTGTTGTTTTTGAACCGCGGCATCAGCGGCAACCGGGTCGCCAGCCTGGAACGCCGCTGGCAGACCGACGCGCTCGACCTCACGCCCGACCTCACGCCCGATCTCCTCAGCAATTTGGTTGGCGTCAACGACCTGACCTCGGGGGTGACTGCGGCGCTATACGAGGAGCAGTATGACCAGCTGCTCGCCACGAAAGCGCCCATCACATACACCCGCGATGCCACCAGCCTGACGTTGATGTTGCCCGAGAAAAAAATCGGCGACTACGCCCACGGTTTCAAAATCGACGGCCCCGGCCTGATCACGCGAGCCGGTTAGGCGTTTTGGCCTCCTTTCTTCTCCTCTCATCGAATCTCTCGCACTTTTCTTTATGCTAACTCTTCTCCCTTCCTCTCGGTCTTCCTTTCAGCGCATCGTCCGGCGATTCACCCTCGCCGGTCTTTCTAGCATTGCCCTGGTCGCGGTCAGCTTCGCCCAACCACCGGCACCCGCGCCGACCTCCGCGTCCGCACCGGCTCCCGCCCCCCCTCCGATCCCTCCGACCGCAGCGGTGGCGGCATCCACGCTTGCTCCGGCGACATCGAACCGGACCTTTATCGATTATTTTCTCCCCACCCCGGTGGTCGGAAAACTCACCTCGGAAATCTGGGGCGCACCGGGCGTTTTCCCGCGCGATCCGAAGAACGGTCTCGAGGATCCGACCATGAAGCAGTTTTGCTATTGGGATGGCCAGATCATCAAGGGCAAGGACGGCAAGTATCACATGTTTTCCAGTCGCTGGGATCAGGCGATGGGCCACGGCGGCTGGCGCAACTCAGCGGCCGTCCACGCGGTCTCCGACAACGTCTTCGGTCCCTATGAGGACAAGGGCTTGATGTGGCCAGACGACATGGGCGGCAAAGGCCACAACGTGACCGCCCTCGTGCTCCCCAACGACGAGGGTTACGCTGTGATCGTCAGCGAGACCCGCCCGGCGCCCGTCGCCTACGTTTCGAAATCGCTCGAGGGTCCGTGGGAGCTGAAGGGCGTCATCCAAGGCGTGCAGAATTCCAACATCAGCATCATGGTCCGCCCCGATGGCGACTTCCAGATCGTGCCACGCAACGGCAACGTCTACATCGCCAAGAAGGCCGACGGCATTCTCGGGCCTTACAAAAACATGACCAACGGCACCGTCTTCCCCAAAGGGCCGCAGTATCCCAATATGGAAGATCCCTGCCTCTATTACGCGGGCGGCCTCTATCACATCGTCGTCAATTCCTGGAGCACGCGTAAGGCCTACCACCTCACCTCGCAGGACGGCATCACCCACTGGATCAACCAGGGCCTGGCCTACGATCCGCGGACAGATTTCGTGCGCTACACCGACGGCACCGTCAACCGCTGGGACAAAATGGAGCGCTGCGGCGTGCTCGTGGAAGACGGTCAGGTGACGGCGGTCACCTTGTCCGTGCTCGATGTGGAAAAAAATCAGGAGCGAGGCAACGACACCCACGGCAGCAAGATCGTCGTCATCCCCTTCGAGGGCACGCGCCTGAATCGCGACCTGCAAACATTCTACGCATCCTTGCCAGTAACTGCCGCGCCAAAATAATTCTTTCCCCACAACGCATGAAAGCCCGGTTTTTACTCCTGCTACTCCTGCTCCTTCCGTTGCGGATTCTCGCCGCCGACATGCCGATTCGCGTGCTCATCGTCGACGGGTTCAGCAATCACAACTGGCCGCTCACTACCGCACTGATTCGCGGGATGCTTGAGCCCACGAAGCTTTTCACCGTCGACGTCTCGACCGCGCCGGCAACGAAGGACGCCGCGGGCTGGGACGCGTGGCGTCCGAAATTTTCCGCTTACGATGTCGTCATCCAAACCTGCAACGACATCAACGGCGGTCCCTCGTGGCCGCGCGACGTGCAGGTCACTCTGGAAGATTTCGTCACCAAGGGCGGCGGCCTCTACGTGTGGCACGCCGGCAACAACGCCTTCCCCGACTGGCCCGCCTACAACGACATGATCGGTCTCGGCTGGCGGAAAAAAGAATTTGGTCCGGCCATCGCGGTGAGTAAGGACGGCCTGCTCATCACGATTCCTACCGGCGAAGGCCAGAATACCGGCCACGGCGCGCGCATTAACACCGTCGTCCATCGCCTCGGCGATCATCCGATTCACACCGGCCTTCCGCGGGCGTGGCAGACGCCCGACATCGAGGTCTACTACTACGCGCGCGGCCCGGCGAAAAATCTCACCGTGCTCTCCTACGGTTTCGATCCGCGCACCCAAATGAACTGGCCGCTCGAATGGGTCGTCACCCATGGTCAGGGGCGCGTCTACACGTCGACCTTCGGTCACGTCTGGAAAGATGACCCGCCGCAGCCCGAGCGGATGCGCTGCGCCGGCGTGCAAACGATCGCGGTCCGCGCGTTGCAATGGCTGGCGCATCGCGACCCTACGCGGCCCGTCCCCGCCGATTTTCCAACGGCAGAGAAAATGTCCGTCCGCAGCGAAATTCCCCTGCCCGCGCCGCTGTCCTCCGCCAAATGACTACGCGCCTCCTCGTCACTGGCGCGACCGGCAAAGTTGGTCAGGCCTTCATTCGCCACGCCCTCGCTGCTCCGCCGCAGCCGGAGTTTGTCATCCGCGCGCTGTGCCACCAGCGGCAACTCGCCCCCGCCGCCGGCCTCGAAGTCGTGCGCGGCTCGATCGCCGATCGCGCGGTCGTGGACGCCGCAATGGAAGGCGTGACGCACGTGCTACATCTTGCCACCTGCAAAGAGACGCCCGACGCGATCATGGACGTCGCGGTGAAGGGCATGTTCTGGTTGCTGGAGGCCGCACGCACGAGTCCAACGCTGCAGCAGTTCATTCTCATCGGCGGCGATGCGGGGATAGGCCATTTCTTCTATCCGCATCCCGCGCCGGTGACCGAGTCGCAGCGCCACAGCGCCTATCCCGGCTGCTACGCGCTCTCGAAAGTGTTGGAAGAAGTGATGCTCGAACAATACGGCATCCAGTATGGCCTGAACGGCTGCTGTCTGCGTGCGCCGTGGATCATGGCGCAGGACGATTTCAAGTTTCAGCTCTCGTTCGGCCCCGATGTTTTCGGCGGTCCGCGTTGGGGCGATCTGGTCGGTCCGGCGCGTGCCGCAGAACTCGCGCGCGATCGCGCGGTGCCCGTGATGCTCGATCCGGCCGGCGTGCCGGTGAAGCGAAACTTTGTGCACGTTGACGATCTGGTGAGTGCAATTCTTTGCGCCCTTGATCATCCGCAGGCGGCGCGGCAGACGTTTAACATCTGCATGGACGAGCCGGTCGACTATCGCGAACTCGCCGCCTACCTCGCCCGCACGCGTGGCATGATGCCGGTCGAAGTGCCCACGCCGTTCCATTCCACCTGGCTCGACAACACGAAGGCCAAATTCCTCCTCGGCTGGCGTCCCGCCTACGATCTGCAAAAAATGACCGACGCCGCGTTCGATTACCCACGTGCCGCCGATGATCCGCGAATCGTTTGGTATCCCGGCTGAACTACACTCAACCCCCGCGTTCCCCATGATATACTCTTTTCGGCCGCTCGCTTCGGCGTTTTTATTTGCCACGTCGTTGCTGTGCGCTGCCGACGACGACCTGCGTCTGCGTTACACTCATGCCGCCGACCGCTGGACCGAGGCGCTGCCCGTCGGCAACGGCCGGCTCGGTGCGATGATCTTCGGCGGTTTGACGACCGAGCATCTTCAGCTCAACGAGGCCACGCTCTGGTCCGGGGCGCCACGGAATTGGAACAACCCGGCGGCCAAGGAAATCCTCCCGCAGGTGCGCGCCGCAATCTTTGCGGGTGACTACGTGCAAGCCGGCGAGCTCTGCAAAAAAATGCAGGGGCCCTACAACGAATCCTACCAACCTCTCGGCGATCTCCGCCTCACGTTTCCTGGTGATGCCGCCACCGCGACCGATTATGAGCGCTCCCTCGATCTCGATCGCGCGATCGCGATCGTGCGCTACCGTGTGGGCGGCGCGACGTTCACGCGCGAGGTGTTCAGCAGCTTTCCCGACCAAGTGATCGTCGTGCGCCTGACCTGCGACCAACCGGGGCAAATCGGCTTCACCGCCGCCGCCGATAGCCCGCTGCGCTACGAGGCCGCGACCGACGGTAAAGAGACACTCATCCTGCGCGGTCGCGCGCCCGCCCACGTGGATCCGAGTTATCTCCGCTCCAATGATCCCATCCGTTATGACGAAAGTCCTAACCCCGAGGGCATGACGTTCGATCTCCGAGTGCGCGTCGTCGCCGAGGGCGGCAGTGTCACGCGCGGCGGCTCGACCCTCACGGTCGCGCGGGCCAACGCTGTCACGCTGCTCCTCTCCGCCGGCACGAGTTTCAACGGCCCCGACAAATCTCCCGGTCATCTCGGTCGTGACGCGACCACCGAAGCGTTACGTCCGCTGGCGGCCGTGTCGTCGCGCTCCTACGCCGAGTTGCTCAACCGCCATGTGGCCGATCATCAAAAGCTTTTCCGCCGCGTTGCCCTCCATCTCGGCTCGGTCCCCGCCGCCGCAGCGCGAACGACCGATGAACGGCTCACGCATTTCGTCGCGGGCGAGCCCGACCCCGGCCTCGCGACCCTCCTGTTTAATTATGGCCGCTATCTACTGATCGCGAGTTCGCGCCCGGGCGGGCTGCCTGCGAACTTACAGGGTATCTGGAACGATTCGATGCGCCCACCGTGGAGCAGCAACTGGACGATCAACATCAACGCCCAGATGAACTACTGGCCTGCCGAGATCGCCAACCTCTCCGAGTGCCACGAGCCGTTCCTCGCGTTCATCGAAAAACTCGCCGCCAACGGCCGCACCACCGCCGAGGTCAACTACGGCGCGCAGGGCTGGGTCTCGCATCACAACGCTGATCTCTGGGGCCAGACCGGGCCCGTCGGAGATTTTGGCGGCGGCGATCCCGTGTGGGCCAACTGGGCCGTGAGCAGTCCTTGGCTCAGTCAGCATTTCTGGGAGCACTACGCGTTCACCGGCGACACGAAATTTCTCCGCGAGCGCGCCTGGCCCGTCATGAAGGGCGCCGCCGAATTCTGCCTCGACTGGCTGATCGACGACGGCAAGGGCCGGCTCGTCACCGCTCCGTCCGGTTCCCCCGAGCTCGGTTTTATCACGCCGGACGGCAAGCGCGCCAGCATCGCGATGGCGAGCACGATGGACATGTCGATCATCTGGGATCTTTTCACGAACTGCCTCGACGCCACGCGCGTGCTCGGCATCGACCCCGACTTTGCCGCCAAACTCACCGCCGCCCGGGCGAAACTTTTCCCCTTGAAGATCGGTGCGCGCGGACAACTGCAGGAGTGGTTCGAGGATTTCCAGGAAACCGACGTGCATCATCGGCACACCTCGCATCTCTTCGGCGTTTATCCCGGACGCCAAATCACGCCCGCCACGCCGGAATTTTTCAACGCCGCGCGCAAAGCCCTCGAGATCCGCGGCGACGACGGCACGGGTTGGTCGCTCGGCTGGAAAATTAATTTCTGGGCGCGCTTCCGCGATGGCAACCACGCCTACCTTCTCGTGAAAAACCTCCTTCGCCCCGTCGGTGGCAACACGCGCACGAGCTACGGCGGAGCCGGCGGCGTCTATCCAAATCTTTTCGACGCCCATCCCCCGTTTCAGATCGACGGGAATTTCGCGTTCACCGCCGGCGTCGCCGAGATGCTCGTGCAGAGTCACCTCGGCGAAATCCACCTGCTCCCCGCCCTCCCGTCTGCGCGGCCCGATGGCTCGGTCACCGGCCTGCGCGCTCGCGGCGGCTTCGAAGTCGATCTCACATGGGCCGCCGGAAGGCTCACGCGCGCCACGATTCGCAGCGCCTCCGGCACCGGCGGCCAGGTTCGCTACGGCGACAAAGTCGTCGCCTTGAATCTCAAGGCCGGCGAATCGAAATCATTCGCCGCCGAGCTGCAGTGAATTCAGCCGCGCCAGCAGCGTCCGCCGGTCGCACGCGTCAAGGCAGTCGCCCAGCTTATTTCGGCTGTTGCGCGTTCGCACGTAACCATTTCTTTTTCTTACTCCGATGCACATGACTCACCTCGCCTGCACACTGTGCAGCAAAGTCCACGATGCCGCCGTCCCGCAAAACGTTTCGACGTGCTGCAGCAAACCGCTCTTCGCCGTCTACGATCTCGTCGCTGCGTCAAAGACGATGACCAAGGAATCGATCCGCACGCGCGTGAAATCGCTCTGGCGTTATCGCGAGGTGCTCCCGGTGAAAGTGGAGACAAACATCGTCACGCTCGGCGAAGGCTTCACCCCGCTCCTCCCGGCCCCGCGTCTCGGCGCCAGGCACGGAATGAAAAATCTCTTCATCAAGGATGAGGCCCAGAATCCGACCGGCAGCTTCAAGGCCCGCGGCATGACGGCCGCTGTCTCGATGGCCAAGGAATTCGGCCTCAAGAAACTCGCCGTCCCCTCGGCCGGCAATGCCGCCGGCGCCCTCGCCGCCTACGCTGCACGCGCCGGAATGGAAGCGCACATTTTCATGCCGAAGGACACGCCCAAGGCCAACATCATCGAGTGCGAGCAGATGGGCGCAAACGTCACGCTCATCAACGGTCTCATCACCGATTGCGGCGCCGAGGTCGCGAAACGCAAAACCGCCGAAGGCTGGTTCGATGTTTCCACGCTGAAGGAGCCTTACCGGGCCGAAGGCAAAAAGACGCTTGGCTACGAACTCGCCGAGCAGCTCAACTGGACGCTCCCCGACGCGATTCTCTATCCCACCGGCGGCGGCACCGGCCTCATCGGGATGTGGAAGGCTTTCGATGAAATGGAACAGATGGGCTGGATCGGCAGCAAACGCCCGAAAATGTTCACCGTGCAAGCCGCCGGCTGCCAGCCGATCGTCCGTGCGTTTGAGTCCGGCGAAAAATTCGCTGCCGAGCATCTCGGCGCGACGACCAAAGCCTCCGGCCTCCGCGTGCCAAAAGCGATCGGCGACTTTCTCATGCTCGATGCGCTGCGAAAATCCGGTGGCGGCGCCCTCGCGATCCCCGACGAAAGCATGATCGCCGACACGAAAATCGTTGGCGCCGCCGAAGGCGTGTTTCCCGCGCCCGAAGGCGCCGCCTGCTACTCGGCGCTCAAGCTCCTGCTCGCCGAAAAGAAAATCTCGCCCGACGAGACCGTCGTCCTCTTCAACACGAGCACCGGCCTGAAATACCTCGAATGCTACGGCGGGTGAGGTGGGTCGGGCCGCCAGCCGGGCCGGCCGCTCATCGAGCGAACCGACAGATTCACCGCACCTGCAGCGTGTCGCCTTCGAACGTGAGGCCGAACGACGGCACGACGACGGCCTTCCGCGCGCCGTCTTTCTTCACCCGACCCGCGAGCCACGCATCGTAGCCGGTCGCCTTCGCGGCCGCGAGCGTGGCCTCGACGTCCTTCTGCGCCACGTAGGCGGCGAAGCCGATACCCATGTTAAACGTCGCATACATTTCGCGCGGATCGATCGGGCCGGCTTCGGACAGAAATTGAAAAATCGCCGGCGCCCGGCGGGGCGCCGTGATCTCGTAAACGAACGGCTCCTCGAGGCGCATCAGCTTGCGCCAGCCATGGCCGGTGATGTGCGAGACGTAATTCAGCTTCAGTCCGCGCCGCTGGCACTCGCGCACGAACGCCACGTAGATCACCGAGGGCGCGAGCAGCGCGGCGCCGTAATCGCGCTCGTCGCCGTGCCCGATCGGCGTCGCGTAACCCTTGGGCAATTGGTCGGCGATTTTCCGGCAGAGCGTGAGACCGTTCGTGTGGACGCCGGAGCTCGCGAGGAAAATAATCGCATCGCCGTCGCTCACCTCGCCCGTGATGCGCAGCGGCTTTGGCGAAATCTTCCCGATGGCCGAGCCCGCCAGCACGATGGTCTTTGGGTCGACGACGCCGCGGAGGGTCGGCGTTTCGCCGCCGCCCCACACCGCGCCCGCGGAGCGGCAGCCAGCGGCAAAGCCCTCGACGAGACCATTGGTGCGCTGCTCGTCGGCAAACCACGCCGAGTCGCCCACCGCCGCATGCATCGCCACTGCCATCGGTAGCGCGCCGCAGGTGACGAGGTCGTTCACGATCGTCGCCACGAGATCGATGCCGATTTCGCGGTAGAAGCTGCGACCGCTCGACGCATAGACCGCGTCGGCCACCAGGTTCTTCGTGCCGAGGCCTTCTTCGACATGCGCCAAAAAATGATCGGGCGCCTCGATGAGGTAGGCGCTTTCGCCGCGGGTGGTCGCGGGCTCCTGATAGCCGTGCGCGGTGAGTTCGCCCGCCGTCGCATGGGCGGCCCGCTGACAAGCGCGTTTGAACGCGTCAAGTTCGTCGTAACGGACGCCGGAGGATTCGTAGGAAAGGGACATGAGAAGATTCAGCGATTGCCGCGATGAAAGCCGATCTTGGGCTTCGGTTTTTCGGGAGAGGGATTGAGCAAGGGTTGCAGGTGTTTTACCACTTCTCTCAGGACGACATCATGCTCCATCAGTTTCTTGTCGACCTCGGCTAGGCGGCGGCGCACCGCAAGATTGGAGGTGAGCTGTTCGCGCATGGCCACAAAGGCACGCACCACATATACACTCATCGCCACTGCGCGCTCACTGCGCAGCAGCATCGCGGTCATAATGGCCCCGTGCTCAGTGAAAACCCACGGACGATACTTGCGATGACGGCCACGCCCGTCCGGTTTTAAGGTCACAGATTGTGACCTTAAAACGCCTTCGCCACTCTGGCCTAAGATCGTATTCTGCGATCTTAAAACCTCCCGTTCTTCCGCCTTAAGTTGAAACGCAAAGTCCCGCGGGAACCGCTCCCCGTTTCGGCGAACGGCCTGATTGAAAACTTTAGTCCCCACCCCAAACCGGGCCGCGAGATCCTCATCCATCATCACCCGCTGTCGGCGAACCGTCAGAATCCTCGGCAGCACCGGCTCTATTGATGACTTGGCCATGACGGCTCAATAACTTCGGCCGTCCGTCTTCTCGTAATAATTCACGTAGGCCTGATTCACGACCTGATAGCCGCCAGGCGTCGGATATTTGCCGGAAAAATACCAATCCCCCCGGTGGTTCGGCACGGCGGCGTGCAGGTTCTCGATGCTCTGGAAAATGATTTCGATTTCACCCTTCCAGCTGAGGTTTTTCGGGCGGACGAGCTCGACCGCCTTCGCGGAAATTTCCTGCGGCGTGAACGGCTTGTAGAGGCGGCGCACCTCGTTGACCGTCGCGTTCTTTTTCACCGCGCCCCGGCAGAGTTCGTAAACTTCATCAAGCAACTGCGCCTGCCCGCGCTCCTTGATCAGCGACACCGCCGCCTCGAACGCGATAAATTTTCCGAGCTCCGACATGTCGATGCCGTAGCAGTCGGGATAACGGATCTGCGGCGCCGTCGAGATGATGATGATTTTTCTCGGGTTCAGCCGCGACAGGATGCGCAGGATGGAGCGGCGCAGCGTCGTGCCGCGCACGATGGAATCGTCGACGCACACGAGCGTGTCCTGCCCGGCGCGCACGGAACCGTAGGTGATGTCGTAGACGTGGCTGACGAGCTGGTTCCGCATGTCCTCTTGTCCAATAAAGGTGCGGATCTTGATATCCTTGCTCACGACCTTCTCCCCGCGCGGCCAGTTGCGGAGAATCACGTCGTCGAGCAGCGCCTCGGTGACTTTGTTTTCTTGCGCCGCCTTGAGGAGCACGGCCTTCACTTCGTCGCGCCGGCGCGTGCGCAGCGCGGACATCAGGCCGAAATACGCGACCTCCGACGTATTGGGAATGAAACTGAACACCGTGTTCGCCCAATCATGATCGATCGCCTTGATGACTTGATCGGCGAGCTGGCCACCGAGCGCCTGGCGTTCGCGGTAAATCTCAATGTCGTTGCCCCGCGAAAAATAAATCCGCTCGAAGGAGCACGAGGACCGCGGCATCGGCGCGGTGAACGGCGCCTCGATCACCGTGCCGCGGCGCTTGATCACGACGACGTTGCCCGGCTGCACTTCCTTCACGTCCTCGACCGCGAGATCGAACACCGTCATCAGCGGCGCACGCTCGCTGGCAAACGCGACCACTTCGTCGTTTTGAAAATAGGAAACCGGACGGATGCCTGACGGATCGCGCGCCACGAAGGCGTCGCCGTTGCCGATCAGCCCGGCGAGCACGTAGCCGCCGTCCCATTTCTCCGAGGCGCGCGTCATCACGCGCGCGACGTCCAGCTCTTCGCTGATCCGGCGCGACATCTCAGCCCCGCTGAGATCGCGTTTGCGCAGGAAGCGGTAGATGTCCTCGTGCTCCTCATCGAGGAAGAAGCCGATTTTCTCGAGGATCGCCTGCGTGTCCGACGCAAAGATCGGGTGCTGGCCCATCGCGATGAGCGAGCGGTTCAGCTCGTGGGTGTTGGTGAGGTTGAAATTGCCGCAGAGCGCCAGGTTGCGCGTCGGCCACGGACTGCGGCGAAAAAAAGGATGGCACGCGGACAGGTTGTAGCCGCCGCTCGTGCCGTAACGCAGGTGGCCGAGCAGGAGCTCGCCGCCGAAATCAAAATTCTTCTTCACCGTCTCGGTGAACTCCGGGTGGATCACCCCGGATTTTACGTGGTCGTTATACTGGCTGAGGAGCCCCTTGAAAATTTTGTCGAGCGGGTTGGCCTTGACGTTGCGCTCGCGGAACATGAACGGCTCGCCGGCCGGCATGTCGAGTTTCACGCACGCGATGCCGGCGCCGTCCTGCCCCCGGTTGTGCTGCTTTTCCATCAGCAGGAAAAGCTTCGTGAAGCCCCAGAGCGGCGTGCCGTATTTCTGCTCGTAGTAAGAGAGCGGCTTGAGCAGTCGCACCATCGCGACGCCGCATTCGTGGCCGATGTGGTCGCTCATAAGTGCGTCAGCGGTGGCGTGGCGTTGATCGGAATGGGCGGCAAACCACTCATCTCGGTGAGCCTCCCGCAATCGTCAACGGCTTTCTGGCGGCGCTGCGTCTTAACCCGAAATTTGAAATGACGCCGAGCCTCCTTGACCGCGCGCGCGATGTTCGGAAGCGTCCCCAATCGCCACCATGCTGATCCTCCGCGGCTCACCTGCCCTCTCGGATTTTCGCCGCCAAAAACTGCTCCAAGACCTCGTCGCCGCCGGGCTGCCGGCCCGCGCGCTCAGCGCGGAGTTTGTGCATGTGGCCGAGGTGGCCGGCGAACTCAGCCCGGCCGAGCGCATCGTCCTGGAAAAACTTCTCACCTATGGGCCGAAGCGCGCCGCCGCGCCGGTCGTCGGCCTGCTGCAAGTCGTCGCCCCACGACCCGGCACCATCTCGCCGTGGTCGTCGAAGGCCACCGACATCGCCCACATCTGCGGACTCGAAAAAGTAAAGCGCATCGAGCGCGTCGTCGCCTACACGATCGATCTGGGTGAAACGGTCATTCCGTTTCCGCTCACACGCCTCGATCCGGCCCAGAGCACGACCTTGCGCGGAAAACTCCACGATCGGATGACGCAGGTCGTCTTCGGCGATTTCCCGGCCTGCGCGTCGCTGTTCCGCCACGAGTCGCCGCGGGCGATGACGAGCATTCCCGTCCTTGCCGCCGGGCGGGCGGCACTGGTCGCGGCCAATATCCACCTCGGCCTCGCGCTCGCTGAGGACGAGATCGACTACCTCGTCGCGGCGTTCACGAAACTCGGCCGCGATCCGAACGACATCGAGTTGATGATGTTCGCGCAGGCGAACTCCGAGCACTGCCGCCACAAAATCTTCAACGCCACCTGGACCATCGACGGCGCCGCGCGCGACCACTCGCTGTTCCAGATGATCAAGCACACCTACACGCTGCACCGCGAAGGGATTCTCTCCGCCTACAAGGACAACGCCGCCGTCCTCGTCGGCACCCGCGGCGGCCGCTTCTACGTCGACCCACGCACCAACGAATACGCCGCGCACGACGAGGAGATCCACCTCCTCTGCAAAGTCGAAACGCACAATCATCCGACCGCGATTTCGCCGTTCCCCGGTGCCGCGACTGGGTCGGGTGGAGAAATTCGCGACGAAGGCGCCACCGGCCGCGGCGCGAAGCCGAAGGCCGGCCTCGTCGGCTTCACCGTTTCCAATCTGAAAATCCCCGGCGCGATCCAGCCGTGGGAAAAAGAGCACGGCAAACCCGGCCGCATCGTCTCCGCGCTCGACATCATGATCGAGGGGCCGCTCGGCGGCGCGGCGTTCAACAACGAATTCGGTCGCCCCGCGATCAACGGCTACTTCCGCACCTTCGAGGCCAAGGTCCCCGGCGCGAACGGCCCCGAGCTCCGCGGCTACCACAAGCCCATCATGCTCGCCGGCGGCCTCGGCAACATCCAAGCCGGACACGTCCAGAAGGGCGCCATCCACCCCGGCGATCAATTAATCGTCCTCGGGGGACCGGCCATGCTCATCGGCCTCGGCGGCGGCGCCGCAAGCTCGATGGCCAGCGGACACGGCAACGAGGATCTCGATTTCGCCAGCGTGCAGCGCGACAACGCCGAGATGGAGCGCCGCTGCCAGGAAGTCATCGATCGCTGCTGGGCGCTCGGCGACGCTAATCCCATTTCATTCATTCACGACGTTGGCGCCGGCGGCGTTTCGAACGCGCTCCCCGAACTCGTCAACGATGGCGGCCGCGGGGGAAAGTTTGATCTGCGCGCGTTGCCCAACGACGAGCCCGGCATGTCCCCGCTCGAGATCTGGTGCAACGAGTCGCAGGAGCGTTACGTGCTCGCTGTGCCCGCCGCGCACCTCGCGACGTTTCAAAAACTCTGCGAGCGCGAGCGCTGCCCCTTCGCCGTCGTCGGCGAGGCCACCGAGAAAAAGCAACTCGTGGTCGAGGACGCGCAGTCGAAAAACACCCCCATCGATCTGCCACTCGAGGTGCTGCTCGGCAAACCGCCGCGGATGGCGCGCACCGATGCGACCCTCACGCGTCCGCTCCACCCGCTCGATCTCACCACGCTCACGCCGCCGCCAACCGGTCCGAAGAAACCGTTCTCGGCGGAAACGGCCGTCGCCACCGAGCGCGCCGCGCTGACCGAGGCCATTCATCGCGTCCTCGCCCACCCGACCGTCGCCGACAAAACGTTTCTCATCTCGATCGGCGATCGCACGTTGGGCGGACTCATTGTGCGCGATCAGATGGTCGGTCCGTGGCAGGTGCCTGTGGCGGACTGCGCGGTCACCGCGGCGTCGTTTGACGTCGACACCGGCGAGGCCATGTCGATGGGCGAGCGCACCCCTGTCGCGGTGAACAACGCCGCCGCGTCCGCCCGCCTCGCCGTCGGCGAAGCGCTCACCAACCTCGCCGCCGCGCAAATCGGCGCGCTCGGCAAAGTAAACCTCTCCGCGAACTGGATGGCCGCGCCCGCGATCCCCGGCGACGGCGCCGATCTTTATGCCGCCGTCCAAGCCGTCGGCCTCGAGCTCTGCCCCGCCCTCGGTATTACGATTCCCGTCGGCAAGGATTCGATGAGTATGAGCACGGTCTGGAACGACCGTGAGTCCCAATCGCAAAAACGCGTCACCGCGCCCGTCTCGCTCATCGTCTCCGCCTTCGCCCCCGTCGCCGACATCCGCCTCTCGCTCACGCCGCAGCTCCAGCAGATCGACGATTCCGTCCTGCTCCTCGTCGATCTCGGTCGTGGCAAGAATCGCCTCGGTGGCTCCATCCTCGCGCAGACCGTTTCGCAGATGGGCGAGGCGACACCCGACGTCGACCATCCGGTCGATTTGAAAAATTTCTGGACGGCGATCCAGCTTCTGGGTCGCCAAAAAAAACTCCTCGCCTATCACGACCGCTCCGATGGCGGGTTGCTGGCGACCGCCGTCGAGATGGCCTTCGCCGGTCACACCGGCATCGATCTTGAACTGCCGAACGGCCACGAGATTTTCTCCGCGCTTTTTAACGAAGAACTCGGCGCCGTCATCCAGATCCGGGGCGAAGATCTCGACGACGTTTATCTCACGCTGCGCGAACACGGCTTCAAGGCCTGCACGTCGCGCGTCGGCACGCTCAACCGCACGCACGCCTTCAAGATCACTCGTGGTGGCAAGACGATCTTCGAGGAAAACCTCTTCGCGCTCCGCGCGATTTGGTCCGATGTCACCCGCCGCATCGCCACGCTCCGCGACAACCCCGCCTGCGCCGAGTCAGAGCATCGGCTCCGCGTCGACCCGAAAAATCCCGGCATCACGCCGAAGGTCACGTTCGATGTCGGCAGCCCGCTGGCGGGCGCTCCGGCGCTCTTAAAATCGCGCCCGCCGGTCGCCATCCTGCGCGAGCAGGGCGTCAACGGCCAGATCGAGATGGCGGCCGCCTTCACCCGCGCCGGCTTCAAGGCGATCGACGTTCACATGACGGACATTCTGACCGGTCGCGTCTCATTGAAAGATTTCCGCGGCCTCGCCGCCTGTGGCGGCTTCAGCTACGGTGACGTCCTCGGCGCCGGCGAAGGTTGGGCCAAAAGCGCGCTGTTTCACGCAGGCGCGCGCGCCGAGTTCGCCGCGTTCTTTGCCCGGGAAGACACGTTCGCTCTCGGCGTGTGCAATGGCTGCCAGATGATGAGCAATCTCCACTCGATCATCCCCGGCTCCGACCACTGGCCGCGCTTCGTGCAAAACCAGAGCGAGCGTTACGAAGGCCGTTTCGTTTCCCTCCAAATCGAAAAGAGCCCGAGCCTCTTTTTCGCCGGCATGGAAGGCTCCATTCTTCCCATTGCCGTCGCGCACGGCGAGGGCTACGCTGAATTCGCCACCACCGCCGCGATGCAGCGTTGCAGCGACTCCGGTCTCGTCGCCGCCCGCTACGTCGACAACCACCACGCCGTCACCGAGCAATACCCCCTCAACCCCAACGGCTCGCCCCGTGGCATGACCGCGCTGACGACGACCACGGGGCGCGTCACGATCATGATGCCGCATCCCGAACGGGTGCACCGCTCCGCCTGTATGAGCTGGGCGCCGCGCGAATGGGGCGAAGATTCGCCGTGGCTGCGGCTCTTCTACAACGCGCGCGCTTGGGTCGGCTGAGCGAGGCGAGAGGTTTTGATTTGCGCCACCACTCAGCGGACGAGACCTTCGGCCAGTATGAAAACCCCTTCTTTGTTTCCCCGGATCGTCGCGTCTTGGTTGCTGGCTATAACGGCGAACGTGTTCGCCCAGCCCGCGCCGACGCCCGCACCGGTCCCGGCCGAAGTGGCCATCGTCCGACCCACGCCGGCCGAACTCGCGCAGGCCCAAGCCAGCCTGCAGAAATTCCTGACGCAGGCCGACCCCGCCACGAAGGCCATCGTCGCAAAATTTCCCGAAATGATCACGGTGCGCCCGCCGCGCGTGAACCCCGCCGTCGTGCCCTTTTTGTTGCCGGGCTTTCGCACCAAACACGCGGCCAACGTCGAGCTCGCGCAGAAAGGCGACATCGACCTGCTCTTCCTCGGCGATTCGATTACGGACTTCTGGCGCAACCCCGGCAAGGAAGGCGTCGTGAATCCACCGCTCGCCGGCAAGGCGGTTTTCGACCAATACTACGGCGGCCTGAAGGTCGCGAACTTCGGGATCTCCGGCGACACGACCCAAGGCGTGCTCTACCGCCTCCGCGACGGCGAAGGCCGGGGTTTCCAACCCAAGGCGATCATGCTGATGATCGGCACCAACAACGCCGGCAACTGTTCCTCCGCGGAAATCGCCGAGGGCATCGGCGCGATCGTGGCGGAATTGCGCCAGGATTTTCCCGCGGCGAAAATCCTGCTGCTCGCGATTTTCCCGCGCGCCAATCCCGGCGATCCCGTCCGCAAGGTCGCCGCCGACGTCAACCCCATCATCGCCAAACTGCATGACGGGAAAAACGTGTTCTACCTCGATATCGGCGCCAGGTTTCTCGATGCGGACGGCATCATCCAGCCGGACATCATGCCCGACAAACTGCACCCCACCGAGAAGGGCTACGGAATCTGGGCCGAGGCCGTCAAAGAACCGCTCGCAGAATTGATGAAGTAAAACGCCCGCGGCCGAAGCGAGCGATCCCGCGATCGGCTAGCGAGGGCCGCACCGTTTGTAGCGGGGTGAAACTTCCGCGTTGCGCGAAGTTCCTGCGCGACGAACACCCCCTGCGCGATTGCGGGGTCGCGGCCGAAAAAATATCCCGCGACCATCAGTCGCTGGCGGTGTCAGTCGTCTCGCCGCACATGAACGACCCCAAATTCCACCAACACGGCGGAGATCACGCCGCCGAACATCCGCCGCACGGTCCCGCTTGGAAACGCGTGCATCACAGTCCGTTTTTCTGGGTGGCGGCTTTCTGCATCGGCGCCGCGATGGTCGTTTACGTCATCACCAACGATCTCGCCTTCTGGCCCGGGCACAAGGCGCGGCAGCCGGTGCCAGCCCTCACGCCTTGAGCGCCGCGCGGGCGGCGTTACTTGATCACCGGCATGTGCACGTTGCCGGAGCTGCTGATGACGCCAAAGCCGTAGAGCAGCCACAACACCACCGCGATCACGACGACCGCGTTGAGGATGCTTTTGATCGTGCTCTGCATCGGGATGAAGGCGTTGATCAGCCAGAGGATGACGCCGACGACGATGAGGGTGAGGACAACGTTGATGAGGGGCATGGGAGCACGGTAGCGCGAAGCCGGGCTCGACGGTATGGGGCCTAACCCTAGCCCATTTCGTCGTCTCATCTCTCAGCGGGCAAATCCCCCACTTGATCTGGGGTGAACTTCCTACACGCTCCTGCGTTTTCCCTGACACCCAAATGGAGTTCGACGACCAAATCCTCAAAGCCTTTCTCGAGCCGCAAATCCGCGATCACGGCGGCAACGTCGAAATTGACGCTGGCCTGTGGCTCATATTTGCGGTGCCCGCCACCGACGCCTTGGACAATGCACTGGCGCGTTCGCTCCTCGGCAGCGTCACGTTCTCATACAAGGCGGGACCCTCGGAGGATGAACAATGGACGGTTTACTACGTCGATACCGCCAACCGCGCCGCCGCGCAGCACTGGCTGGAAGATTTGACTACGACGCTCGCCGGTGGTGTCCGCCCCGCCACCCCGGCCCACCGCGCGCTCGTCAACGACATCATCAGCTCGGACAAGCCGCATCGCATCGCGCAACAACTTTCTGAGCTGCACACCAAGGGGGAAATCACCGCCGGAATTTTCCGCGAGCCGCAGCTTGTCCGTTCGCTCCTCGATCGCCTGCACCAGCGGGAGCCACTCTTTTTCTCGGCCTTTCTGACGCTGCTCACCCATCATCTGGTGGATCTGGTCGAGCTGCTCAAGCAGCTCATCCCCGAGGATGTCGCGTTGAAAAACGAAATCGTGAGGAGCGGCCTGTCGCGCGATCCGTTCCTCCAAAGCCGGCAGGACGCCGCCGCCGAAATTCGCAACGCCCTGCTCCGCTTCCAACTGATCAACCCGATCGATCAGCAGAAGAACACGACGATCACGAATCCTTACGCCGTCTACCTGGAAGTGGTCGTCAACGGCGCCGAGATCTCCGCGCCGATCGACGGCGTCGTGATGACGGTGCCGCGCAAAAATTTCGTCAGCGCGATCCACGCGATCCGGCGCAACCTTTATCGCGGCGAGCAATTCAGCACGTTCGACACCCAAGTCCCCTGGATGACCGACGAGATCGCGTATGGGTTCCGGTTCATCAAGCAGTGTGTCGAGATCCACCGCGAACTTACGCCGATCGACACGCTCTACATGCTCGAGCGGGCCGTGGCGGTCTGAGCCGGATCTTACTTCCTTGTCATTCGGAGCGCCGCGATAAATCCGTGGCCGCGATCGTGGGCAAACGCGGGGTTTCTTCGCGGCGCTCAGATGGACAGCCTTTCCCGCTCCCGCGCGGACCAAGCCCCATCAAATCGCGATCTTCCCGCGGCACGCTTGACACGATTCGCCCGCCGCTCATTTAACCGTTCGGTTAATTACGTTTCGCCCGCTCATGTCCGACCGCCTCAGCACGACCTTCTCTGCGCTCGCCGATCCCACGCGGCGCGCGATCCTCTCGCGGCTCATGGCCGGCGCGCACTCGGTCAACGATCTCGCCGCGCCGCATGACATGAGTCTCCCCGCGATCTCGAAGCACTTGAAGGTGCTCGAACGCAGCGGACTGATTCGCCGCGGCCGCGAGGCGCAATCGCGCCCCTGCTGGCTCAAGGCCGCGCCGCTCCGGGAGGCCGTCGACTGGCTCGAAGGCTACCGCCGCCACTGGGAGGAGAGCTTCGATCGCCTGGACGCCTATCTCCAGGAGTTGCAGGCGCCAGAAAAAAAATCTCACGCCTCTCCACGCCCACGAAAAAAGAAATCCCCATGACCAAGCCCCCCGCACCGGGCGATTCACCCTCGGACCGCGAGATTGTCAGCACCCGGGTCTTCACCCAGTCGCGCGAAAAGCTTTTCGCCGCGTTCAGCGATCCCGCCCGCGTCGCACAGTGGTGGGGCCCGAATGGGTTCACCAACAAGATTCAAGAATTTGATCTCCGGCCGGGTGGCGTCTGGCGCCTTACGATGATCGCGCCGACGGGCGCGGAGTATCACAACCTCTCCCGCTTTCTCGAAGTCATCCCGTCCGAGCGCATCGTCTACGTTCACGAAGAGCCCGTGCATCGCTTCCAGATGACGATGACGTTCGCCGCCCACGGCACCGGCACGACGCTGACGTGGCGGATGGTTTTCGAAACCGCCGACGAAGTCGCGAAGATCGGCAAGTTCATTGTCGCCGCGAATGAGGAAAACTTCGACCGCCTCGCCGCTCACCTCGCGAAGACCGCCTGAAACTCGCGCCCCTCAAGCCCAGCCAACCCATCTCCTCCACCTCATGGTAAAATCCACCAAGCGAAGCATCCGGGCCGTCGTCGCCGGCGTCCTCGCAATCATCCTCGTCCCCAGCCTCGTCGACATCGGGTTGCACGTCGCAAGCGTCTGCCCCGGCTGGGACCAGCCGCTCACGGATTGGCTGGCGTTGCTCGCGAGTTCCTCCCGTCTCGTCATCTGCATCGGCGGCGCCTACCTCACCGCGCGGCTCGCGCCCGATCGCCCGATGCGCCACGGGATCATTCTCGGCTATATGGGAACGGCGCTCGGGTTGGAGGGAGTCATCACGACGTGGAATGCCGCGCTTGGTCTACGGTGGTATCCCATCTCGCTCGCCGTGCTTGCCCTCCCGCAATGCTGGGCGGGCGGCAAGCCATTTGAAATTCGGCAGCGTTCCCGCCCCGCCTGAACCCCGCGGCGTTCAGAAAGTCTCGACCGCCTCGGCGACCTCGTGTCACGTCTGCGCTAACGCTCAGGTTTCAACCTCAACTCAGGATCACAGAATATGGAATCGACCACCCCACCCGCCCCGATCTCCAAGCCCATCCTCTGGACCAGCCGCATCATGGTCGCACTGCCGGTATTGATGATGCTCATGAGCGCGGTCTTCAAATTCCTGCACCCACCCGAGGTCGTGAAGAGCTTTGAGCATCTCGGTTGGTCCATGAACGTCGTCACCATCCTTGGCGTGCTGCAGCTCGCGTGTGCCGTCTTGTATGCGATTCCCCGCACTGCGGTCCTCGGTGCCATCTTACTGACCGGCTATCTGGGGGGCGCGATCGCGACGTGCGTGCGCGTGGGCGACGGCTGGATCCTGCAGTTTATTTTTGGCGTGATCCTGTGGGGTGGCCTCTACCTGCGCGACGCGCGGGTGCGCGCGCTGATTCCGCTGCGGAGTTAGGTCGGTTCCTCGTCTGAAGCGCCCGCCATTTTTCGCTACCGGGGCGCTTTCAGTTGCGCCGCGAAGGCGGCTTTTTGCGCTTCGAGCATTTCGAGGAAGTCAGCGCCATCCTGCGGATTGGAAAAATAGGCCATCAGCGCCTGCGGTTTGGGTGCGCCTTTCAGGCCGGGATTGCTGAGGCGATAAGCTTCGGTCGCCTTCTGGACCGCGGGGCCTACCTTTCGACCGAGGTCCTCCGCCCGCACCACCTCGGGAGGCGTTTCCACCGGCGTCGAGCTAAGACCATTGGGATCGTAGGTGACGGTCATGCCGTCCGCCGTTGTGACCGACAGCGGCTGGCCGCCCAGCATGGTGAGGCCGGAGTAGTCTTCACCGGCGATCGGGCGCACCGTCTTGATATAAGCGTCGAGTCCGACGAGTTCTCGAATCGAGGCGGGTGGCCGCTTGTTCTCCAGTTCGAATTGATCGCGCGCCGCGGTGATCTGGCGCAGCGAGTTCAGGATCATTCGCTGCTGTTCGTAACGCGGCGCCCAGCCAAGCGTCGCCGCCCGGACCGGCGGCGTCGCGGCCTTTTGCGCGCCCAGCGCGGCGTTAGCCTCGGTGAGCTTGGCGATATCCGCGTGTAAACCCGAGAGTTCGGCCTTCAGCGACTCGTTGTCCTGTCGCAGCGCGGCGATCACGGCGGCCGGTGGCGGCGTTTCGGACGGTGGCGGAATCGCGGCGACCCGGTGGGCCCCCACATTATTTCCAACAAGAAAGGCCACGAGTGCACTGAGCGCGACGCCGGTGACGAGTTTTAGGTTCATAAAGGAAATGAGCGCAGCGACCAGCCCGGCACCGGCACCGACCGTGGCGAGGGACTGCGCCGCCAACGTCGCGGCCAACCCCACAGGCGCCGACACCAACGGCTGGTTCGAAACGATCGCGCCGAGGGCAGCGGCGGTGGACGTGATGCCACGGCGGGCGAGCCCGGCCCGTAATTTTTCCAGCGCCCGCTCGAGGCGCATCCGGGCGGCGTCTTCCGAGACCTGCAGCGCCGCGCCGATTTGGGCAAACGCCCGGCGCTCGAGAAATCGCAGCACCACCGCCGCGCGATCGGCCTCGGGCAGTTCGTCGATCGCGGCGTCGATCACGGGGCGCAGGTGTTCCCACTGAGGCCCGGTCGCGCTCGAGTTGAGGGCGGGGTCGAGTGCAGTCTGCTCGCGAGCCTGACGGCGCGATTCGGAGATCATGAGATTGAGGGCGGCGTTGCGCGTCGCGGTGTGCAGCCACGCGCTGATCACGGTGTGACGGGAGAGTTTCCGGGCGTCGCGGGCCAACGCGGTGAATACTTGCTGGGCCACGTCAGCGGCGAGGTGTGGATCACTATTCGTCCGCCGCAAGGCCGCGCCGTAGACGAGGTCAACGTGACGATGCACCAGCTCCGTGAAAGCGGACTGGGAGCCTTCATCGGCGTAACGGCGGAGCAGCGCGGCATCATCGTTCATGCGGTTCACTTTCTAAACAGCACCGAACGTGAAACCGAACAAAGAATCGCGCGACAGCTTCGAGTGCCCCAGCACTCTCCGGTCCGAGACGAGCGGACTCACGGGCGGGAAAGCCCGTGCCACCACCACGACTTCGGCTACTTCCCCGCGGCGGGCACCGCCCGCACGGTCGGATAAGCGATGCCGAGCTGTTCGAGATACGTGTCGAATTTCGACGCGTCGTAATAAAATTTCTTCATCTGCTCCCGATAGTCGCCCATGATGCGTTTGTTCAGGCTGATCACGGGTTGATCGGTGGTCGCGATGAGCGGCTCGTATTTCACATCCTTCGTCTGCTCTTCGCGAAAATATTTCCACGCCTCGTCCACCAGCGCAGGTTTCGTGAGCAAATCGATCAGCGTCATCGCGATTACTTTCGCGCCGACCGCGACGCCCTTGTGTGCAATCGGCGTCGCCATCGAGATCGCGTTCGCCCAGTTGTGGCCGGGCAGGCCGGGGATGTTTGACGGATAGCGCAACGTCACCGTGGGCACATTCCACGAGATGTCGCCGATGTCGTCGGAACCCCCGGTGTTGCGCGCCTCGTCCGGCGTGGAGCCCTTGAACGGTTTCAACGCGAGCGCCAATCCGATGATCGGCGCCTTCACTTCGCCTTGCAGCGCCTTCGCAAGTTTTTGATCGGCCTCGCTCCACTCGGGCAGCCCGACCGCTTTGATGTTTTCGTCCATCGCAGTTGCGACCGGTTTGTTAAAATGCGCCGGCCAGGCGGAACCGAGCACACGCGAGCTGACGGTCGTGTTGGTCATCATCGCCGCGCCTTGCGCCATCTGATCGCCGATCTCGCGGAGGCCCTTGATGTGCTCGTAGTCGAGCTCGCGAAAATAATACCACACGCTCGCATTCGACGGCACGACGTTGGGCTGATCGCCGCCGTTGGTAATCACGTAGTGCGACCGTTGCTGTAGGCGCAGGTGCTCGCGGCGGAAATTCCAACCGACATCCATCAACTCCACCGCGTCGAGCGCGCTGCGGCCCATCCACGGCTGCGCGGCGGCGTGTGCGCTCTCACCCTTAAACGCATACTCGACCGAGACGAGGCCCGTGCCCGTGTAGGTGCCCCAGGAGGTGGTCATGTTATTGTCGACGTGCGCGAAGAGCGCGACGTCCACGTCCTTGAAATAGCCCGAGCGAATCAGAAACGCCTTCCCTCCGACCAATTCTTCCGCCACGCCGGGCCAAAGCCGAATCGTGCCGGGCAGTTTTGCGCGCTCCATCACGCGCTTTACCGCCAGCGCCGCGACAAGGTTGAGCGGCTGGCCGGAGTTGTGACCTTCCCCGTGGCCGGGCGCGCCCTCGATGATCGGATCGTGGTAGGCGACCCCGGGTTTTTGCGAAGCCTGCGGGATGCAGTCGATGTCCGAGCCGAGCGAGATCACCGGCTTGCCAAAACCCCACGACGCGACCCACGCGGTCGGCATGCCGGCGATGCCGCGCTGCACGGTGAAGCCCTCTTTCTCGAGGATGGCTGTCAGATATTTGGACGTCTCGTATTCCTGATAACCGAGCTCGGCAAAGCTGAACACGGTGTCGTTCATCACTTGAATCTGCTTCTTCATGCCCTCGATCTCTTTCGCGACCTGGGCCTTGAATTCCGCGGATGAATGGGTCGCCGCCAACGAGGAGGATGTGACGTCCGCGAAACCGATTGTCGCAAGGCCGAGGAGGAGCCGGAATGTTTTCATGGAGAGGAAGGAGGGTAATGACATGAACAAAAAGGAAGGCGCGAGCGAAAGCGCGCTGGCGCGCCCCGCCCTAGCGGTTACTTTGCCAGCGTGGCGCCCGTCAGCCGTGCAATCGCACCGAGAGTGGTTTGCGCGGCGTTGAGGCCGAGGCGAAAATCTTTGTCGCTGAACGTCGCAAACACATCCGTCGGCTGGTGCCAGTGCGGATCCCAACCGGCGCCGATCTCCCGGCCGCGCTCGTTTTCGCGGAGACTGATCGCGGGGATGAGATCCATGAAGGGCGTGCTGTCGGTGTTGGTCATGTGCGGCCCGACCGCGGCGGGATAATCGGTGGCGTAGGCCTCGTTCGCCGCGTGAAACGCCCACGCGAGCTTCTGCGCGCCGTCCGCCATCTTCGCGGTCGATTGAAACTCGATGTTCACGTCCGCCTCGGGGCGCTGCTCTTTCGAGACCGTGCCGTCGGCGCGCGGCATGCCGTGATCGAACATCATCATGTCGTGCTGAACCATGCCGAGCCACTTGGGCTCGGGGTATTTGCCAGCGCCCGCGGGGTCTTCCTTCCCCTGCAGCCCGGCGCGTTGGTCGACGTAGGCGCGGGCGCCGTTGAGCCCCGTCTCCTCGTTATTCCACAGGCAAAAACGGATCGATCGCTCGGTCTTCACGTCGGGTGACATGAAAATCCGCGCGAGCTCCATGACGATGGCGGTGCCGGAGCCGTCGTCGTTGGCGGCTTCGCCCCAGCCGTGACCGTCCATATGCGCGCCGATGAGATACATTTCCTCCGGATGCGTCGTGCCGATCTTCGTGCAGTAAACGTCTTCGCGCGGACCGGGGGCCGTCGCCTGCGTGTTGAGCGCACGCAGTTTCTCGTCGAGCTGCTTCATGGGATCGGTGTTCACGCCGACGGGGGTGCGGATTCCTTTGATCACGCCCCCACCCTGCGCACCGCTGGCGCCACGTGCCGCGGGACCGCTCGGACGCCGCGGATCGGTCGGAAAATAATCATACGTGATGCGCGCCGTGTTGGTGTAGCCGTAGCTCTTGAGCTGCGCCTCGATCCAGTCGAGCGCGGCGCGGTTGCGATCGGTGCCCTGGCGGCGATCGCCGAATTGCGTGAGGCCCTTGATCGTCGCCTTGTATTTCTCGAGCTCGAGGCGCGCCACCAGGTCCTTGATCGGGTCGGGAGGCTGCGGAGCGACCGCCGGAACCGCCGCGGGGGTCGCGGGTGCAGCAGACGGCTGCGCGAAAACCGGCGAAATGAGCAGTGCGATCGGGGCGAGACGGGCGACATCGAACGATTTCACGGCGGCGACTCCAACGACGCCCCTCCGCGTTGGCAACTCCCGGCTGCGCCGGCGTCAGTAGCGGCTCATCACGCCGTAGAAAATAAACCACAGCAGCCCGCACAACAGCGCCACACCCGTGAACGCGAGCTGTGCGACGACGACCGCGTCCGAGCCGCTCATCAGCTTGAAGGCCAGAATCACGATCGTTGCGCTGCCCCCGCCGGCCACCAGGAGGTAGTCGCGCGTCCGGCGGCTCATCCCGGCTGACTCGCGCCGCGGCGGCGGTTTCGCGCCGTGGAAGCGCAGTTCATGCAGCAGTTCCTCCCTCGTCGGCATGCGATCCGGATCGGCGTTGGGCCCGGCGCCGGCGGATTTCGAGGAGGGTTTGCGGGGATTTTTGGCGGCCATGGCTGCGCGGATCGAAGCTTGGATGGGCAAAAATCGCCGCCGAGGCCAGCCTCGCTTTCGGCGGATCCTACGTCCCCGAGAAATCTCTCCTCATCGGAAGAATCCTGAAACTTCGCGCGCGCGTTGGGGTATTCTCTGCGGCCGCTTGCCCGCGCGGAGCCGCGCACGGCCGAAAGTCTCTGTCCGTCCGCCCCAATCTCATGCTCAACGATCTCCGCTTCGCCGTTCGCATGATCGCCACGCGCCGGTGGTTCTCCGCCGCCGTCGTGGTCACGCTCGCTCTCGGCATCGGCATCAACACCACCGTCTTCACGCTCGTGAACGCCGTGTTATTCAAGCCGGTTCCGCTGCCTGGGGGCGAGCGGCTCGTCACCGTTTCGAACCAAAATCTCACCCGCGCCAACAGCCGCCCGCCGCTCTCGCTGCCCGATTATCGCGAATACAAAAAGGAAAACCACTCCTTCGACGGTTTCGAGGCGTTGAGCAACGGCCAGGCCGTGCTCGCCGAACCGGGCAACACTCCCGAGCGCTTCCGCATGGCGCGGGTCACGGCGGGGCTGTTCAACATGCTCGGCACGACGCCCGTTCTCGGCCGCGGCTTCTCGCCGGAAAACGACCGGGCGGGCGCCGAGGGGGTCGTGCTGCTCGGCTACGGCGTGTGGCAGACGCGCTACGCCGGCGCGCGCGACGTGATCGGGCGCGCCGTGCGCGTCAATGGCCAGTCTGCCACCATCATCGGCGTGATGCCCGACGGTTTTAAGTTTCCCACCAACGAGGACCTCTGGATTCCGCTCGTGCCAAATGACGAGCTTGAGAAACGCAGCAACCGCTCCGTGATGGTCTTCGCGCTGCGCAAGCCGACCGCGTCGGTCGAGCAGGCGCAGGCCGACCTCAACGTCATCGGACAACGGCTCGCAAGAACGTTTCCCGATTCCAACAAGGACTTCAGTCCGCTCGTGCGCACGTTTCACGACACGTTCAACGGCGATCAGATCCGGATGGTGTTTCTCACCATGCTTGGCGCAGTGGGACTCGTGCTGCTCATCGCGTGCGCCAACGTCGCCAACATGATGCTCAGCCGCGCCATCGCCCGCGCGCGCGAACTCTCCGTGCGCGCTGCGCTGGGCGCCACGCGCTGGCAACTCATCCGGCAACTGCTCGTCGAGAGCGTGCTGCTGAGCTGTCTCGGCGGACTCGCGGGGCTCGGGCTCGCCGCCATCGGCGTTCACTTGTTCGACCTCGCGACGCGCGACGTCGGCAAGCCCTATTGGGTCGTGTTCGAGATGGACTGGCGGGCGTTCGCCTACTTCGCGGCGATCTCGGTGTTGAGCGGTGTGGTGTTCGGGCTCGTCCCCGCCCTGCGGGCCTCGCGTGTCGATCTCAACTCCACGCTCAAGGATGGCACGCCCTCGGGCGGCAGCCAGCGTGGCGGCCGGCTGACCGCGACACTCGTTGTGCTGCAGTTTGCGCTCACGGTCGTGCTCCTCGCCGGCGCCGGCCTCATGATGCGCAGCTTCTTCGCCGCGCAAACGCTCAATCCGTTCGTGAAGTCCGACAGCATCTTCACCGCGCGCCTCCAGTTGCCCGACGACAAAAACGATCGCTACAACGACGCCACGGTGCGCCAGCAGTTTTGGGAACGGCTCCTCCCCGAAATGGCGGCGCTGCCCGGCGTCACGCACGCGAGCATCAGCACGAATTTTCCCGGCTTGGGCGCCGGCCAGCGCGACATCGAGATCGAGGGTCATCTCGCGGAGAACCCCGAACGGCTCCTGCGCGCCTCGACCGTGACGCAAAGCCCCGGCTACCTCGCCACGATCGGATTGCCGATTTTGATCGGACGCGACTTTCAGCAAAATGACGGCGAGAAGGGCAAGGAGGCCACCGTGGTCACGCGCGAGTTCGCCGCGAAATACTGGCCGGGCGAGAACGCCGTCGGTAAACGCCTCCGTTTCATCCAAAACAAAAAGCCCGGCGAGTGGATGTCCGTCATCGGCGTCAGCGCCGATATCGTGCAGAACCAGCAATCGCGCGGTGACGAACCTCCCTTGATCTACCTTTCGTATCGCCAGGAATCGGGGGCGTGGATGGGTGCGATGCTGCGCACGTCCGGCGACGCCAATTCGCTCGCCGCCCCGCTGCGCGCGATCGTCCAGAAACTCGATCAGGACTTGCCGTTGTTTGAAGCGCGGACGCTCACCGCCGCGCTCGATCGGCAGCGCTGGTTTCTCGTGGTGTTCGGCACGCTCTTCGGCGTGTTCGCGCTCATCGCACTCCTCATGGCGGCGGTCGGCATCTACGCCGTCGTCGCGCAATCCACCGCACGCCGCACCCGCGAAATCGGCATCCGCATGGCGCTCGGCTCCACCGCCGGCGGGATCGTGCGGCTGGTTCTCATGCGCGGTATGACCCAGCTTGCGATCGGTCTTGTGCTCGGCATCGCGGGCGCCTTGGGCGCGACGCGGGTGATGAAGAGCGGCGGCTTCCTCGTCCAAGTCTCACCGAACGATCCCCTCGTCTTTGTCGCCGTCACGGTGTTGCTCACGGTGATCGGAATCTTCGCCTGCTGGCTGCCAGCGCGCCGCGCCGCGGCGTTGCACCCGGTCACGGCGCTCCGCCACGAGTGACGACGCAGGTGAGCTTATAGTCCCGTGACGCCCCAACCCTTGCGATACGAACTGCGGACGAACGCATTCGCGGCCTTCTCGTTTTTGAATTTCAGCGCCGCGCTATCCCACTGGAGCGTCGTCTGCGGAAACCGCACTGCGACGCTGCCGAGCAGGACCGCTTCCGTCAGCGGACCCGAATAATCGAAGCCGGCCGTGGGCTTGCCCGGGCCGCCCACGCACGCCTCGGCCCAGTCGCTCCAATGGTGGGTGCCGGTGATTTCCGGCAACGTGTAGTCGCGGAATTTCTCGAGCGGGAAAAGTTTGGGCGCCGCGATGTGCGGCACGTGCAGCACGCCCTCGGTGCCGATTAGGATCGAGCCTTGTTCGAGCAGCGCGTCCGCGCGCTTTTTCGCCGCGGCCGTTTGATCGGCGGGCGCGGGCACCGCGACGAGGGCCTGGATTTCCGCCGGCGGCCGGCTGTCGCCGTCGTGCCACGTGACCGACACGGTTGCACCGGCCGTGTATTTCGTGCCCGGGAAAACGTAGCGGATGTTCGCGTTGGTCGCCCAATTCCACGCGTCGGGCGCGGGCCCCTCGGAGCGGAGCGAGATCGGCGCGGTGAGGGCGAGCGATTCAAACACCGGATCGAAAATGTGGCAGCCCATGTCGCCGAACGTGCCCGTGCCGAAATCGAGCCGCCGGCGCCAGTTGCCCGGGTGATAGTAATTGCTGACGCCAACGAACGGCCGCTCCGCCGCGCCACCGAGCCACAGGTCCCAATTGAAATCCGCCGGCACGGCATCGGTCGTCACGGGCGGCGCGCCGACCGCGCCCCATTTTTTGTTACTCCACGTGTGGACTTCCTTGACCTTGCCGATGACGCCGCTCTGCACGATCGCGACGGCCTGCCGGTAGACTTTCTGCGAGTGAATCTGGATGCCCATCTGCGTCACGAGCTTCTTCTCGCGGGCGTATTCCGTCAGCACCCGTGTCTCGTGTAGGTCATGCGCGAGCGGTTTTTCACAGTAGCAGTGCTTGCCGAGCTGCATCGCCGACAGCGCGATCGGCGCGTGCATGTGATCGGGCGTGGAGACGTTGACCGAGTCGAGGTTGTTGCCCTCCTTGTCGAGCAACTCGCGCCAGTCCTGGTAAATCTTCACGCCGGGAAACGTGGCCTTCACGTTCGCGACCTTGCTCAAATCCACGTCGGCCACAGCGACGAGTTTCACGAACGGGTTGCTGCAAATCGCCTGGATGTCGCTCCACGCCTGGCCCGACGCGCCGAAGCTCGCGTGGCGCAGCGTGCCGCTGGGCGGCGCGGCGCGGAGGTTGCGCATGATGAACGGCGCGGTGAGCGCGGCGGCACCGAGCGTCTGGGCAAACTGGCGGCGGCTGAGGGTGAGCGGAGTTTTCACGGGGAAGCGCAGGGTTGCGGGGCGGCTTGGCTTTGATGTGCGCCGGGTCGCGCCGCGTGGCAACCCGGAATAACTATTCCGCTCGAATCTTCAGGCTGGATGGGCGTCGCTTCCTCCGCACACACTGGCCGCCTCACTTCGGTTCGCGCGCCGGCGCTGCAGTTTCTCCCCACCCCAAAACGAATCCATGAGTTCCTCCGCTTCGACTGGCAAATACCGGCTCTTCTTCATGATGGTGCTCGAGTTTTTCATCTGGGGCGCGTGGCTCCCGCTGATCTTCGGCTACCTGCCGAGCCTCGGATTCACGCCCGGGCAGCAATCGCTCATCCTCAACGCGTTTCCGGTCGCGTCGATTGTCGGGATGTTTTTCAGCAACCAGTGGGCGGACCGTAAATTCGCGCCGGAAAAATTCCTCGCCTTCTCCCACCTCATCGGCGGCCTGGCGATTCTCGGCTGCGGTTTCACGAAGGAGTTCATGCCGTTCTTCCTGCTGATGCTCGTGCACTGCCTGCTCTACGTGCCCACCATCTCGATCGTGAACTCAATCGCGTTTGCGAACATGAAGAACCCCGAAAAGGAATTCGGCCTCATCCGCCTCGGCGGCACCATCGGCTGGATCCTCGCGGCGTGGCCCTTCACGTTTATCTTCGTCAACTGGGACGCCGTGGCCGCCGCGCATCCCGCCGGCTTTGCCGACTGGCTCGGCAAGGCGCTCGGCAACCCGCTCACCGGCGACGCCGCGAAGGCCGCGACCAAGTGGACGTTCATCGTCTCCGGCATCGCGTCGCTCGCGCTCGCGGCGTTCAGCCTGACGCTCCCCCGCTCAGCCCCGAAAGCGAAGGCCGCCGCTGGCACCGTGGAGAAACTCGCGTGGGTCGAGGCGCTCAAGCTGCTCAAGGTCCCCTTCGTCCTCGTGCTGTGGCTCGTCACGCTCGTCGACGCCTTCGTCCACAACTGCTATTTCAACTGGACCGGCGTCTTCCTCGGCACCGCGAAGGAAGCGGGCGGCGTCGGCATCGCCTCGAACTGGATCACACCCGTGATGAGCATCGGCCAGGTCGCGGAAATCGTCACGATGTTCGTCTTGGGCGCGACGCTGAAGAAGTTCGGTTGGCGCACCACGATGATCGTCGGCATCCTGGGCCATGCGGCACGCTTTGCCGTCTACGCCTTCTGCCCGCAGAGCGCCGGCATGATCATCCTCATCCAGATTCTCCACGGCATCTGCTATGCGTTCTTCTTCGCCACCGTCTACATCTTCGTCGACGCGTATTTCCCGAAGGACATCCGCACGAGCGCGCAAGGCCTCTTCAACTTCCAGATCCTCGGCGTCGGCGTGCTGCTGGCCAACTCGATCTGCCCGTTCCTGCTCCAGAAAGTTTACACGTCGGGCGGCGTGATCGATTTCAAGGGGCTCTTCCTCGTGCCGCTCGCCACCGCTTCCGTGGCGGCCATCGCGCTCGCGCTCTTCTTCAAGCCGCCGACCACCGGGCCGGGCGAAGCGGTCGCCGCGGGTTCGGCGCCCCACTAAATCTCAAACCGCGCGCGATTCGCCATGGCTAAAAAACTTCGCGTCCTCGTCGTCGGTTGCGGGCACATGGGCACGTCGCACGCGCGCGCCTATCACGCGATGGCGGACGATTTCGAAATCGTCGGATTCGTCGCCCGCGGCGCTCCTTCGCGGCAGAAACTCAACGCCGAGTTCGGTGGACGTTACGCCGAGTTCGGCGACTACACCGCCGCCCTCGCGCGCACCAAACCCGACGCCGTGTGCATCAGCACCTACTCCGAAACGCACGCGGCCTACGCGACGGCGGCATTCGAAGCCGGCGCGCACGTGTTCCTCGAGAAGCCCGTCGCCGACAACATCGCCGACTGCGAGCGCGTCGTCGCGACGGCGAAGCGCCTCAAGAAAAAACTCATCGTGGGCTACATCCTCCACGTCCATCCGTCGTGGCAGAAATTCACCGAGCTTGCGCGCACGCTCGGCAAACCGCTCGTGATGCGGATGAACCTGAACCAGCAAAGCTCCGGGGCGAATTGGGAAACCCACAAAAACCTCCTCCGCTCCACCTCGCCGATCGTCGACTGTGGCGTGCACTACGTCGACGTGATGTGCCGGATGACCGGGGCGCGTCCCATCAGCGTCAACGGCATCGGCGCCCGCCTCGCGGACGACATCACGCCCGGCCAAATCAACTACGGACATCTCCAGGTGACCTTCGACGACGGGTCGGTCGGCTGGTATGAAGCCGGCTGGGGCCCGATGATGAGCGAGACCGCGTTTTTCGTGAAGGATGTGATCGGCCCGAAAGGCTGCGTGAGCATCGTCGCCAAAACCGCCGCCAGCGCCGGCAAATCCGCCGATGTCGATTCGCACTCGAAGACCGAGTCGCTCCGCCTGCACCACGCCGAACGCAAACCCGACGGCACCTTCGCGCGTGCCGACGAGCTCATCGACGTCACCGACGAGCCCAACCACGACGAACTCTGCCGTCGCGAACAGGAAGTTTTTCTCCGCGCGATTCGCGACGACGTGGATCTTTCGTCACACTGGCAGAGCGCCATCGACAGCCTCCGCATCGTCCTCGCCGCGGATCAGTCGTTCCGCGAAGGTCGCACCATTAAGCTTTAGCCCCATGAAACTCCTCACCTCCGCTCGCTCATTTCTCCTCATCACGCTTTTCGCCGCGCCCACCTTCGCCGCGGTCATGCCGCCCGCCGGTTTCACCGCCCTCTACAACGGCAAAGATCTCTCCGGCTGGCATGGCGGCGACACGTTCGATCCGCGCAAGCTGGCCGCGATGACCGAGGAGGCGCGCGCGAAGCAGGACGCCACCTGGACCGCTGACATGCTCAAGCACTGGCGCGCCGACGGCGATGAACTCGTCAACGACGGCAGCGGCAAATACGCGACCACCGCGAAGGACTACGGCGATTTTGAGTTACTCGTAGACTACAAGACTGTGGCGCTGGCCGACTCCGGCATTTATCTGCGCGGCTGCCCACAGGTGCAAATTTGGGACTACACTGACCCGAAAAAATTTCCGATCGGTTCGGACAAGGGCTCGGGCGGCCTCTGGAATAACGCCGCCGGCGCGCCCGGCAAGGATCCGCTGGTGAAGGCCGACAAGGCTTTCGGTGAATGGAATCATTTCCGCATCGTGATGGTCGGCTCCCGCGTAAGCGTGTGGCTCAACGAGCAACTCGTCGTCGACCACGCCGTCATGGACAATTCCTACTTCGACAAAAAGAACCTGACGCCCATCCCTGCGCGCGGCCCGATCGAGCTGCAGACGCACGATGGCGAAATCCGCTGGCGCAATGTTTTTATCCGCGAAATCGGCACCGCCGAAGCGAACCGGATCCTCGCGACCCACGGTGAGGACGCCGGGTTCAAATCGGTTTTTAACGGCAAGAATTTCGATGGCTGGGCCGGCGCCGTTGACAGCTACGAAGTCGCCGACGGTGCGATCACCTGCCCGCCCGGGAAAGGCGGCACGCTTTTCACGAAGGAGGAATTTTCGGATTTCATCGTGCGCGTGGAATTCAAGCTCACGGCCGGAGGCAACAACGGCCTCGCGATCCGCTATCCCGGCACCGGCGACACCGCCTATGTGGGGATGTGCGAAAGCCAGATCCTCGACGACAATTATGAGAAGGCCACCGGCCGAAAAATTGATCCACGCCAGGCCCATGGCTCGGTCTACGGCATGATTGCCGCCGCTCGCGGCTATCAGCACCCCATTGGGGAGTGGAATTTCGAAGAAGTCACCGTCCGCGGATCGACGATCAAGGTGGAACTCAACGGCACGGTTATTCTCAACGGCGACGTCGCCAAGGTCACCGAGTTCCTCGATGGTAAAGCCCACCCCGGCAAAGATCGCACCTCGGGCGCGTTTGGATTCGCCGGGCACAGCGAGGCGGCGGGTCTCGCCGAGCACAAAGACGTCATCGCGTTTCGCGCGATCCGGATCAAGTCGCTGTAATCAGGCGTCGGAAACGTTCTCCCACGCCACACCAGCTTGGCAAAGCGGACACTCCGCCGGCGGCCACATGCCGAAAGACATCTGTGCGATCGATTCGAGCGCGAGATTGGATTCCTGCGCGAAGCGCGCGGCTTTGTCGCCCAACACAAATAATGCGCCCAGCGCGACCGGTTCCGCCCCACACGCGAGAAGGTCAGTGTAGGTGCCACGCGCAGCCGAACCCGCGCTCACGGCATCGTCGACGATCGCGATGCGTTTCCGCCGGAGCAACCCGCGGCGTGCCTCTGGCACCAGATACTTCACCGGGAAGAGTCCGGTCGCGGCGCGCGTTTCGAAGCGCTCCGTAAAAAAATAGCCCAAGCCGAGTTCGGCCGCGACCATTTCGGCGAGTCTAGCGCCACCGGTCATCGGCCCACACACCGCGTCGATCCGATGGGCGGCGAGACGCCGGGCGAGTTCCGCCACGAACGGCCGGAGGCGGGCGGGCTGTGCGAAGAGCCGATCGAGGTTGAACCACAATTCGCTGTGATAGCCGGACTCCATCTGGAAATGTCCGCGCCGCCCGGCGAGCAGCTTGATAAGTTCTTCCCGCATGTGCAGGAGGACTGAACTACTCGCGCGCAGGCGTTTCGAGCGGAATGATCGCGTGGCGGCGCAATTCGACTCCGCGCAGGAACGTCACGATCGCGCGTTCGCCGATGCGATCGCCAGTGAGAAGCTTGTGCAGGGCGTCAACCGAGGGCGTCGGCGCGTCGTCCAACGCGATCACAATGTCCCCCTCGACCAGCCCGGCGCGGGCGGCGGGACTATGCGCCTCCAGGCCGGCTACGAGCACGCCGGTGTCCTGTTTCACGTGATGGTAGCGCGCGACCTTGCGGATGAGCGGAACGTTCTGGCCGGCAAGCCCGATGAAACTGCGGCGGATGCGTCCGTCCTTGATGAGCCACGCGACGACCCAGCGCGCCGTGTTGCTCGCGATCGCGAAGCAGATGCCCTGCGCAGGGCGGATGATGGCAGTGTTCACGCCGATGACTTCACCACGCGTGTTTACGAGCGGCCCCCCGGAGTTGCCGGGATTGAGTGCGGCGTCGGTCTGGATGACGTTGTCGATGAGCCGGCCCGACGCGCCGCGGAGCGAGCGACCGAGTCCGCTGACGATGCCGGCGGTGACCGTCTGCTGAAACCCCATCGGCGATCCGATCGCGATGGCGATCTGGCCGGGGCGCACGGCGTCGCTGTCGGCGAGCGTGAGGTGCGCAAGTTCGTCCGCGCTCACGCGAATCACAGCGAGGTCCGTGTCCGGATCATCGCCAATGAGATCGGCGGCGAGCCGGCGGCCGTCGGCGAGGAAAACCTTGAGCTCTTTTGCACCATGGACGACGTGGCTGTTGGTGAGGATGTAGCCATCGGGTGAAATGAAAAAGCCGGAGCCAGACCCGCCGGGCGCATCGTTGCCGCGCACCTCGATGTGAACGACGGCGGGATGCGCCGCGGCCACGGCGCTGGAGACGGCGGAAGAATAAGCGTCGATCAGCCCTTCATCAGCAGGCGCAGCGGAGACGGACCCAAGGGAAGCGAGCATGATCCGCGAATGAGAGAAAGAACGCCCGTTTCGCAAATGCGGCGCGCCGACGCCGGATTATGGGGCGCGGGGCGGCGCGCGATTCTCGCTGACGTATTTGGCGTCAGCCGTCGGCACACCTTTCCCTTTTTCGGAGAGCAGCGCGCCCAACGGGCTCTGCGGAAACGCCTTCAAGCCCGACACGATCGACGCCGCCACAAAATCGGCGCCGGGCAGATAGGTGTGGTTGTGATCGCTGTAGAATCTGTCGACGGCCTCACGGCCCATCGCCTCGTATTTGTCCGCGCAGAGATTCGTGAGATCGAGCACGGGGAGGTGGAGTTTCGCGCCGAGGTCTTTCGTCCACTGGGTGTATTGGCCGTTCGCCGTGCCGCGCTCGATGCGGTCCGCCTTGGGATCGTAATCGGCAGGCAACGGCTCGGTGGGCGTGGCATCGCGGAACTTCGCCTTGGGATTCGTCCAGATATTGCGCGTCGTGACCGTGAGAAAAATGACGTGCGCCCCCTGGGCTCGCGCCGCGTTCGCCATCGTCGACAGATACCAGCCGTAGGTGTGCGCGATTTCGACGGTGTCGTCGCCGCGCTTCAGTTCGACCTTCTCGTCGCCGAGTCCCGGGATCGAGCCGCGATCCTTCACCGTGCGGGGCGGCCCGCCGTCGTTGATGCCGAAGACGAGCAGCACGAAGTCGCCCGGCTTGATCTTTGGCAGCACGCTCGGCCAGTCGCCAGGCAGGTTGAAATAGGTGCGGCTCGACTGACCGGCGTGCGCGACATTGGCGACGACGGCCTTCGCCGGCTCGAAATAGTCGGCGAGCGGCGTGCCCCACCCGGCGCACGGCTCGCCGCTCTTGCCCTTCGCAGTATTGCGCGCGGTGGAGTCACCAAGGACAAAAATCGTCGGCACCGGCGCCGCCCGCTCCGCGGCGGTCAGCCGAACCAGTCCGAGCAGTCCCGCGCAGGCGGTGAAAACTCTCAAGGAGAACAACGAGACAGAATTGAAGCTCAAAGGATGCATGAGGAGACGGGGGGTTAACGTGACCGCGAGGCTTGACGCACGAGAACGCACCCCGTGACTTTTCTCCCGCAGATCCCCACTCATTCGCATGCATCACTACATCGCGTTCCTCCGGGGGATTAATCTGGGCAAGCGTCGCCTCACAATGGACAAACTGCGGGCGTGCTTCGAAAAACTGAAGTTTGCCGACGTCGCGACGTTCATCGCCAGCGGCAACGTGATCTTCGCCGGCCAGGAGGGCGACGCCGCGAAGCTCGGGAAAAAGATCGAAGCGCAGCTGCAGGCCTCGCTCGGTTATCCCGTCGACACCTTCCTGCGCACCCGCGCCGAGGTCGCAGCCGTGGCCGCGTATCGTCCCTTCGCCAAAGCCGAATTGGAAAATGAAGCGCACCCCCTGTATGTCGGTTTCCTCGCCGCGCCGCTCAACGCCGCCCAGGCCCGGGGACTGGTGGCCTGCCGCACCGACGTGGACGATCTTCACGTCCAAGGCCGCGAATATTACTGGCTGTGCCGGATCAAATCGAACGAGTCGAAAGTCTGGTCCTCGCCCGCGATGCGCGCGTTGAAGCTCCCGTCCTCCTCGATGCGCAACGTGAACACCCTCCGGAAACTGGCGGCGCTCTATCCTGCGCCCGCGCGTTAAACCCGCTCTGCAACCGGGCGACGCACCGCCGTCTGCCCGCCGGAGCGGTCGGCGCAGAGACCGTGGGTCAATTTGATTTCGCGGCGCACGGGAAGTAATCCCTAGGCCCCGCGGTTGCGCGGGTGGAATTTCGCGTGATGGTCGACCAGCCGCTGGGGCTCGACGGCGGTGTAGATTTGCGTCGTCGAGATGCTCGCGTGGCCGAGCATCTCCTGAATGGCGCGTAGGTCCGCGCCGCCGGTGAGCAGGTGCGTCGCGAACGAATGGCGCAGGCCGTGCGGTTTCACGTTCTTGGTGATGCCCGCGCGCTGGGCATATTTTTTCACGATCATCCAGAGCATGACGCGCGAGAGCGCGGCGCCGCGGTTGTTGAGGAAAAACTGGCTGCCAGTCTTCGGTTTCACGAGCGACGGCCGGCCGGCGGCGAGATAGGTCGCGAGCGCGTCGCGCGCGCGGCCACCGATGGGGACGACGCGCTCCTTCGCGCCTTTGCCGAACACGCGGAGAAAATTATTCTCCAGGTCGACCTGCTGCAGCATCAGGCCGGCGAGTTCGGACACCCGCAGACCGCTCGAATAGAAAAGCTCCAGCAGGGCCCGATCGCGCAGCGCCCGCGGATCGCCGCCGGTCGGCGCGGCGAGGAGGCGCGCGATTTCGGATTCGCTGAGCGTGCCGGGGATCTTGCGCGCGAGCTTCGGACCGGTGAGCAGCGCGGTAAAATCGTCGTCGCGAAATTTCTCCCGGACGAGATGGCGCGCGAGCATGCGCAGGGCGGTGATTTTGCGGGCGAGGCTCGTCGCCTGGTAGCGGTCAGCCGCGTCCGAAAGCGAATGTACCCACCCGGCCGCCTGCGCGGGCGAGACTGTGCGCCAGTGGGCGGCCCCGCCGCGTTGCAAGAACCGCGCCGCCTGATCGAGATCGCGGCGGTAGGCAGCGACGGTGTTTTTCGAGAGACCGCGCTCGAGGCTAATGTAGCTAAGAAACGACTCGATGTCGTTGGCGAACGCCGCCGGCGCCTGGCTGTGATCGACCCGCATGGCGGAAAACAAAAGACGCCGCGCAGCGGGCGGCGTCGATCTCAAATGCGCACGGGCGCGGCGCTCAGTATTGCCGGCGGCGTGGCGGCGGCACGTAGGTCGTCGCCTCTTTCATGCGGAACGTGATCCGCGCCTTGTCGAGATCGTAGGGGCTCATCTCCATTTTCACCATGTCGCCCGCGGCGATCTTGATGAAGTTTTTCCGCAGCTTGCCCGAGATGTGCGCCAAGACCACGTGCTGCGTGGCGTTGTTGAGCTGCACCTTAAACATCGTCCCGGGGAGCACCGCGACGACTTTCCCCTCCACTTCAATCGCGTTATTATCAGCTGACATGGTTAATGCGGTGTGCGATCGCTGTGCGGTTGGTCATGGGTCGGGTCGTCAAAAGCACCTTGTAAGGCAGATTCTGGCCGCCTTAGTCAAGGTTTCCTCTCGGAAATCATCATTCGCGGGATAGTAACATGCCCGACACTCCTCCACCCTGCCCGTTTGAAAAACGCTTCCCGTCGCAACTCGTGCGCGACGACGCGTTCTTCATGAGCCTCGCCTACAACCAGGCGATCGACGCGTGGCGGGTCGACGAGGTGCCCATCGGGGCCGTCATCGAAATCGGCGGCGAGGTCATCGCGGCGGCGCACAACACCGTGGAAGGCGCCCACGATCCCACGGCGCACGCCGAAATGATCGCGATCACCCAGGCTGCCGCAAAGATCGGCAACTGGCGCCTCGAGGGCGCGACCGTTTACGTCACCAAGGAGCCGTGTCCGATGTGCTCCGGCGCGATGCTGATGTCGCGCGTCAAACGCGTGTGCTACGCCGTGCCCGATCCGAAGATGGGCTGCCTCGGCGGTGCGACCAATCTCAACGACCTGCCACGCGTGAACCATCACGTCGAGTTGACCGCGGGTGGCGTGCTCGAAGGCGAGTGCCGCGAGTTGCTCCAGAAATTTTTCCAACTGAAGCGGCGCGAACCTGAACTGTAGGAGCGCGCTGGCAGGCGATTCGTTGCCCATCGGACCCGCCATCGCCAGCCAGCCGGCGCTTCCAACTCGCGTGAGTAGGGAAAGACCTCCGCGGCAAGACACACCCGAACGTTGACGCCTGCGCGAGCCGGTGCATTGGTTACGCCTCCTAGCATTCGCTCTTCAATCCAACCCGAAACCAAATCACTGCCATGGCCTACGAACTCCCCAAGTTGCCCTACGCCCCCAACGCCCTCGAGCCGCACATTGATGCGAAGACGATGGAAATCCATCACGGCAAGCACCACCAAGCCTACATCACCAACGCCAACAATCTCCTCAAGGATCAGCCCGCCCTCGCCGCGCTCGACGTCAACGTGCTCATCGCCGATCTCTCGAAGGTGCCCGAGGCCATCCGCGCGGGCGTGCGCAATAATGCCGGCGGCCACTCGAATCACTCATTCTTCTGGACCGTTCTCGCGCCTCACGATCAAGACGCCCCGACCGGTGCGCTCGCGGCCGCGATCGATGCGCAGCTCGGCGGGTTCGCCAAGTTCAAGGAAGACTTCGCCAAGGCCGGCGCCACGCGTTTCGGCTCCGGCTGGGCGTGGCTCTACGTCACCGCTGACAAGAAACTCGCGGTCGGCTCGACGGCGAACCAGGACAGCCCGCTCATGGGCAAGGCCGTCGCCGGCATCGAGGGCAAGCCCGTCCTCGGACTCGATGTCTGGGAGCACGCTTACTATCTCAATTACCAGAACCGCCGTCCGGATTACATCACGGCGTTCTGGAATGTCGTGAACTGGAAAGCCGTCGAGGCGAACTACGCCGCGGCGACGAAGTAAGCACGGCCCCGCAAATTTCCGGGCGAATCCAGCCGCACCTCCGGGTGCGGCTTTTTATTGGCAGAGCGGATTATCCTCATCCGCCGCCACACCGCATCCGAAAATGCTGAGCGGCGCGTTAGCGATCACGCGTCCGACCCTCCAAGCGCCTACGGCGTCCACACGTTGGCGCCGAGCGTCGCGCCGAGGCTGGCGGGCGAGAGGCGTTTGCTCTGGCCCGTCTCGGTGTCGAGGATGCAAAGCACGCTGGTGCTGCGATCGCGCGCGGTGTAGACGAGGTGGCGCCCATCCGCGAGCCAGCTCGGCTCGATGCCGTCGAAGTCGGCCTTGGAGACAACCTCGGCCGAGCCCTTCGAAAAATCATAGACCGCCACCTGATAGTGGGCGCCCACCTTGACGGTGCAGGCGATCTTGTTGGGGCTTGCACGGCTCCAGTCGGGTTCGGCGGCATAGGTGAAACCCGTCGTGAGGCGTTGCGGCGCGCCGCCGGCGGCCGACATCACGTAGAGTTGCGGGCCCGGCTCCATCGCGAACACGATGCGCGCACCGTCGGGCGAGAAACACGGCGAGGATTTCACGGCGTCGGAGCGCGTGCGCCGCGCGACCTGACGGCCCTGCGCGTTGCTCACGTAAACTTCCGGCGTCCCCTCGCCGCTCAGCACCATCGCGACCTGCGAGCCGTTGGGACTGAAGCGCGCACTGCTGTTCGTGCCGCGAAAACTCACGAAAGTCGTCCGCTGCTTGCTCGCGAGATCGAGTAGAAAAATATCGGGGAAGCCCGATTTGTAGAAACTCGTGTAGATAATCTTCGCGCCATCGGGTGCCCAACGGGGCGAGAGCGCGAGCGCCCGATCCGCCGTGACTTGCGACACGCTGCCGGGGCTGAAGAACAAATCCGACGTGTAGACTTCCTTCTTGCCCGTGCCCTCACCGATCAGGGCGAGGCGCGCGGTGAAGAAGCCGCGCAGGCCGAGGCCGTTGGTTTTTTCCACCGCGATGTCCGCCGCGCGATAGAGCGCGGGATGGAGACTCGTGCCCGTCGCGACTTCCGAAGCGAACGCCGTGGTGCTGAGGCCCTTGGTGATGTCGACGCGGACCTGCGTGCCGGTGACGGCCGAGAAGCGGAGGTCGAACTCGCCGCCGCTGGCGACGAGTTTGTAGCGCCCGTGCGCGCTGAAGGCTTGCACCGCGAGCGCATCAAGCTCGGCCGTCGCGCCGCTGACGTGCACGGGAATCTTGTTCTTATCGACGGTGATGGTGACCTCACCGATCTTGCGTTGGGCCAGGGCGGCGGGGGCGGCGATGAGGGCGACGAGCAAAAGGAGGCGAAAAAGTTTAGGCATGAGCGGCGAAGGGCGAGGCGTGTGCATTTCTATTTGCGCGGGCGCGCGGCATAACAACTCTTATTTGCTCACAATCCAACTTTCCTATTCTCCCAACATTCCCGTGACGACCGACGAAATCAAAGAGCAGCTCAAGCAGGTGAAGTATCCGGGCTTCAGCCGCGACATCGTCTCGTTTGGCATCGTGCGCTCGGCGGGCGCGCTGGACGGGGTCGTCAAGGTCTCGCTCGCCCTGACCACGAGCGACCCGAAGATCCCGCTCTATCTGAAGACCGAGGTGGAAAAATGCCTCCGCGCCATGCCCGGGGTGAAGGAAATCCTCGTGGAGATCTCGGTGGCGCCGGTGAAGGCCGCGCCTCCTCCCGCCAATGGCGGCAACCTCGCCGGTAACGGCGCCCCCAAAACGATCAAGTTCGCCGTCGCCATCGCGTCGGGCAAGGGCGGCGTCGGCAAAAGCACGTTTTCGGTGAATCTCGCCTGCGCCCTCGCGCAGTTGTTCGAGTTTCAAGGCCGGCCGGGCCGCGTGGGCCTGATGGACTGCGATATTTACGGCCCGAGCGTGCCGCTGATGATCGGGTTGCACGGGGCGCGGCCGGAGGTCGAGGGCGAGTCGCTCATTCCGATCGAGCGGCATGGCGTGAAGGTGATGAGCATGGGTTTCCTCGTGGACGACAACACCCCCGTCGTCTGGCGCGGCCCGATGATCATGAAAACGATCCAGCAGTTCGTGCAAAACGTGCGCTGGGGCGAACTCGAGGTGCTGTTGGTCGATTTGCCACCGGGCACCGGCGACGCCCAGCTTTCACTCGTGCAAACGCTGCCGCTCGACGGCGCGGTCATCGTCACGACGCCGCAGCCCGCGGCGACCAATGTCGCGCGCAAGGGCGGTCTGATGTTTCAAAAGGTGAACGTGCCGCTGCTGGGTGTCGCGGAAAACATGAGTTTTTTCATCGACCCTGCCGGCCAAAAACACGCGCTCTTCGGCAGCGGCGGCGGCCTGATCACCGCGGAGAAATTAGGCACGACGCTGCTCGGGCAAGTGCCGCTCCTCCCGGCGATTCGCGAGGGCGGCGACACGGGCTTGCCCGTCGTCGTGAGCGAACCGCAGGGCGTGGCCGCGACGGCCTTCCGGCAGATCGCCGAAGAGCTGTTGGCGCGTTTGGTCAAGCCCGCAGCACGGCCGTTGTAACAATTGGGAAACATTGCGGGCATTGACAGCGCCCGCACGCACGCTCTCATGGGGAGACCGACGTTCCATTGCATGATTTGCATGACTTCTTCTGCTCAAGAACCCGCGACTTCCCGCGAATTCGTCAAACAATCCAGCCTCTACCAGGAATTCCTGGCCGAGCGGGAAGAAATCTTGAAGCACAAGTGGCTCGAATCGGAGCGGCTCGGTTACGACATCGGTTTTGAGCGCGCGCTCCTCGACTGGATCCGCAAGCATCGCGAGAGTTGGCGCGCGGCCCGCCGGCAGCAAAATGCCGCGCAAAACGCCGGCGCCTCCGGCACGCCGTTTGCGACGGCGGTCGTGGAAAAAAAGACCGGTTGAGGCCCGCAGCCGAAATCGTCCGATTTTGGCTAGTCCACGATCGAAAATAAAAAAGCCGGGCGTAGAGCCCGGCTTCGTCATTTACCGGCGCCGCGAGATGCGGCGCGCGGGAGAGACTTACTTGATCTCCTTGTGCAGGGTGTGGCGCTTGAGGTGCGGGTTATACTTCTTCTTCTCGATGCGCTCCGTGACGGTCTTCTTGTTCCGGAACGTGAGGTAACGCGAGACGGGTTTGCCCTCTTTTTTGGCTTCAGTGCACTCCAAGGTGACGAGTTCTTGCATGGTGATAAATGGGTTGAAGGGTCAGAAGACAGGCCGGCCGTGGCCGGTGCAACGCTAAATTTGTGACCCGTGGCCGGTGACGTATGACCCGTTTCCAAGCAGTCCGATCCTCGTCCCCGCTCACCCATCGCATGTCCCAGCCCTTACCGCCGCTTTTCCGTCAAAGGCAGCATCACGCCGCGCCGAAACAGCGTAACTTGGCTCGTGCTCGACGATACCACGATCGCGATGCAGTTCGCCGCCACGCTGATCCCCGCGGCCGCCGCGTGCCGGCTCCCCAGCCCGCTCGGCAGCGAATAGTCGCCGTCGGTCGCCTGAATCAGACTGCCCGCCGACTCCACCACCCCATCGCCCCGCAGGATAAACGCGCCGTCGATCGAGGAAAACTCCTTCACGGTTTCATCCATGAACGGGTTGAGGATGTTCCGCTCCTCCTCTTTGTAGCCAAAAAACGGGTTGAGCACGAGCGGCTTGGTAAACGCGCTGACCTTTTCGTTGTCGCCGATGACGAAGAGACAGCCCACCGGCCGGCCTTCGCGGCCTTCCACCGCCAGCTCGGTCGCGACCGCGATCACGCGCTCGAGCACTTCCGGCTTCACGTCCTCCGGCAGCAGGTCGGCCGTCTGGCCAGTCAGCAGCGTGTGAAACTCGCGCTCGATATCGATCACGACGAGCGTGTCGAATTGGTTGCTACCGGTCATCCCATCGAGGCAGCAGATGCGATCGGTGAACTTGATCACGCCGCGCGTCAGGGCGACGAGAATGGCGCTGCGCAGCTGCGCCATGCGCTGGCTCGAAAACGAGCGCACCTGGATCGTCTCGGCGAATTCCTTGCCGCCGTCGCCGCTCGGCTCGATCGGGTTGCGCGTGACGAGGATGGTCTTGAGCTTCGACTCGATGGCGTCGCGCTGGATGCCGCCGATGAAGGTGTCGCCGAACACCATGATCGCGCGGCAATCGGCGCCCTTCGCGACGCGCTCGGCTTCGCGAAACATCAGCTTGTTGACGCGATTCTGCTGTGCCTGCACCGGCCGGATGCCGCCGAAACCGCCGATGAGCAGCTCGTAGAGCGTATCGAGATCGGACGCGTTGACGAGATTATCGACGAGCGCCTTTTCCTTCACCTGCCGCGCGATCGACGCGAGCACTTGCAGGTAGTCGCGCGCCTTTTCGCCCGCGATGAGCATCACGATCAGGTGCACCCGCTCGTCGTCCTTCGCGCCGTCATGGCGAATGCCGATGCGGCTGCGGCCGATCGCCAAGATGTAGCGCCGGCTCATCTTCACGCGCACGTGCGGCAGCGCGACGCCGAGGCCGAGGTAAGTCGTCATCGTGCTCTCGCGCGCCAGCAGGCCCCTCAGCAGCGACTCCGGTTTTAAATCAGGAAAACTGTCGACCGAGACGGCGAGCAACTCCTGCAATGCGCCTTCGAGATCGTGGCTGCGGAGGTCAACGATGCGGCTGCGCGCGATGATTTTGTCGAGGCGCATGGGTCAGCCGGAAGTAGCCGGTAGCGAGTAGCGGGTTGTGCGCATCAGGTCGTCGACGTCTTGGGCATGCTCACTCCTCGCTACTCGACGCTCGCTACTTCACTTCTCCCACTCGAGCGCGCCCTTTTTGATTTCGTAAACCAGTCCGAGAATCAGCACGCCGATGAAAAACAAAATGGGGCCGAGGATGGCGATCTGGTTGTGCAGGAATTCGCGATAGATAAACGTCCACGGCACGAGAATCACGATCTCGAGATCGAAGAGCATGAAGAGCAGCGCGGTGAGATAAAATTTCACCGAGAAGCGCGTGTGCACGAGACCGTCGCCGGGCACGCCGCACTCGTAAGCCGAGTCTTTAATCTTGGTGTGCTTCGCCCGCTGCCCGAAGAAATGGCTCGCGCCCACGATCACGGCGGTGATGCCTGCGGCGAGGACGGCCTGGATGAGAAAAGGAAGATACGCGGCGGCGTTCATGACGGTGGGCGAAGAACCAAATTGGGCGCAGCCGCGCGCGGGCGGCAAGCGGGAATTTCTACCAGCCTTCGACCTGAAGGCCCTCCACCCGTGAGAACTCGGCGAAATTCCCGGAGACGAGCTTCAATCCATGCGCGAGCGCCTGACCGGCGAGCAGCACGTCATACGGCCTGATCACTTCGCCCGCTCGCTCAAGCGTCGCCCGCAGCGCGCCGGCGCCTTGCCCTGCGGTGGGCGCGTAAACGCCCGATCGTCGATGCGAATCTTGCGCCAGAGATCGCGCGGCCATGCCCGGCCCTTGATCGGTTCGAGCACGACGGCCTCGCCCTCGCGGCACACGGACACTTCCTTCGCTGCGACGCGAAACGCCTTCGGCAGACCCACGGCCTGCGAGCGGCCGTTGGCAAAAACTTTGGCGGTAGGCATGGTCTATACCACGGTCCAAAACATCGCCTGCGTCAATTCTGCGGTCCGTCGGCTGCCCGCTTGCGGGCGCTGTTTTGCAGAAGCGGCTTGAAGCCGTGGCCTTCAACCTTGAATTCGCCATCGCCAAGTCCATCCTGTGCGCATGACCACGCTCACCGCCGAAGCCGAAATCACGTCTGATCATCGTCTGATGATGGACGTGCCCGTGCCGGCGGATTTGCCCGCGGGTCGCGTCAGTGTCACCATCGCGCTCGCCACGCCGCCCCGGCCTCTCGTCAGCAACAACCGCGACGCGGTTGCCATTCTCCGCGAAATCGCCGAACGCGGTGGCGTCGATATTCCTGATCCGGTCGCGTGGCAGCGTGAAGTGCGCGAAGATCGTCCACTCCCGGGCCGCGACTGAGCCGTGTTGCTCGACAGCAACATCATCATCCACGCCATCCAGCAGCGGCAGCCAGCCTTGCTCGACTGGCTCGAAGTGCAGCCCGATCCGATTTGCGCCGCGACCGTCCACAAATCGAAGTGCTCGGCTTTCACGGCTTGTCCATGACCGAGCGCACGCGCTTGGCTGACTATTTCGACCAGCGCGCCCTCCTGCCGCTCACCGACGACATCGTCCGCGAGGCCATCCGGCTCCGCCAACTCAAGCGCCTGAAACTCGGCGACGCGATCATCGCCGCCAGCGCCCTCACGCACCGGCTGCCGCTCGTCACGCGCAACACCGCGGACTTCGCCGGTGGCCGGACTTGCGGCTCATCGACCCGCTTGCCCTGCCGTCCTGAAATAATTCATAGCGGCTTCGCCAGTTTCAAAATCTCCTCGAAGCGCGGGTCGTCCTTCACCGATTTCCACATCGGGTCGAGGCGGAGGCCTTGTGGGCTGTATTTCCCGGGTGCCGTCATCAGGTTGCGCAACACCCCGAAGGCGTCGTCACGCCGACCGAGCACGAGGTAAACCGAGCCGAGGATCGTGTTCGCGTCCGATTCCAAGAACCGATCGTGGGCGACCTGCAGCGCAAAACCTTCCCGCGCCAGTTTCACCGCTTCCGGCTCATGGCCGGCGAGCGCATGGGCCAAGGCGGTTCCCAGCATCACGACGTCCGCCTGTCGTTTGGTCCAAGTGTGCGTCTGATAGTAAGCGATGGCTTGCTCGGCATATTTTCGGGCCGCGTCGCGTTTACCTAACAGGAACGCGATCCGCGCCCGCTCGAGGTCGGCTGGATCTTTCACGACGTTTCCGATACTGCCGACGACCGTCAGGCCCGGATTCGCCAGGACACGTTCCGCCGCATTCAGATCGTTGCGCAATACTGCCACGAAATACGGACTCCAATTTTCGTCGGGAGAATCGTAATACTTACCCCGCTCAATATCGGCCAGATAACCGGTGACGCTTTCACCCAGTTCGAGGCGCGCTTCGTTCAAATCGGAGGGAAACGAATCGACCGAAGGGAAGCGTTCCTGGTAACGCGCAGCCAAATCACGCACTTCGCCAAACCGACGCAGCATGCGAAGCGTGGTTAATTGCTCCCCTGCGCAGACCGCATCATGGGGATTCAAGGCCATGGATCGGGCGAAGTAAGGGGCGGCCTCCTGATGGTTGCCCATCCGGCGATGGCAGAGCGCGATCAAGTAGAGCAGTTGCGCGTCACTCGGCGCCAGCAGGGAGCCGGCGTAAAACTCCTTCAACGCCCCCGCCCAGTCGTTATCGCAGTAGTAAAGGTAGGCTCCCTGCGCGAGACGGGTCTCAAGTCTGCCAGGAGCCAAACGCAATGCCGCATCCCGGGCCGCGCGCGCGCGATCGAGCCGCGCGGCGGTGGGATCGAGATAGCCATACCAATACATGCGACCGTTCAGGTAGGCCAACTGGGCGTAGGCCGAGGCGAAACTTGGATCCTTCGCAACCGCTTGTTCATAGAGTGCGATCGCGCTTTCCATCGTCGGCAACGCCTTCAGCCCACGGACAGCTCCCCGTTCAAACAAGGCCCGGGCGCGCAGGTAGTCGTCGTAGGCCTCAAGATTTTGCGTCGGACGATCCGCGACAAGGGCGCGCTCACCCGTGGTGAAGTTGGCCTTGAGCGCAGCGGTGATGTTTTGGGCGAGCGCGCTCTGGATCGTGAAGACGTCGGTGAGATCGAGGTCGTAAGTTTCGGCCCAGAGCGTCTCGTCGGTGCGCGCGTTGAGGAGTTGCGCGGACACGCGAACTTTTGTCCCGACGCGGCGCACGCTGCCTTCGAGCAGCGTCGCGACACCGAGGTCGGCGGCGATCTGCTTGTGGTTGCGTGTGGCAGGATCGCGATAGGACAGAACGGAGGTGCGGGCGATGACCTTGAGATCGCGGATTTTCGTGAGGCTCGTGATGACATCCTCATGCACGCCGTCGGCGAAGAACGCGTTGTCCTTGTCCGGGCTGAGGTTTTCGAACGGGAGGACGGCAATGGATTTTTCGGGTGCGAGTGGCGGAAGCGCAGGTGCGGGGACGGGCGCCGGAGTCGCAGCTTTTGTTTCGGCGGCGGGCTGCCCCTTCGACGCGGTCAAAGCAGGCGCGACGGGCGGTTCGGATTTGCGCGTGAGGAAAAACGCACCGACCACGATGACCGCAGCAAGCGTGGCCCAAGCCCAGGCGGGCAGGCGCGGGTTCGCCGCGGGCGCCGCGTTCGCGGTGGATGCGGTGGATGCGGTGGATGCGGTGGGACGGGCGCGCGGCGTTTCAACCGTCGTCGGCGGCGCGAGGAGGCGTTTCACGCGTTCGACGAATTGCGGGGTGGGTTCGCCGCCCGCGAGACGTGTCCACTGCACGTCGCGGAATTTGTCTGGCACGTGCGCCTCGCGGTCGGTGGTCGCATCGAGGACGACGGGCACGAGGAAGGCGATGTGGTCGGCCATGTCCTGCGTGCGCTCGACGGCGAGTTTCCATTCACGGCGAAAATAGCCCTCGGCGCGCGCCTGCGTAGCGGCGGAAATCATCGGCACGAAAAGCGCGCATTCCTTGATCTGCCCGCGGATTTTAGCGTCCCACGCGTCGCCGCCCGCGAGCTCGTTTTGGTCGAACCACACTTCGAGGCCGGCGGCGCGAAGGGCGTCGGCGATGCCGCGCGCAGCCACGGCGTCTTGTGACGCGTAACTGAGAAAGACCGCTCGGTTGGGAGAGTCGGGCATGGACGAGTGCAGGCGACAGCATTCGGCGCGCCGACTCGCGGGGTCGCAAGCGGGAATTTCAGCGTGCGGCCGGCTCGGCCGACTCCGGCGCGGCCGGATCGAACCGCGCCACGACTACCACGCTCGTCAAATGTGCCGTCACGTTCGCGAGCGTCTTGAACATGTCCGGAATCGCGTCGAGCGCGATGAGGATGCCCACGCCCTCGGCGGGAATGCCGTGCTGCACGAGCACGGGCGAGAGCAGAAAGAGGCTCGCCGACGGCAGACCCGGCACACTGAACGAAATCAGCGAGGCCGTCACCACGAGCAGGGCAAGGGTCGCGGTGGACAGCGGCACGCCATACAATTTGCCGAGGAAGATCACTCCGACGATCCACGCGGGCGGCACGTTGATCCGGAGCACCGAGACGGCGAGCGGAAGCGTGAAGCCGCTGGCGCGCGGGCCGAGTTGCAACGTGTCGCGCACCGCCGTGATCATCGCGGGCAATGCGGCGAGCGACGATCGCACGCTGAACGCCACGGCCTGCGCCGGCAGCGCCGCCGTCGCAAACCGCAGCAGCGAAATCCGGCCCAGGATCGCCACGATCGGATAAAACAGGAGGGTAAGGGCCAAGAGCACGGCACTGAGCGTGATCATGTAGTGCAGCAATGCGCCGGCGGACGAGACGCCCATCTTCACGCCAAGCCCAAGCGCGAGGGCGAACACCCCGATCGGTGCCAGCGCGAGCACCCCCTGCACCAGCACGAGCAATCCGTCGGACAGCGCGCGGCACACCGCCACGAGTGGCTCGCGTTTTTCCGCCGTCACCCGCGTGAGCGCGAGACCCAGCGCGAGCGAAAACACCACAACCGGCAGCAACGCGCCCTCCGCCGCCGCCTTGATCGGATTCACCGGCACGGCGTCGACGATCCGCTGCACGAGCGAGGGCATGGCCGCGCCGCCTGCACTCGTGGCCGGTGCCGCCAGCGTGGCGCGGAGCCGCGCCGCCACTTCGGGCGCAAGATCGAGATGGTCGAGTGAAAGCGGCGCCACGAGCATCGCGAAAAAACCACTGCCGAGCAGCAGGGCGAGAAAGACCACGACGGCATAGCCCCCCACTTTGCCGATCTTCGCGGCATCACCGGAGGTCGCAGCGGCGATGAGCGTCAGCGCCGCCACGAGCGGAATCACCGTCATGCGGATCGCGTTGATCCAAATCGTGCCGATCACTTCCACGCCACCCGCGACACGGAGAAAAGCGGGTGCGCCCGAGGACTGAATCGCGGCACCGATCGCGAGGCCCGCGATCATCGCGGCGAACACCAGCGCGGCGCCGTTGTGAGAGCGGGAAGTTTCAGGCGGGGCGGCCACGGAATCCAAGATTCACCGTGGTGTCGCACGCGTGAGGCATTGGCAAGCCGCCTCCGACGCAGGAGGGGTTATGGTTGATTGCCCGCACGGTGGGGCGCGGTTGATCCCCGCCAGGGCGGGCCTAAAGCCCACCCCACAATTCCGGCACGCTCACAAAGGCTTCGCCGATTTCAGAATCTCCTCGAAGCGCGGGTCGACTTTCACGCGTGCCCAGAGCGGCGCCAAGCGGATCGTCGCGGGAGAAACGCCCGGCTCCGCCATCGTTCCTCGCCGCACCGCGCGGACTTCATCGAGGCGTCCCAGCCTGTCCGCGCATTTGCGGTTCAGCCAGAGTGGTCGCCGCCGTCAAAATCAACCATCCCGGTGTCGATCGAAACATTTTCTTACTCAGCGAGGGTAAATTAACGTTACCGTTCGGGGCAAGATCGTGGTGCACCCTCGCGCATCGGGTGCGGGTGAATGAGCCCACCCGGGTTCCGAGCGAAGATCGCCTCCGGACCTGCACGGTAACACGGTCCTCGGCGCAAAAAACAACGACCTTAATTTTGTCCTGGCTGATGGAAAATCGTGCGGTTGTCCGCACGAGCGAGCCGTCCCATTCAGTTATCCACGCGGATTATTTTCACGTCCTTCGTCTTCGTCGAGCCGACGCCGAGCGTCTCCGCGAACTCCAGCGTGCGAATCTCCTCGTTGACGGACTCGAAGCCGGACTGCTTGCGGTGCGAGTTGATGCGATCGCGCATGAGCGAGTCCATCATCACGGGATCTTTGCTGAGCCAGATGACGGGTTCGTTGACGGTGTAGAGGGAATTGAAGAAGGGTCCGCCGATAAATTGATAATGCTCGAGGCTCGTGATCGTGAAGACCCACGTCTGCGTGAGCTCGGGAATCGCGCTCATTTCGGCGACGGCGGCGGGCGCGTTGGCGGGCGAGCGGAAGAAGCGCGCGGTGTTGGAGGCGTTCCAGAGCGTGGCGTTCACGAGGGCGCCGTTGATGCCGAGCGTCGGGTGATCCGTGTAAACCGGGAGGTTGATCCAGAAATCGGCGTCGAGAAAGAGCGGCGTCGCGAGGAAGCTTTTGCGGTCTTCGTCCTTGGTCGAGTTGTTGTCCGCGTCCTTGGTTTGCTTCTCCGCAAAGATCGGATCGAAGCGCTGCGGGAGCGGCGAATCGTAGAACCACACCGGATCGTAATAGCGGTTCGATTCGAGCACGTAGACCGGGTGATCCTTGAAGGGCGTCTGGCCGGACGAGAGCGACGGCAGGTAGCCGGTCATGCGGAGGCGGAGGGCGTTGAGGCCGACGAGAAAAATATTTTTCGAATCGAAGCCGCGGCGTTCGAGCGAAGCGATGACCGCTTTCACGAGCGGGACGGGCGTCGCCATGCCGGGACCGGAGTCGGTGTAGATTTTCAAGCCGACTTTTTTCTTCGGGCCGGGGATGAGCTTGCGGCCGGTGGCCTCCTCATAGGTCGACATGAGTTTCTCGACCTGCTGCGCGTAGGAGGCCTCACCAAAATCGGCGAGCCGGGCCTGCCAGACGGGGGCGGTCCCGGCTTTAGGGAGCGCCGCGGGGGCGGCGGCGAACGCAACTGAGGCCGGGAGGCAAAGCAGCAAAAAGGGCAGCAGACGCATGGTGGGTTATATGTCGCCTAAAGACGGGGGAAGTTTCCTCACGCGGCAAGAAACCGCGCGAAAGGCCGGCGAACTTGACAGCGGGGTGGGCGGGTTGAAAGTGCATTCTTCGCCGCCGCTCCGCGCCTTTGGGCCCAGGGGTGTTGTCCGCTTCTCGTCCATCCACCATGCCCGTCATCAAACCCACCTGCATTCTCGATCTGAAGCAGCGCGTGAATATCGCGGATGTGGTTTCCCGGATGGTCACGCTCCGCAAAGCCGGCGGAGGACAACTCAAGGGGCTGTGTCCGTTTCACAACGAGAAAACTCCGTCGTTCAACGTCAACGTCGACAAAGGCTATTACAAATGTTTCGGCTGCGGGAAGGCGGGCGATGCGATCACATTTGTGCGGGAGACCGAGCAGCTTTCGTTCACCGAGGCCATTGAAGCCCTCGGTCAGCGCTTCGGCATTCCCATCGAATACGAGCAAGGTTCGGGCGGACCGAGCAGCGCCGACCGGACGCTGCGCCAGGAAGTCTTCGACCTGCATGATGCCGCCGCCGACCATTTTTATCAGGCGTTCAAGGCGAAGGACGACACCGGCGACTACTTCCAGAAATATTGGACGGAGAAACGCCGCTTTACGCCGGAGCTCGCCGACGATTTCAAAATCGGCGCGGCCGATGCGCAAGGGAGCGGCCTGGGCGCGGCGCTGCTGCGGCGGAAATTTTCCGAGGAGGCGCTGCGTCGCTGCGGGCTGTTTTTCATCTACGACGACGCCGCGATCACGCTGCATTCGCTGCGCTCGCGCTTTCGCGGCCGGCTGATGATTCCGATCCGGGACCACCAAGGCCGGGTGTGCGCGTTCACCGCGCGGCAGACGGAACTCACGCCCGACGACGATCCGGCGAAGGACGCGAAATACGTGAATTCGCCGGAGACGCCCGTGTTCACGAAGGGAAATCTTCTGTTCAACCTCGACCGCGCGCGCTCGAACGTCGGTGACGGCAAGCCATTCGTGATGGTCGAAGGCCAGCTCGATGCGCTGCGCTGCTGGTCGGTCGGGCTCAAAACCGCCATCGCCCCGCAAGGCACCTCGATCACCGAGAGCCAGCTTGTGCTGCTGCGCCGCTACCATACGCAGGTCGAATGTTTCTTCGACAGCGACAGCGCGGGGCAAAAAGCCGCGCTGCGTTTCCTGCCGATGGCGCTCAAGGCCGGCCTCGAGCTTCGTTTCCTCACGCTCGCCGGCGAAACGAAACTCGATCCCGATTTGCTCTTTCTGGAACGCGGCCTTCCCGCCTACGACGAAGTGCGGCGCGGCGCGCAGAGCGCGATGACGTTCGCGTGCCGCGCGGCGCTGCCGGACCTCGCCACGGCGTCACCCGAAGCGAAAGCGCGGGCGGCGCAGACCGTGTTCGAAATCATTGCCGCCGCCGAAAGCGAAGTCGCGCGTTCGCAGTTCATCGCGGAGGCCGCGTCGCATTTGCGCCTGCCGGTCGCGGCGGCCCAAAGAGATTTTCAAAATTTCACGGCGCGCCTCAGCCGCCAGGCCGCCGGGCGTCCCGCGGCCGCTCCCCCGCCCGATTCACCGCCCGTCGCCAGCAACTCCACCCAGACCCCCGAGTATCATCTGCTGCTCCTCTGGCTCCACTACGACGCCCTCCATCGACCGCTCAGCACCGCGCTGCACCACGACTGGGTCGACAACGGTCATCTCGCCGGCCTGCTGCTCAATCGCTTCGTCGCCGAATTCGAGCAAGGCGCGTGGCCCGGCCGCGACCACCTCGAGGCCCTGCTCGAAAACGATGCCGAACGCTCCCTCGTCGCCACCCTCCTGATTGAGACCTCCGTCCTCGACGATCCGGGCAAAGTGGCGGTCGAGGGCTTGAAGCAACTCCGCGCCCGGGCGCTGGAACCCCGCCTCCGCCAAATAGAACTTGCCTTGGCCAATCCCCATGCGGACATTGAATCTGACCCAATTTCACTCTTGAAAGAACGCTCCGAACTGCACCGATTGCTCCGTCAGCCCATCGTTTTGAACCTGGCGGCGTGAGCCATTTTGGCGCCAAACGAGAAATGGCAGTGTTTTTGGCGTATATATAGAGACCAATCATTTTTTCATCCATGCCGCGCAAAGCCAAGCCGTCCTCCTCCCCCGCAGATTCCGCCCAGTCCGAAGCCGTCGAGGCCGTCCTCGCCAAAACCGCCCCCGCCGAAGGCGGCGCGCCGGCGGATGGCGCGAATATTCCCGCCGGAGGCATCAACGACAAGATTCGCCACCTCATCCGGCTCTCGAAGGAGCAGGGTTATCTCACGTTCGACGATATCAACGAGGCGCTGCCCGAGTCCGTCGAGAACCAGGAGGAAATCGATAACGTCCTCTCCATTCTCCAGAATCTTGAAATCGAGATCCTCGAGCCCGATCAGGTCGAGGACTACAAGCAGCGCATGGAGGAGGCCGAGGAGGAGGAGTCCCGCACCTCGCAGAACGACATCCTCGACGATCCCGTCCGGATGTATCTCAAGCAGATGGGCCAGGTGCCGCTGCTGACGCGCGAGCAGGAAGTCGAAATTTCCAAGCGCATCGAAAACGCCGAGCTTAAGGCGCAGACCGCCCTCTTCGAGGCGTCCGCCGTCGGCGCCTACATCGGCACGCTCGGGGCCAAGCTCCTCAACCGCGAGGAGCGGTTCGATCGCATCGTGATCGACAAGAAGATCGATTCGCGCGAAGCCTACTTCAAGACGCTGCCCAAGCTCGTCGAGAACACGCAGAAGTCCGAGGTCGGCACCGCCGAGGCGTGGACCGAGGCGATCAAGGCCAAGACCGAAGCCGAGAAAAAGAAGGTGCTCGCGAAATTCCGGAAGCGCGAAAACGTCCTCCGCGCCTTCTTCTCGAAGTTCTATTTCAAACTCAAGGTCTACGAGGAATACCTCGAGAACATGCGCCCCACCCTCGAGGAAATCGAGTCGCTGCACCGCCAGCTCGATCGGGCGAAGCACCCAAAGACCAAGAAGGACGCGACCATCGACGTCCGCGCCGTCAACCACCGCCTCAAGCAGATCGAGGCGCAGCAGCGCGTCGCACCGACCGAACTGCTCCGCATCGTAGCCCAGACTTTCGTTCACGTTCGCGAAGCCCACAAAGCCAAGACCGAGATGGTCGAGGCCAATCTCCGCCTCGTGATTTCGATCGCGAAGAAATACACCAACCGCGGCCTGTCCTTCCTCGATCTCATCCAGGAGGGCAACATGGGCCTGATGAAGGCCGTCGAGAAATTCGAGTATCGCCGCGGCTACAAGTTCTCCACCTACGCCACGTGGTGGATCCGCCAGGCCATTACCCGCTCCATCGCCGATCAGGCGCGCACCATCCGCATCCCGGTCCACATGATCGAGACGCTGAACAAGGTGATGCAGGTGCAGAAGCAGCTCCTGCAGGAATACGGTCACGAGCCGACGCCCGACGAGGTCGCGGACGAGATGAACCTGCCCGTCGAGCGCGTGCAGCAGATCATGAAGATGGCGCAGCAGCCCATCTCGCTCCAGTCGCCGGTCGGCGACGGCGACGACACGTCGTTCGGCGATTTCATCGAGGACAAGTCCGCCGAGAATCCCTACGACATGACGGCCTATTCGCTCCTCCGCGAAAAGATCATCGACGTGCTCGACACACTCACCGAGCGCGAGCGCCGCGTGCTGTCGCTGCGCTTCGGTCTCGTCGACGGCTACAGCCGCACGCTCGAGGAAGTCGGCAAGCAATTCAAGGTCACCCGCGAACGCATCCGCCAGATCGAGGCAAAGGCGTTGCGCAAGATGCGTCACCCGACGCGCATTCGGCAGCTCCACGGCTTCTTTGACGCCGAGCAAATCGACAACGCCCAAAACCTGATGAAGGTCGCGGCCACGGCGCGTCCACCCGGTGCGCTCGGCGGCCTGGGCGGCGGCTTGGGTGGTGTGGGCAGCCCGCTCGGGCCCGGCAGTCTGCCCGGCGGCCTCGGTTTCCCCGCGCCGAAATTCTGACCCGACGGCGGGCCGGCTCTCCGCGCCGGCCTGAGTTCCCGTTACCGTCTTCTCAAAGTCGGCTGCGCCAACCCAGGCCCACTCGGAGATCGAGCCCTTCCCGCATGACTCTCACCGCCAGACTGCTCACGCTGCTGGCGGTGATTTTTTTGGCCGGCGCGTGCCGCCACCTCGCGCCGCTCACGCCGACGCCGCTGCCCTCACGCGCCGATGCGCCGCTCCCGCCCGACGCGCTCCAGCTTAGCCCCAACCGTCTCGTCGGCCGCGTCCTTGCCCTCGATCTCGTGCGTGGCTTCGCCTTCATCGACCTCACGAGCGAGCCCCCCGCCGCCGCGCTCGCCGACGGTGCCCTGTTGATCGCACGCACGGCTGATCTGCGCGAAACGGCACGGCTCCGGGTCTCGCGCTACGCGCGCGGGCACACGCTGGGCACCACGATCATTTCCGGCCAACCCTCGCCGGGCGACGAAGTTGTGTTTCACGCGCCCTAACGGAACCGCTTTCCCGCTTTACAGTCGCAAGACCCAGCCTACCTTCCACTCATCTATGACCGCTTTCTCCGCCATCTTCGCCGGCATCATGGGCCTCGGTGCCCCCGAGTTGATCGTCATCCTGATCATCCTGCTCGTCCTTTTCGGCGGCGCCAAACTTCCCGCGCTCGCCAAAGGTCTTGGCCAATCCATCAAGGAATTTAAGAAGGCCGCCAAGGAAGAGGACGAACCGTCCAAGACCAGCGATGCGAAGAAAACGGACGAAGCCAAATCGGCCCACGGCCCGAACTGAGCCCGACCGCCTCGCCGACAATTTCCCAGCGCGCCTTCACCGGCGCGCTTTTTTGTTTTTTCAATCCGCCGCCGCGTCGGGCATCTCGTCTTTTCGCGCCCGCAACCACTCCTTGAACTCCGCGATCTGCGCCGGCGCACCGAGGGCCAGCACTTCGTCATGCGGCCGGAGGTGCTCCCCGGCACTCGGATTCAGGATGCGCACGCCGCCGCGATGAATGCCCGCGATCTGCACCCCGTGATCCCGGGCCGGGGAAAGATCCGCGAGCGTCCGCCCCGCCGCGCGGCTCCAAGACGGCACCGTCAACGCCTCCATCCGCACTTCCTCAAACAAGGAGTCCGTCGCCACCGCGATCGAGACGCCGCCGAGAAACGCCCTTCCCTCCCGCACTTGATCGGTCGTGCCCATGAGCAAGACTTTGTCGCGCGGATAAAGCACCGCGTCCGGCGGCGGCAGCGGGATCATGAAACCCTGCCGCTCGATGCCCACGACCGAACAACCAAACCGTGAGCGCAGCGCGAGCTCCGAAATCTTTTTACCCTGGCAGTCCGCCAGGTCCGGCAGCGTGCAATCGATCATGTGGAGATTCCATTCCCCGTGCGGCTGCAGCCACGGCGCCGTCGTCGCGGTCATTTTCTGGTCGCCCGTTTCGATCACACTGAGCAACTCCACCTCCAGCTCGCTGTGCCAGAAAATCAGTTTCCGCCGCAGGACAAAGAGCGCGACCGCCGCAATAAATCCGCTGACGAACAGCCACCACCGGGTCGTCTCCTCCGTCGGGAGAATTGCGACCAGCCACAGAAACATCCCGCCCCCCACCGCGATCTTGAGCACGGTCTCGACGATCGGCCGAAGGCGTTTCGCGTCCGCCCGACCTTTCGTCAGCACCTCGGCGTAGAGCATCGCCATCGCCGAGAAATTCCGCCAAATCGCCATGAGCGGCGCCAGCGTCGCGACGACCAGCACCACCCAAAAGAGGATCTCGAGTCCGTGGGGAAACAGCCAGTCGCGGCCCAACCACCCTTCGGCGAGGGCGAAGAGTTGCCCCGAAAACACGATCACGCCCGTGACGAAGAGAATGCCGACGCTCACCTGCGCGATGCGTTTCCGGCTCAATTGCCACAACAGATTTCGTTTCGAGCGCACCTGGAGTTGCTCGAGCCAGCCGTGATAGGCAGAAATCCACAGCCGCAACCACTCCGGCTGTTTCGCGAGCGCCGCCTCCGCGATTTTCTCCGAACGGCGAATCAGGAACGGCGCGATCAGCGTCGTCACCAGTGACACGCCGACGGCCAGCGGGTAAAATTCCGGGCGCACGACTGCCTTCGCCACGCCGAACTGCGCGATGATGAAAGAAAATTCGCCGATCGGCGTCGCCGTCAGCCCGGTGCGCAACGCGTCCTTCAACGGCGTGCCGATCAAGGTCAGCCCGCTGGTGACCGCCAGCGGCCGCGCCACCAGCGTGAACGCCGCCACCCCCGCAATGAGCCCACCGGAGTGCCACAGTTCGCGCACATCGATCTGCATGCCGATCGCCACGAAGAACACCGCGCTGAACACGTCACGCATGCCCTCGAAAATCCGCTCCACCTGATGCCGGTGCGGCGTCTCCGCCACGATCGTGCCGAACAAAAACGCCCCGAGCGCGAGGGAGTAGCCGGCGCCTTGCGCGACGACGGCGAGCCCAAACAACATCGCGGCGATCCCGAGCGTCTGCAGTTCCTCGTCCGCCGCCACGCTCATCCGCTTCAGCAGCCATGGCACCAACAGCAATCCCACCACGCCTGCCAGCGCCACGAACGCCCCGAGCAGCAGCAGCGTTTGCACCAGCCCCGCCCCTTCGCCCGTGCCGATCTGCACGAGCGACGTGAGCAGGGTCAGCATCACGACCGCGACGACGTCCTCCAGCACCGCGACGCCCATCGCGAGCTGCCCCGATCGTTCGTGATTCAGCCCGGTCTCGTGCAGAATCTTCGAGATAATCGCGGACGACGAGACCATGAGCATGCCCGCGAGAAACAAACTCTCCGTGCTGCTCCACCCCATCGCCGTGCCCACCAATCGCGACAGATAATACATCGCGACCGCCCCGACGAACGTCGCCAGCATCAACGCGAGCCCGAGCCGGCGCATCTTCCGGATGCTCAAGCCCAGCCCGATACCGAACATCAGGAACACCAAGCCCACCTGCGCGAGCGTCTCGATGCTGCCCGCGTCGTTCACGAGCGCAAACGGCGGCGACTTCGGTCCCACCAGAATGCCGGCGGTCAAAAATCCAACGACGACCGAGAGCCCGATCCGCTGGCACAGCCAACCCACCACGCCCGCCACGACCAGAACCACTGCGAGATCTTGAATGAAATGAAGTCCGTGCATGCGTCCGCGTTCCCCACGAAAACGCGGCGAAGTGCGCGAAGCGTCAAGCCCACCCTTTGGTCACGCTGAACGCCGCGCGGAATCCCCGCATGCGCTCACGTGACGTTTTCATCCGCGTCCCTGCTCCAACCTGTCGCTGCGCTCGAAAACCTCGCGGGGCGCAGAAGGACAAAGAAAATCACGCCAGCTTGAACGGCAGCGAACGCAGCCGCTGGCCCGTCGCCGCAAAGATCGCGTTGCCGACGGCCGGCGCAATCGGCGGCGTGCCGGGTTCGCCGACGCCGCCCATTTTCTCGCCGCTGTTGATGATGTGCGTCTCGACCACCGGCGCTTCAGGCAGGCGTAGCACGGCATAGTCGTGAAAATTCGATTGCTCGACCTGCCCGTTCTTGAACGTGATTTGGCCGTAGAGCGCCGCCGACAAACCGTAAACGACCGCGGACATCACCTGCGCACGCACGCCCGCCGGATTCACCGCCAGGCCACAGTCGACGACCGCGGTGACTTTGTGCACCGTGAGCGCACCGCCGGCGCCGACAGAAATCTCGGCCACCTGTCCGACGATCGAGCCGAAGGATTCCTGAATCGCGACGCCCTGGAAACGCCCTTTCGGCGCGCGACCCCAGTTCGATTTCTCCTTCAGCAATTTCAAAATCGCCACCTGCCGCGGATGCGCGGCGAGCAACGCGATCCGATAGTCGATCGGATCGCGCTTCGCGGCGTGCGCGGCGTCATCGATCAACGTTTCCTTCACGAACGCGGTGAACGAATGCCCCACCGATCGCCACCAGAGCACCGGCACGCCCGCGGGCGCCATGTGGTAGTCGACCCGCACATTCGGCACCGCGTAAGGCACGTCCGCCAGCCCCTCGACCTGCGTCGAGTCCACGCCATCCTTGATCATCATCGGCTCGAACGGCGTGCCCTTGATGATCGACTGGTTGACGATCTGGTTTTCCCAGCTCACGAGCTTGCCGCCCGCGTCGAGGCCCAGCTTCGCCGTCACCACCGTGCGCGGACGATAATAGCCGCCGCGCATGTCGTCCTCGCGCAGCCAGACGACGCGCACGGGCGCGTTGACGGCCTTGGAAACTTCGACGGCCTCCACGATGAAGTCCGACGCCGGGTTCGCCTTCCGGCCGAAACCGCCGCCGAGCAGCGTGGTGTGCAACGTGACCTTGTCGGGCGTCACGCCCGCGACGCGCGCCGCGTTGAGCGCGTCGACGCCTTGGAATTGCGTCGGCGCCCAAATCTCCACGCCGTCCGCGCGCACGTGCGCCGTGGCGTTCACCGGCTCCATCGCGGCATGCGCGAGATAAGGCAGATCGAAGGTGCCTTCGATCTTCGTCGCGGCGCTGGCAAACGCCGCCGCCGCGTCGCCGTCCTTGCGCGCGTTGGCGCCTTTTTGGGCGGCCAGCGCGACGAAATTCTCCCGCTGCTTCGCACTGTCGAGCGTCGCGAGCGCACCGTTGTCCCACTCGATCGTGAGCGCCTCGCGGCCTTGCTTCGCCGCCCACACGCCCTCGGCCACCACCGCCACGCCGCTCGGCACGGCCACGACATATTTCACGCCTTTGATTTTTTTCGCCGCGGTCGCGTCAAAACTTTTCACCTTCCCGCCAAACACCGGCGGACGCGCCACGAGCGCCGTCAGCGCGCCCGGGACTTTCACATCAAGGCCGAAGATTCCGCGACCGGTCACCTTCTCGAGCGACTCGATGCGCTTCGTCGGCTGGCCGATCAGCGTGAACTGCGACGCGTCTTTCAACTTCACGTCGGCCGGCGCGGGCAGCATCGCCGCCGCACGGGCGAGTTCCCCGTAGCTCGCGCGTCGTCCATCGGGCGCAATCACCGTGCTGTTTTCGGTGCGCAACGCCGCGGCGTCCACGCCCCATTTTTGCGCGGCCGCCTGCACGAGCAGCGCCCGGGCGGTGGCGCCGGCCTTGCGCATCTGCTCATACGCCTCCCACGTGCTGGTGCTGCCCCCGGTCATCTGCATCCCATACGCGGTGTGCGCATAGGCGGGCGCAGTGGGCGCGGCTTCGACGGAGATTTTGGTCCAGTCCGCGCCGAGTTCTTCCCCGACGCACATCGCCATCGACGTGTAGGCGCCCTGGCCCATCTCCGAGTGCTTCGAGAGAATCGTGATCGCGCCGTCTGGCGCGATGCGGAGAAACGCGTTGGGCGCAAACTCCGCGGGCACCTCCGCCGCGAAGAGTTTCGGCGTCAGCTTCATCGCGATCACCAGGCCGCCGCCCGCCACCGCCGCCGTTTTCAAAAACGCGCGCCGGGAAAGTTCATTCGTCGGAGTCGAAGAGGGCATGTTCATGATCACTCCGCTCCTTTCTTCGCGCCGCCCGCGGCGGCGAGCTCGGCGGCGCGATGCACGCCGGCGCGGATTTTTTCATAGGTGCCGCAGCGGCAGATGTTGCCCGCGAGCGCATCGTCGATCTGCGCGTCGGTCGGGTGCGCGTTCTTCTTGAGCAACGCCGTCGTCGTCATGATTTGTCCCGACTGGCAGTAGCCGCACTGCACCACGTCCTGCTCGATCCAAGCCTGCTGGACGGCATGCAATTTTCCGCCCGTGGCGAGACCTTCAATCGTCGTGATTTTCTTGCCGCCGATCGCGCCGATGGGCGTCTGGCAGGAGCGCACGGCGTCGCCGTCGAGATGAACGGTGCAGGCGCCACACAAGCCGAGGCCGCAGCCAAATTTCGTGCCCGTCAGGCCAAGCTCGTCGCGGAGCACCCAGAGCAGGGGCGTGTCCGCAGCCGCGCTCACCTCGACAGCGTTGCCGTTGATGGAGAGTTTCATGGGTCGAAGTGGATCGGCCGGAGCGTGAGCACGTCCGCGGCGATTGCAAACCCCGCCGCGAAACATTCGGGTGCAAGGCGATTCCGGCGCCGCCGCGTATTTCGCGCGTTGACACTCCGGACCGCCACCGATTCGTTTCCGTCGGCGGCAACGCCGCCACACCCTTCTCCCCGCATCCGACATCATGGCCAATATCTTCGGCTACTTCTCTAACGACATCGGCATCGATCTGGGCACCGCCAACACGCTCGTATACGTCAAAGACAAGGGCATCGTCCTGCGCGAGCCCTCCGTCGTCGCGCTCGACACCGTTTCCCGCAAGGTCCGCGCGGTCGGCGACGAAGCCAAACGTATGCTGGGCCGCACGCCCGGCAACATCACCGCCATCCGCCCGATGAAGGACGGCGTGATCGCCGACTTCGATGTCACGGAGGCGATGCTCCGCTATTTCATTCGCAAGGTCTCGGCCAGTTCGTTCCGCGCCCCGCCCCGCGTCGTCATCGCCATTCCCTCGGGCATCACCGAGGTGGAGAAACGCGCGGTGAAAGAATCCGCCATGCACGCCGGGGCGCGCGATGTCATCACGATCCCCGAGCCGATGGCCGCCGCGATCGGCGTGGGCCTGCCGATCGACGAACCCGCCGCCAATATGATCGTCGACATCGGCGGCGGCACCACGGAGATCGCCGTTATTTCGCTCAACGGCATCGTGTTTTCGAAATCCATCCGCGTCGCGGGCGACGAGCTGGACATGGCGATCATCAATTACATGAAGCGCGCCTACAATCTCCTCATCGGTGAGCGCACCGCGGAAGAGATCAAGATGCGCGTCGGTTCCGCCTATCCGCTCGACGAGGAACTCACGATGGAGGTCAAGGGCCGCGACTCCGTCGCCGGCCTCCCGAAAACGATCCACGTCACCTCGCAGGAAATCCGTGAGGCGCTCGCCGACACCATCGCGGCGATCGTCGACGCCGTGCGCGTGACGCTCGAGCGCTGCCCGCCGGAACTTTCCGCCGACCTCGTCGACCGCGGCTTCGTGATGGCCGGCGGGGGCGCCCTCATCCGCGGCATCGATCGGCTGCTGAGCGACAAGACCGGCCTGCCCGTGACGGTTTCCGACGACCCCCTCTCCGCTGTCGCCAACGGCACCGGCGCCGTGCTCAACGACCTCTCGTGGCTGATGCAGAATGTGTGAGCGCGCGCCGCGCGCTCGGCGCCAGGTGAGATGTGACGGGTGACGAGCCCCCGGCTGTCACCTCTTTTGCACCGCGGCTTGTCTTGTCACACGTCCCACGTCAGACGTCCCATTTGTCGTGCCCTTCCCTCGCTTCGCCACCGCCAAACCGTTTGCCACGCTCGGCTTCGTTGTCGTCGCGTGGCTCGTGGTGCCGGTGGCGTTGAAGACCTTCGCCCGCGCGACGTTTTTTGAGCTAACCGCGCCGACTCCCGTCCTCGCCTCCTACGTGCGCGACCTCCAGCAATACTGGTCGCTGCGCCTGCACTCGAAGGACGAACTCATCCGCGCCGGGCACGATCTCTCGGGCGTGTTGTCCGCCTACGAGGTCGCGGCGCAGGAAAACACGGAACTGCGCGAGGAAATCACGCGGCTCGAGGGACTCCTGCGGCTGCCCGCGTTCACCAACTACCGGCCCGAACACGCGCGCGTCGCGAGCCGCGATTTTTCCGGCTGGTGGCAGCGCATCGTGATCCGCAAGGGAAAGAATTTCGACATCCCCGTCGGCGCCCCCGTGATTTTCACCGGTGGCGTCGTCGGCCGCGTGACCGAGGTGCATGCCTACACCGCCGTCGTCGAGTTGCTCACGAGCCAAAACGTCCGGCTCGCCGGCGTCGTCGAAGGCGACACCCGGCCGATCAGTTTTCAGGGCGGCAACAACCCGACCTTCGCTCCGCCGAAGGGCATGGTGGAGTTTGTGCCGCTCGATGTCTTCACCGCCGCCGCGACGCCGAAACGCCTCGTCACCTCCGGCCTCGGGGGCGTGTTCCCCCCCGGCCTCACCATCGGCGAAATCACCCGCCTCGATCTCAGCTCCGATGGCCTGTTCAAAACCGGCGAGGTGAAACTCGACGAGCGGCTCGGCTCGCTCACCGAGGTCACCGTGCTGGTGCCGCTGGCTCCGGAATAAACCGCCCGCCGCTCTCCCCGTGACTCTTGTGAACAAGTTCCGCTTGCCGCCACGCTAGCCCGTTCGCGTCACTCCCTCGCCCGCCCCGCTATGCGCCACACGCTCGTCACTTTCCTCACGCTCTTGCTGCTATGGACGCTCGTCGCGCAGGCCAACCATGCGCTCAGCGGGCTGCGGGTTTATCTTTTTGTCGGCGGGCTCTTCGTCACCTACGCCGCGCTGATGCTGCCCTTTCGCGCGGGCCTCACGGCGTCGCTCCTCGGCGCGCTGCTCTGCGACGCCAACACACCCGTCGCCTTCGGCACGCATCTGCTGCTGTTCGCGGCGGCGTTCGCCGTGGTCGCGCACCTGCGCGATCGCCTGCCCCGCGAAGATGCGGTGGCGCGGGTCGTCGTCGCCCTGCTGGCGAACCTGGCGATCTTCCTCCTTTTTTCCTTCACCCAAATCGGCGGGTCGTCATCGCCGGCCGCCGCGTGGACGCGCCTCATCGCCGACCTCGTGTGCTCGCAGATCTTCCTCGCGCTGATCGCGCCGTGGTTCTTTGCGCTGCAGCACCGCGCCCTGCTGCTTGCGCGCGCCGAGCGCGCGAGCCTCGACTGAGCCCGCGCCCATGGCCACTGACGACGTCAATCTCGCCGATCGCACCGGCAGCCTCGTGGAATCCCACAAGGGCTACGATGCGCGCGTGATCTTTTTTTATTTCGCGTTGGCGGCGCTGCTGCTCGTGCTCGCCGTGGGTCTGGCCTACCAACAAATCATCCGGACTGCCGTCCACGGGAAGGACGAAAAATTGCAGAATCAGCGCCGCGTGCTCATCCCCGGCCCGCGCGGCAACATTTTCGCCCGCGACGGCCGCACCGTGCTCGTCGGCAACCGCCCACGCTTCGCCGTCATGCTCCATCTCGACGAGTTAAAGGCCGAACTCCGCCGCGAGCATATCCGGATTCACAACAACTACCTCGTCGCCAGCGAAAAAAAGGATGTCCCCTCCTACGCCCAGTTCGAGCAACTGGCGCGCGTCAGCCTCGTGCAGCGTTACCTCACTCAACTCAATGCGATTCTCGGCCGGGACGAGCCGTTGGATGCCGCGCGGCTCGACACGCATTTCAAACAGAAGCTGCTCCTGCCCTATCCGTTGATCACCGATCTCGAACCCGCGGATTTCGCCAGGCTCATCGAGCGGCTGCCCGTCCGCTCGCCCCTCGAGCCCACGACGACGATCACCCGCGATTATCCGTTCGGCTCCGCCGCCGCCCACACCCTCGGCTATGTCGGCGCGACCGACGAAGTGGACGCCGACGATTTTTACGGCGAGGATCCGAAGTTGAAGCTGAAGACGTTCAAGATGAAGGGCTCGATCGGCGAAAACGGTCTCGAGCAGAGCTTTGATTCCCTGCTCCAAGGCGAGGCGGGCGGCATCCTCTATCGCGTCGATCCGACCGGCTACAAGGTCAACCCGCCCCTCGACAAGCGGCTGCCGGTGCAGGGCAAAAATCTCGTCACCTCCCTCGACATCGATCTCCAGCTCGCCGCCGAGGAATCAATCGGCGATCAAACCGGGTGTGCGGTGGCCCTCGACGTCGCCACCGGCGAGGTGCTCGCGCTGGCGAACAAGCCCGACTACGACCTCTCGAAATTCCGCGCGCCCGGCACCGTCGCCGACATCGAAGCGCGCCACGCGTGGACCAACCTCGCGTTGAACGGTTTTTATCCGCCGGGCTCCACCTTCAAGATCCTGAACACCATCGCCGCGCTGCGCGCCAACGTCATCGACCCCGATGCCGTAATCGTCGACTGCCAGGGCTACACCCGAATCGGCAACCGCGCCTACCCCTGCGAAAACGGCCTCGTGCATCACGGCGAGATTCTCCTCCGGCTGGCCATCGCGAAGAGCTGCGACATCTATTTCTACAAGGTCGGCGAACTCGTCACGCCCAACGGCATGGCGACGGAAGCGCGGCGCTTTCATCTCGATCAGCGCACCGGCATCGAGCTGCCCGGTGAAGGCGGCCGCATGATCGTGCCGGATCCCGAGTGGAAACAAAAGAACGTGAAGGAAAAATGGTTTCCCGGCGACACCGCCAACATGGCCATCGGCCAGGGTTTCGTGCTCGTGTCGCCGCTGCAGATGGCCTGCTTCGCGGCGTCCGTGGCACGCGGTGAAGTGGCGACGAAACCCACACTCGTGCACCAGGACAACCGGCCTGCCCAGCACACGGAGTCCATCGGCCTCACGATCGCGCAACGCACCGCGCTCCTCGACGGCATGGTCGGCTGCACGACGATCGGCACGGCGAAGGTGCTCACCAACATCGAGGACTACCGGGTGCTCGGCGTCAAAATCGCGGGCAAAACTGGCACGGCCCAGAAGGACGTCTACCGCGACGGCAAGAAGGGCACGATCAACTACGCGTGGTTCATCTGCTTCGCGCCGGCGGAGAATCCCGAGATCGCCATGGCCGTGATGATCGAGGGCGACACGCCGGGGGAGGATTTCGGCGGCGGCTTGCACGCCGCGCCGGTCGCAAGCGCCGTCCTGAAAAAATATTTCGCGAAGAAGGCCCTCGCCAACTCGCCGGGCGCGAAAGCGTTCAAGGTCGACTGACGCGCCGCCGGTTCGACCGCGCCGCACGCCACGCCAGCCGCGCGCGGTGAAAAACCTGCTCGGGCTCGCGCCACGTCGCGCGCGCCCCGAAACGCAAGCGCTGCAACTCGCCCACGACCTCACCGGCGGTTTCCGGCCCGCCGCTCGTTGCTCGCAACCGCTCGAGCCACCGGCTCGCGTCCGCCCGCACCGGATCGTCGCGGCGGGCGGCCCCGCCCCGCACGAGCATCTGCCACAGGTCACGGCTGTGCCGGCGCACCGCCCAGCCCGCGGCCAGCAGCGCCCCGACGATCAGGATGAATTTTGCGCCCCGCCTCAGGCTCCACGGTTCCACCAGCCACGCCTTCAGCGAGTCAACCGACGCGGTCAACAGATCGCGCAGCCGGCGGCTCGACGACTGCGCGGCTGCCTTCACTTCTTTCAGCGTCTCGAGTTGCGAGCGCTGATCGAAGCTCACGATGCGCCGATACCAAAACACGCGCAGGCTATCGAGCCGGGCCGACCAGCTCCGATCGCTGCGGGCGGCGAGCGCGGCTTCGGTTTTCGCGTCCGCGCCTTGCGCCGCGGCAGGCAACTCCAGCGCGTCGGCACGCAGCCACCCCCCGGCCGTCGGGTCGTAGATTTCCGTCCACGCGTGCGCATCCGAGTTTCGGATCGTGAAGCTGTTCGAGTAACCGTTCCAGGTGCCACCCCGAAACCCGGTCACCACGCGCGCCGCAAACCCGGCGTTGCGCGCGAGCAGCACCAGCGCGCCGGCGAAAAATTCGCAATGCCCCGCCTCGCGCGAGGCCGCCCACCGCACGAGCGGATCGCCCGCGCCGGGCGGGAGCGTCGGCGACATCGAGTAGCTGTGGTTTTGCCGCAGCCACGCGATCGCCCGTTGCGCAAATTCCGCCGCGCCCGGCTGGGCGCCGGCGGTGATTTCATTCGTGAGGCGATCCAGTTTTGCGTGGTCCTCGGCGCTGACGCTGAGCCCAGTGTGAATGTTGTGCTCGCGCCGCCGCGCCGCCGCGGGAAACGTCGGATCCGGCAGCGAGGCGGACAGCTCGAAGCCTTCCACGCGATACGCGCTCATCGTCAGCGGCTCGTCGCGGAGCGCGAGGACGTTGACCAGCGCGCCGAGCCGGAAATTCTGCGGCTCGCGAAACCGCAGCACCTCGAAACTCCCCAGCAACGGGAGGTAGCGGCTCACGCCCGACTCGAGATAAAACGTCCACGTCACTGCCGCCCCGAGCCGCGGACGCGCTTCACCGTGCACCACCGTGTCCGTCCGTTCGGTGCCAAACGCGGAACGCCGCAGCACCGGCGACAGCCGGAAGGTGCCGTTGTCGTATTGGTCCAGCACCAGCATCCGCCAATAGGGCGACACGGGGAATTGCGTGCGATCGGTCACGTCGACACTCAGCGCCACGCTCGTGTCCTGCTGGATATCGGTCACGTCGCCAAATTTGATCGAGTCGTTGAAACCGGTCTTCGATTTCTTCGCCATGAAGCGATCGAGAAAGAGGCTGTTCTCGAGTTGGAAGCGCGGAATCGCGAGAAACAGCAGTGCGGACACGACGACGACGCCGGCGAACAGCGCGCTGCCGAGCACGACGAGGCGCCAGTCCGCCACTTCGCGCAGTCGCCGGGCGAGCCGGCCCCCGTCCGCGTGCACGGCCCACGCCGGCGCGACGTTTTTCACCTTGCCGCTCTCGGACGCCGCGCCCTCGGCCGAGCTGACGAGGGTCACCGCCAGGAGAAATGCGAGCGCGCAACCGGTATAGACCAGCAATTGCGCCGCGAACACGAGCGACACCGTCAGCACGCCCGCCACCACGATCAGGAACAGGCCCAGCACAATCACCTGCAAATCGTCGCGCCGCTGCCGGTAGCTTACCCCGCGATAGAGCAGCAGCAGCATGTCGAGCCGCACCATCGCCGGCAGCGGCGACGCCGTCAGCCACAGGTCGCCGACGAAAAATGCCACGATCAGGGGAAACGCCAGCACGTGCACGAGCGGCGGCACGCGCGCCGGCAGCGTCGGCCACAGCATGCACGCGAGCGTGGTGACAATCGTCAGCGCCATCAGCGCCCATGCCTCGATGTCCATGTAGAACACCGTCGAGACCGCGAGCAGGGTGAGTGCGCCGCCGAGGAGCCATTTGAGCTGGTGCAGCTCGTCGAGACTAAGTTGCGGCCGCTTTTTTTCCATCGACATAGGCCTGCACGCCGCGCGCACCCTCGGGCGCGAACGTCATGACGTTTTGCTTGGCATTCAGCGAGGGCGCGGTGCCCTCACCGCGCATCGGAAAACTCCCCTCGCGCGGTGAGGGCACCGCGCCGCCCACGCCCGCAGGGCGCACCACCGCGAGCCGGTCCAGAAACGCCTCGAGGTCGGGCACGCGCCGGACGGGCGACGGCGGCTCGTCATCGATCGCCACGCCCAGCAGCCGGCCCGCCCGAAACAAATCCTCCGCCAGCGTCGCGCAGAAACTTACGAGCAACTCGAACTGCTCGGGGCGCGACCACACGGCGGCGTCGGTCTGCAGCCAGAGGGAAAAGCCTTCGGCGCTTTCCGCCGAATCCTGCCGCACGAGCAGCGTCTGCGTGCGCGCACTCGCCTTCCAGTGGATCAGCCGGTGCGAATCGCCGGTCTCGTAGCGGCGCAGCGCGAGCAGATCGCCGCCGTTGCCGGCGCGCGTCACGCGTTCACCGCCCGCGGGCCGGCGCAGCGCCGCGAACGCATGCCGGCGGTATTCCACCGGCGCCGGCCACACAACGACCTCCGCGCGGAGGTCGGTGCTGATCCCTTTTTTTAAAAAACCAAACGGAAACAAGGACCCCACGCTCGCGAGCTCCACGCGCAGCGCGCCCCGCTGCGCCGGTTTGAACACCCAGTCGAGCCGCGCCTCACCGCGCGGATCGAGCCGCGATCGCAGCGCGAGCTGGCCCCGCGATTCCGCCGCGTCGGCCTGCGCCAGCATTTTCCGGACATCAAGATTACGGCCCGTCCACGTCGACTCGGGCCGGTGATCACGGGTGTCCGCCACGATGCGCGCCGCGAGTTCGAACCAGAGGCCGTAGGTCGGGAGAAAATTCTTCGCGTTTCGCAGCTCGAGGGCGACCACCGCTTCCTGGCCCGCGCGGAAAGGCGGCGCGAGTTGCAGCCGCCACGAGACGCCGCGCAGATTGAGCCACGACAGCACGCCGCTCAAAATCAGGCAGGCGAGGAGCAGCGAGAGCGTGATGAACAGGATGTTGCTCGACGAGTTGTAGGCCGCGGTGCCGATGCCCATCGCCAGCCCGATCAGCACGAGGCCCGCCGGGGTGGGCACAATCCGGTGCGAGCGCTGCGGCCATACGAGCGACCAGACGAAATAATTCCACGTAAAGCGTCGCCGCGGGCCGCGGGAGCCCGGGCCCGACCAGTCCGCGCTGCCGCGCGGCACGCCCACCGCGGAACGCTCAACACGGAACGCGGAAGTGTCGGCGCCGGCCATTGCGTTAAACGTTAGGAGTTAAACGTTGAGCGTTTCCCACGCGTCACGCCGGTAGTGGAATCGCCGCCACGATCCGCCGCAGCGCCGCGCCGACTGCGCGCCGTTCTTCGAGCGCATCGCTCGTCTGCCGCGCCAGCGCGAGCCGGTGCGCCAGAATCGGGGCCACGAGTTCGACCACGTCTTCCGGTAAAACAAAATCGCGGCCGAAGACGAGCGCCCGCGCCTGCGCGGCCGTGCGCAGCGCCAGTCCGCCGCGCACGCTCGCCCCCGCCCGGAACTCCGCCTCGGTGCGCGTCGCCGTCACGATCTTCAGCACAAATTCCAGCACGCTGTCCTCGACGAACACGTGGTGCGCGAGCGCCTGCAGCTTCAGCACGTCGCCGCGCGTGACGACCGGATTGAGCGCGATCGCATCGTAGCCGCCGCGCTGCGTCCGCAGAATCTCGAGTTCGTCCGCCGACTCCGGGTAGCCCATTTGCAGCCGCATCAGGAAGCGGTCCATCTGGCTTTCCGGCAGCGGAAAGGTGCCTTCGTAATCGACCGGGTTCTGCGTCGCAAAAACCATGAAGGGCGTGCCGACCGCGTGGGCCTCGCCATCGACGGTCACGCGGGCGCGGTCCATCACTTCGAGTAGCGCCGACTGCGTCTTCGGCGTGGCGCGGTTGATTTCGTCCGCGAGCACGACGTTCGCGAACACCGGGCCTTTCTTGAACACAAACTCCTTGATCGTCTCGTCGTAGATGGCGACGCCCGTCACATCGCTCGGCAGCAGATCGCTCGTGAACTGGATGCGCGAGAACGCGCAGTCCATCGAGCGCGCCAGCGAATAGGCGAGCGTCGTCTTGCCGACGCCCGGCAAATCCTCGATCAACAAATGGCCGCCGGCCACGAGGCAGACGAGCACCTGCTCGACGACGTTGTCCTTGCCCTTGATCGTCACCCGCATGTTGGCGCGCAGGCGCTCCAACGCCTGCTTCGCCTCGGTAATTTGCCCCGCCTGCAGGAAGTCACTCATGGGGGCGGAAGCTAACACCTCACGCCGGGCGCGCAAACGGATTTACGCGCGGGGGCTAACCGCCCCCGCAGGCCGTCGCTGCCGGCGTGCTCGACGCGCGATTTCTCCCGAACGGATCGAAGAAACGCTCCGCGAACGCCAAAAGCATGAGCGCCCGCGGAAGGTTTGACAAAAATTTCAGCGCCCAACCGCCAAAATCGTGAACGAGTCCGGCACCGCTTGCGCGCGCAGGCCGCGGCCGCCGCTTTTGGTCGCGGCTTTCGGGTCGGCGTCGCTCTTGGCCGCCGGTGGCGGGGTCGCCGGCGCCGGCGGCATGACCCGCTCCTCCGCGATCAGCAAAATCCGATTGGTCTTGGGATCGAGCGTGCAGGTCTTGGCCGTCGCCATCGTGGCCAGGTCTTGCTCAACCACAAAGCTGGTCGGACTGTTTTCCTTGATGACCGTCAGCGTGCCGTTGCCGTGCGAGCTGAAGGCCTCCATCGTCGCGGGATTGAAGACGGTGGCGTCCGTCGAACCGGCGAGCGGGAGGCTCGTGATAATTTTGCCGTCGGCCGCGTTGAGAATGACGCACATCGCCGGCTGGCGGCAGGACGCGAACAGAATGTTGTTCTTCACGTCGAGCGCCAGACCCGCCGGCGTGGTAGCGACGCTGCTGAGATCGTAGTGGGCAGTCACCGTCAGGGTTTTCATGTCGACCACGGCGACGTTGGCCTTGTCCTCCACGTCGATGTAAACGCGACCCTTGCCATCGCTGGCGCCCTGCTCCGGCGCTCCGCCGAGATCGATCGTGCCGACAATCGAGCCATCTTTGGAATCGAGGACCGTGACGTTCGGCGCGGCATGACTGAGCACGAGCACCCGCGAGGTCGCGGGATCAAACAGGATGCCGTCCGGACGACCCTCGACCGGAATGGTCTTGATCGTCGCGAGCGTTTGCGTGTCCCACATCACGACGGGATTGCTGCTGCTGAAACCGTGGTGCGTCTTCGGATCGACGGTGGCGCCGTGCACGCCCTTCGCCTCCGGGATTTCGCCCGCCGGCTTGAGCGTATCGAGATCGAAGACGGTCACACGGGTGCTGCGCGGAATGTAGAGCTTGCGGCCATCGGCATCGGCGAAGACGTAGTCGAAGCCGCCGGCGCCGCCGACCTTGGCCGTGTTGATGACCTTGTAGGGACCCGAAGCCGCCGGTTGCGCGAGCGCGACCGAGGCGAAAAGACCCAATGCCGCGAGAACCAACCGGGAAGAAGCGTTCATGGTGACAAGCCAAGACGCGCGGGCCGCGGAAAAGGAAGCCGGAACCGGCGGCACGCCGGATTACGTTTCTGTCATCAAGCCAGAATCTCGAGGAGGCGCGTGAAGAGGCGGTTCACGCGTTCCTGATTGGATTTCACCAATTCCTTGAACTTTGCGAAATCGATCTCGGTGCCCTCGAGCCCGTTCGCGTAATTGTCGATCAGCGCGAGGCTGTTGTAACGCAGGCCGAGTTCAGTGCAGAGGTCGGCCTCGTGCGCGGCGGTCATGCCGATCACGTCGCCCCAGTGCTGCACGATCTTGATTTCCGCCTTCGTTTCGAAACGCGGGCCGCGCATCTGCACGTAGACCTTGCCGGTGTGAATCTTGAATTCCGGCGCCAGCCCGCCGACGAGTTTCGGTATCAGGTTGTTCGCGATCAGCGGCGCACCACCCTTCAGCTCCGTGTCGAAATAAGTCGCCGGCCCCTGCTGCAGCCCGACGTAGTCCGAGCACGAGACCAACGTCCCCGGCGGCAACTCTTTCTTCAGCGAGCCGACGGAGTTGAGCGACACCACGTCCTCGAACCCGAGATCCGCGAGCGCGCGGATATTCGCGCGATAATTGATCGAGTGCGGCGGCAGCGGAAAGGAGTAGCCGTGGCGGTTGATGAGCACCTGATCGCCGCGGGACTTGTAGGTCACCGCGCCGAATTTCGTCTCGATGGTTTTCACGTCCCACGACGCGAACAACGGGGAGTTGACGATGCTGGTGCCACTGATGAATGCGACTTTCATCCGGCGAATCACGCGCTAGGCTCCCTGAATGACAACGCGAAAACTCGCCGCCGCCCTCCTCGCGATCACGTCGTGGCTCGCGCTGGCCGGTTGTGCGACGCCGGGGCCGCTGCACGTCTATTCGATCGCGAGCGCGAGCGCGCCGGAGATCCGCGACGACGGCCCAGCCCCCGCGCGGAGCGGGCCGAGTTTCCTCGCCCCCGGCGAAACCATCACCGGCTTCGCCTACGATCCGTTCACCGATCACTTTTTTCTGCGGCTCGCGCCCGGAAATAAGATTCGCGTGGTTGACCGGCCGGCGCGCGCGGTGAAGCGTGAATTCACCGCGGAGAACGTGCCGACCACCGGCGGCGGCGATCTCGCGGTGCGGCCCCGCGACGGGCATTTGTTTTTCGCCCATCCCCGCGAGCCGCTCGTGATCGAAACCGATCGCTTCGGAAAATTTGTGCGCATCATTCCACTCGCCAACCTCATTGCCCCTGCCGCCGGGGTGGCGGTGGATTCGGTGCGCAATCGCCTGCTCGTGCTCGCCAGCACCGTGCCCCGCATCACCGTTCACGATCTCGACGGAAAATTAGTCGCGGCGTTTCCGCTCGAGCGTCCCGTTACGTCCGGCGCGCTCGGCTATGATGCCGAGCAACGCGAACTCTATGCGCCGCTCGCCGACCGGAACGGCGTGGGCGTCTTCGGCGAGGACGGACGCTGGCGCCGCACCCTGCCCCCGGCCGCATGGTTTCTCGATGTCGGCCCGCGGTCGTTTTTGCGGATGTTCTGAGCTTGTCACGCGCCACCGGTCACTCGTCTCTTTCCCGCCATGCCGCTCATCGACCTTCCGCTCGCCGAGCTTCGCCGCTACGCTGGCCGCAATCCGCGTCCCGCCGACTTCGACGCGTATTGGGACGCCGCGTTGCGCGAACTCGACGCCACCGATCCCCAACCGGAACTGCGGCCCAACTCCGCGATCAATCCGCGCGGGATCGAATGCTTCGATTTGTGGTTCACGGGGATTGGCGGCGCGCGGGTCTATGCGAAATATTTCCGGCCGAAAAATTCCGGCGCGAGCGGCGCGGCGCCGAAGTCTCCCGCGGTGCTGCAGTTTCACGGCTATGCGGGCCACAGCGGGGATTGGGTCGACAAGCTGGGGTGGCCGGCCGCGGGCTTCTGTTTCGCCGCGATGGATTGCCGCGGACAAGGCGGCCGCTCCGAAGACAGCGGCCAGGTCAAGGGCACCACGCTCCGCGGCCACATCGTCCGCGGACTCGACGATCCTGATCCGCGCAAGCTGGCGTTCCGGCAGATTTTTTTGGACACGGCGCAACTCGCGCGCGTGGTGATGAATTTCCCCGAAGTCGACGCTGGCCGCGTGGGCTGCTGCGGTAATTCGCAGGGCGGCGCGCTGTCGCTCGCGTGCGCCGCGCTGGAGCCGCGGATCAAGCGGACCGCGCCGGTCTATCCGTTCCTCTGCGACTACCAGCGGGTGTGGGAAATGGATCAGGCGAAGGACGCCTACGAGGAGCTGCGCGTGTTTTTCCGCCACTTCGATCCGCGGCACGAACGCGTCACAGAGATTTTTCAGAAACTGGGCTACATCGACTGCCAGCACCTCGCGCCGCGCATTCGCGCCGAGACGCTGATGTTCACCGGGCTGATGGACACGATTTGCCTGCCGAGTTCGCAATTCGCCGCGTTCAACCAAATCAAGGCGAAGAAGGACGTGGTGATCTATCCGGACTTCGGGCACGAAAACCTGCCCGGTCAGATCGATCGGACGTTTAATTTCATGCTGGGGCTGTGAGTCACAGCCTCATCGCGGAAACGCGAACGAGCGGAACGGCGGAGTATTCTTTTGAGCGTTTTCGCTCTTCCGCGTTTCGGCGAATTGCTCGAATCAGCCCACCCACGAAATCTTTTGGATGCGTTTCGCGAGCTCGACGTCCTTCCTGGTCACTTTGCCACCGGCGTCGTGCGTGTTGAGCCGGATCGAAACGCGATTGTAGACATTCGTCCACTCGGGGTGATGGTTCATCGCCTCGGCCTCGAAACCGGCGCGCACCATGAAACCGATCGCCTCGCGAAAGGTGGCGAAGGTGAAGGTCTTGGTCATTGCGTTGCGCCGGAAGGTCCAGCCGGGCAGCGTCGCGAGTGCCTCCGAAATTTTCCCAGCGGCCAATGGAGTGCTCATCCGCGCAAGATGGGCGCGCGGCGCTATTGTGCAAGTGGTGTCACGCGGTCGCGGGCCGCCAAACGCTGGCGACGGCTGGCTTCCCCCTTGTCAACGCCCACGCCGCCACCCTAACTCTCGCCTTCTAGCATGAGCCACGCGCCCGCGCCCACTCACATCCCGCACCACGTCGCCATCATCATGGACGGCAACGGACGCTGGGCGAAAAAGCGCGGCCTGCCGCGCATCGAGGGCCACCGGCGCGGGGTCGAGACCGTGCGGACGACAACCTTCGCCGCCCGCGATCTCGGGGTAAAGGTGCTCACGCTTTACGCGTTTTCGGTGGAGAACTGGAAACGCCCGCAGGACGAAGTCGGGGCGCTGATGGGGTTGCTCGAATATTACCTGAAGAAGGAACTCGAGACGTTCGTCCGCGATCGCGTGCGGCTCCAGACCATCGGGCGGACCGACGAGATGCCCGCGGGCATCCAAAAACTGCTCCGCACCACGATGGAGGAGACGAAGCATTTCCACGACTACTCGCTCGTGCTCGCGCTCAATTACGGCGCGCGGACCGAAGTCGTCGACGCCGCGCGCGCCTACGCGACCGCCGTCGCGGCCGGCAAAGAAAAACTGAACGATAGCTCGTGGGAGACGTTCCGCCGCTATCTCTCAACCGCGGAGCTCCCCGATCCCGATTTGGTCATCCGCACGTCGGGTGAGACGCGCATCAGCAATTTTCTCCTGCTGCAGGCGGCCTACGCGGAATTCGTGTTCACGCCGGTGCTCTGGCCGGATTTCACCAAGGCCGATCTGGCGGCGGCGATTGCGGAGTTCAATAAGCGCGAGCGGCGGTTTGGCCTGACCAGTGAACAACTGACCGGGCGGGAAAAAGCAGCCACCAAATGAAAATCAACTCCGCCCCACCCTGTCATCCGGCGCATCGCGAAGGATCCGTCCGGACGCCCCCCGCGATTGCGGTCGGCGAACGTCCGGCGGAAGGGCTCACGCCTGGCGCTTCGCTCGGTAACTTCGCTGCGCGCAGAATGACAAAACGGCGCGTGCGTTCGGTCGTCGACGTGCCGGCGGCATAAACTTCACTGTGGCAAAACGCATCTTCAGCACCGTCCTCCTCTGGTTGATCCTTTTTGGCGTGCTATGGTTTTTCCGCACGCGCGGGGCGCTGGTGCTCGTGACGCTGGTCTCCGTCCTCACGCTCCGCGAATTCTACCAACTCATGCGCGCGGCGGGTTATGCGCCGTTCGACAAGCTCGGCGCGTTCTGCGGCGGGCTCATCACGCTCGCGCCGTGGGTGCAGGCGCGCTTCGGCGTGCCGACGCACGCGGTGCTCGCGCTCGCCACGGTGGTGTTCGCGGTGCGGCTGCTGGGCGAACGCACGCCGGAAAATCGGGTGGAGTCGCTCGCCGCCACGCTCTTCGGCCTCGTTTACGTTTCCCTGCTGCTGCAATACTTCGTCCGCATCATCACGCCCCTGCCGGGCGATGCGATTTCAGCCGACGGCCGGTTGCTGCTCGGCCTCTGGCTCATCGCGGTCGCGAAATTCTGCGACGTGGGCGCGTTGCTCACGGGCCTCGCGATCGGCAAGCACAAGATGTCGCCGCAAATCTCCCCGAAGAAAACCTGGGAGGGCGCCGCGGGCGGCGTGCTCACCTCGATGGGCATCGGCGCGCTCATTGCGTGGCTCGCCCGCAGCCAGTTCCCGCCGCACCTCACGCCGCTCGTCGGGGCACTCATCGCCGCGCCCGTCGCGATCATCGGCATCGTCTCGGATCTGGTGGAGTCGGTGATCAAGCGTCGCGCCAATCGCAAGGATTCCGGCGCGACCATTCCCGGCATCGGGGGCATGTTCGATCTCAGCGACAGCCTGCTGCTCGCGGCGCCCGTCGGGTATCTTCTCTTCGGGCTGGCCTGATCCCCTGATGAAGGATCCTGCGTCTCCCAAAAAACGCGTCGTCCTCCTGGGCGCGACCGGCTCAATCGGCAAAAGCACGCTCCGCGTTTTAGCGGCGCATCGCGACCAGTTGGAGCTGGTCGGCATCGCGGCCCGCACCAATTGGGAAGTCCTCGCCGGCATCGCCCAGGAGTTTCGCGTCAAACACGTCGCGGTGTTCGATGACGCCGCGTTCGCCACCGCGCGTGACAACCGCGCCGCGTTTCCCCCCGGCACCCAGCTGGTCGGCGGCCTGGCCGGCTTGGTGGAACTCGCCCAATTGCCCGAGGCCGACATCGTGCTGGTCGCCGTCGTCGGCACCACGGGCCTCGATCCCGCGCTCGCCGCGCTCGCCGCCGGCAAGGATCTCGCGCTCGCGTCGAAGGAAATTCTCGTGCTCGCCGGCAAGTTCGTGATGGCCGCGGCGAAAAAACACGGCGGGAAACTCCTGCCCGTCGACAGCGAGCACAACGCCGTTTTCCAGTGCCTCGAGGGCCATCCGCACGCCGGCGTCCGGCGCATCGTGCTCACCGCGAGCGGCGGCGCGTTTCGCGACTGGAGCGCCGAGCAGCTCGCACATGTCACGCCCGCCGACGCGCTCAAGCATCCCAACTGGTCGATGGGCCCGAAGATCACCGTCGATTCGGCGACCCTCGCGAACAAGGGCCTCGAGTTGATCGAGGCGCAGTGGCTGTTCGGCCTGCGCGCCGAGCAGTGCACCGCGGTGCTGCACCCGCAAAGCATCGTGCACTGCCTCGTCGAGTTCACTGACGGCGCGATGCTGGCGCAGCTCTCCCCGCCGTCGATGACGTTTCCGATTCAGCACGCCCTGCTCCACCCGCTGCGGGCGCCGGGCGTCGACGCGACACTCGATTTTACGAAACTACTCGGCCTTGAATTCCGCCCGGTCGACGAGGCGCGTTTCCCGATGCTGCAACTCGCCCGGCAAACCATGACGACCGGCGGCGTGGCGCCGGCGATCTATAACGCCGCTAACGAAGTGGCGGTCGCCGCCTTTCTGAACTGTAATATTCCCTTTCTTGCGATTCCGCGACTCGTTGAACACACTCTGGCCTCACTCCCTAACTTCGAACCCACTGGCCTCGCTGCAATCTTGGCCGTGGACGCCGACGCCCGCCGCGTCGCCACCGCTGCCCTCACCCAATTTAAGTCCTAATTTCGCGTCCCCGTGTCTTCCGATTTCCAATCCCTGCTCTCGAACACTTGGTCGTTCTTCCTCGTCGCCATCTTCTTCGGCGGGTCGATTTTCGTCCATGAACTCGGCCATTTCCTGGCCGCCCGCCGCCGGGGCGCGCATGTCGAACGCTTCTCGATCGGCTTCGGCCCGGCGATTTGGTCGTGGCGGGGCAAGGATGGGGTCGAATATCGCCTGTCGTGGATTCCGCTCGGCGGCTACGTGCTCCTGCCCCAACTCGCCGATCTCGGTCCCATCGAGGGCGAGAGCGCGACGGATGTGAAAAAGCTCCCGCCGATCGACTACGTTTCGAAAATCATCATCCTCGTCGCGGGCGCCACGTTTAACGTCCTCTTTGCCTTCACGCTCGCGTGCGTCGTGTGGTTCGTCGGTGAGCCGGCGATCGCCGACTTGGCGACGACGAAAATCGGGGCGATCAGCGCGACCGTCAAATTGACCGACGGCACCCTCGTCTCAAATCCCGCCGCCGACGCCGGTCTCCAAGCGGGCGACTTTGTGCGCTCGATCGATGGCCACACCGTCACCAACTTTGAGGACATCTGGAGCGGCGTCGCGCTGGGCCAGAGTCGCGCCGCCGATGGGCGGCCCGAATCGCATTTCGTGATCGAACGCGCGGGCGCGAAAATCAGCCTCACGCTTTACCCCCGCATCATCGGGGAGGAGAAATTCCGTTTTGTGGGGATCGATCCGGCGGAAAACATGCTCACCGCGGAAGCGGTTCTGCCCGGCTCGCCGGCCGAGGCCGCCGGCGTCAAACCGGGCGACCGCATCCTTTCCCTGGACGGCAAGCCGGTGTTACAGCGGGCCGCGGTCTCCGAGCATCTGGCCAAAAACCCGGACCGACCCACCGAGTTCCTGTTTCAGCGCAACGCCGAGAAAATCACCCTGAAAATCCAGCCGCGGTTTGAACGCGATGAGCAAACCGGCAAGCAGGTGGCGCGGATCGGCCTGCGTTACCGCGACATGGTGGTTTTTCTCCACCCGACCCCGTGGGCCAAAATCGAGCGCCTCGTGCGCGGTGCGTGGCAAAACCTGGCGGCGGTGATCAGCCCAACGTCCGACGTGCACGCCTCGATGTTGAGCGGCCCCATCGGCATCGCGCGCGAACTGCATCGGCAGGCGCAGTGGGATTATCGCGCCGCCTTGAGTTTCACCATCCTGCTCAACATCAGCCTGGCGATTTTCAACTTGCTGCCCATCCCCGTGCTCGACGGCGGCCAAGTGCTCTTCGCCACCATCGGCCGCCTCCGCCGCCGGGAACTGCCGGCCAACTTCATCATCGCGACGCAAAGCGCGTTCTTCGTGCTGATTCTCTCGCTCATTGTCTACGTGAGTTTCTTTGACGTGCAGCGCTGGCGGCGAGAGTTGAAGGCCGACCGCGGCGAGCCAGCCGCCGCGGCGCAGCCCGCTCCCACGCAGCCCGCTCCGGGCAAATAAGTTTTTGCGGTTGCGCGTTCCCGCGCCACGCTGGTTGTCGCCATGTCGTATTGCGCCTCCCGTTTCCGCACCGTTCGCCGTCCCACCCTTGAAGTGAAGGTCGGAGCCGTGGGCGTGGGCGGCGCCCATCCCATCCGACTGCAGTCGATGACCACCAGCGACACGCAGGACGTCGCCGCCACCGTGCAGCAATCGATCGCGCTGGCCGAGGTCGGTTGCGAGATCGTCCGGATCACCGCACCCAACGTCGCGGCGGCGAAATGCCTGCAGGCCATCCGCGCGCAGTTTTCGGCGGCGGGTTTCGCCCACGTGCCGCTGGTGGCTGACATTCATTTCCTGCCGAGCGCTGCCATGGAGGCCGTCGAGCACGTGGAGAAGGTGCGCGTGAATCCCGGCAACTACGCCGACAAAAAGAAATTCGCCGTGCGCGAATATTCCGACGCCGCCTACGAGGAGGAGTTGCAGCGGCTGCACGAGACCTTTTCCCCGCTCGTGCTGCGCTGCAAGGCGCTCGGCCGCTCCATGCGCATCGGCACCAATCACGGCTCGCTCAGCGATCGCCTGATGAACCGCTACGGGGACACGCCGCTCGGCATGGTCGAGAGCGCGCTCGAGTTCCTCCGCATCGCGCGCAGCCACTCCTACGATCAGATTATCCTGTCGATGAAGTCATCGAACCCGAAGGTGATGATCCAGGCCTACCGGCTCCTCGTGGAGCGAATGGACGCCGAGGACATGCACTACCCGCTCCACCTCGGCGTGACCGAGGCCGGCGATGGCGAGGACGGCCGCATCAAAAGCGCCATCGGCATCGGTTCGCTGCTGCTCGACGGCCTCGGCGACACGATCCGCGTGTCGCTCACCGAGGACAGCGTCTACGAAATTCCGGTCGCCCGCGCGATCGCGGACAAAGCGATGGCGCGGTGGAACCCTGCGACCAAACTGACGTCCCCGGAAACCGACGGCGTCGACCCTTATCACTTCACGAAACGCGAGACGGCGATCCTCGCGCTCAGTGAGAAATGCTCCGTCGGACCAGAGTTGCCGCCGCGCGTCATCGTGCGCGTCGAGTCGGTCGCAAAACTCGCCGACGCCGCCAGCCAGCTCGCCGCGCGCAAACTGGCCGACACACCCGCGGAGGGCCTGCTCGTGCCCGTAAACACCCCCGGGGACCTCGCGGCCTTGTGCGAAGCGGCCGCGAGCACCCCGCTGCCGGTGGAGTTTCTCGCGCTCGAACTCGCGCCCACCCTCACGCCCGACATCCTCCAGCCGCTGCTCGCGATCAGCCGCGGGCGGTTGCTGCTCGTGCGAGAATTTGCCGCTCACGAGACGGAGCAATTAGTCGCATTCGCCGAACTCGTCCGTCGCACCCATCACACGCTCGCGTGCGCGCTCACGGCCGCTGATGCCTCCGCGCTCAGCGCAACGCTGCGCGTCCTCGGGGACGACCGCCTGCTCTTCACCCTCCACGCTCAACCCGCAGTGCTCAACCGAAGTGCGCGCTCCGCACCGAGTCCTGAGCGAAGCGAAGGATCCCAGCCCCTTGACTCCTCCTCCCACTGCATTGGCGCCTATCGTGCCCTCGTCGCCGCGCTCACGCGCGCCGGCTCCCGCGCACCGATTTGGATTCGCAACACCGCCGCCACCGCCGTTCGCGGGGACAACACCTTTCTCTCCAAACTCCTCGAGGCCTCGTTCCTCACCGGCTCCCTGCTCTGCGATGGACTCGGCGATCTCGTCAGCATCGAGACCGAGACTGATCCGGTGCGCGCGACCAGGCTCGCCTACAATGTTCTGCAGGGCGCCGGCGCGCGCATTTCGAAGACCGAATTTGTCGCCTGCCCGAGCTGCGGCCGCACGCTCTTCGACCTGCAGACGACGACGCAGCGCATCCGCGCCCAGACCGGGCACCTCAAGGGCGTGAAGCTCGCCATCATGGGCTGCATCGTGAACGGCCCCGGCGAAATGGCCGACGCCGATTTCGGCTACGTCGGCGGTGCGCCCGGAAAAATCAATCTCTACGTCGGAAAAAACTGTGTGCAATACAACCTCCCGCAGGCCGAAGCCGACGCGCGCCTGATTGCATTGATCAAGGAGCACGGAAAATGGATCGAGCCGGAGCCGGCGCCTGCGTGAGTTCGCGGGTCCGCGCGTATTCACGAACGCAAGCGTCGTCACCGCATCGCCACTCCACCGTAACCGTGCACTCGGCTTGCCAAGCCAGTTCCACGGCGATGTAACCTCGGTCAGATTACGCGCGAGCCGGAAAAAAATTCCCCGCCTAACTCCGGCGCAATGAGGCAACGAAAAAAGCGAAAAAGTTATGCCCACCCCGCCTGTGAATAAGTTGTCGGAAAGTTGCACTTGAAATGCTTTTTTGGTTCACAGTTACTGCGCCCTCGTTCAGTTGTCTTGCCCTGCCCGTTTGTTCTTTCCCATGTCGTTTGAGTCCATCCAGCGTTTCCCGCATTTCCCACCAGCGGTATTATCTGGCCATCAATAGTTTATAATTTTTGCATTCTGCATTCTGTTTTAATGATGGCCGCACCCAAATTTCCCCAGAGCGAGAGGTTACGGATGAGGCCCAAACCGGCATGTCGGAATGTCCGCCGCGGTGCAGTGTGAATAAAGCTGCTCTTCGCACCGCCTCCATGCCCTCTCTGTCCCTCACCCCCAGCCTCTGGGAAACCGTCAAATGTGACTTCAAGTCCCTCTTTCCGGAAGACGTTTTCCAAATGTGGTTCGAGCCGGTGGTGTGCCTGGAGACGTCCGGTGACTCGATGACGCTCGGCGTCCCCAACGACTTCGCCGCGATCTGGATTCACGACAATTACCTCGATTTGATCACGCAGCGCCTGCGCCTGACCGCCGGCCGCATGGTCAACGTCACGCTGCGCAAGACCGATGCCTCCAGCCGCTCACCGGCCGCCACCGCCGCCCGCGCCGCCTCGGATGCGGGTGCCGTCTCGCGCAGCCGCGCGACCGCGGCCACGAAACGCACCACGCGCTACGACGAACGCGGCCCGACTACCGGCTCGCTCAACCCGCGCAACACGTTCGAGACCTTCGTCGTCGGCTCGAACAACCAGATGGCCCATGCCGCCGCCCTCGCCGTCACGCAGGCGCCCGCGCAGGCCTACAACCCCCTTTTCCTCTACGGCGAGACCGGTCTCGGCAAGACCCACCTGATGCACGCCATCGGGCACGCCATCCTTCGCGCCAACCCCGATGCCCACGTCGCCTACCTCTCGACGGAGAAATTCACGAACGAGTTCATCCAGGCCCTGCAGGAAAATTCACTCACGAAGTTCCGCCAGCGTTACCGCCACGTTGACGTCCTGCTGATCGACGACGTGCAATTCCTCGCCGGCAAGGAGCGCATCCAGGAAGAATTCTTCCACACCTTCAACGACCTCTTCGAGTCGGGCAAACAGGTCGTCCTCTCCAGCGATCGTCGCGCCTCCGAAATCCAGAAGCTCGAAGCCCGCCTTGTGTCGCGTTTCGAGTGGGGCCTGCCCGCCGACATCCAGGCGCCCGATCTCGAGACGCGCCAAGCCATTCTCCGCGCCAAGTGCGCGACGCTCAAATGCGACCTGCCGGAAAACGTCCTTAATTTCATCGCGCAGCACATCACGAAGAACATCCGCCGCCTCGAGGGCGCGCTGATCAAGGTCGCCAGCTACTCCGGGCTCACCAACAAGCCCATCGACCTCGCGACCGCCGAACGCCTCCTGCACGACGTGCTGATGGAACAGGCGCAAAACATCCTCACGATCGAAACGATCCAGAAGCGCGTGGCCGATCACTTCCAGATTCGGCACAGCGACATGACGAGCAAGCGCCGGCCCAACAACATCGCCATCCCCCGCCAGATCGCGATGTATATTGCCCGCACGCTCACCAAGCATTCCCTCCAGGAAATCGGCGACGCCTTCGGCGGCCGCGACCACGGCACCGTCATCCACGCCTGCAAGGCCGTGGACAACATGTGCGAGCAGGACGCCTCCACGCGCGGCTCGGTCGAGTTCCTGAAGACGCAGCTCTCGAAGTGAGCCGGGCTGCGGCCCGCGAGTCCCGCGAATGGCCGCGCATCGCTGACCCGCCGCGAGAAAGTCCGGGCAAAACGTCATCCGTTGCTTGCCTCATTCGTGTTAATTCGCGTGATTCGCGGGTAACCCTTTTCCATGAACCTTACGCCCGAGCAAAAAGCCGCCGTCGCCAGTTGGGTCGCCGCCGGCGACAATCTTTCCGCAGTGCAGAAAAAGCTCACCGAGCAGTTCAAACTCTCGCTCACCTACCGCGACGTCCGCTTCCTCGTCGACGACCTCAACCTCGCACTCAAGGACCCTGCGCCCAAGGTCGACACGACCGACGTTTCGAAAACGCCTCCGCCCGCCAAGCCCGCGCCCGCCGAGAAGAAAGGCTTCCTCGACAAAGCCAAAGAGAAGCTCGGCCTCGCCAAAGATGGGGACGCCCCGGACCAGGCCGACCTCGCCGAAGATTTGCCTCCCGCCAGTAGCGTCACCGTCAGTGTCGACAAAGCCACGCTCATCCCCGGGGCGATCGCGAGCGGTAGCGTGACCTTCAGTGACGGAGTGACGGGTAACTGGGTCGTCGATCAACAGGGCCGGCCAGGCTTCACGAAAGTGAGCCAGCCCGGCTACCGTCCGACGCCGGAAGATTCCCAAGCCTTCATGCAAGAGCTGAGCCTCGCGCTGCAGCAGCGCGGTTACTAGTCGGTCACGTTGACCGCCGCGATTGACGGCGGCCTTGGGGCTTCGTATTTTCCAGTCAACGCTGCGGCGCATGCCCGCGCGGCGGCGTGTTTCCCCCAAACCTCAAACCCCGGAGGCTCCCATGCACAAGTATATCGTGTGGGCGGAATCGCGCCGCGAACTGTGGCTCGATCTTGTCCGCATCTACCTCGGTCTCGGCCTGTTCGCCCGCGGCCTGCTGCTCATCACCAACACGTCCACCGGCTACTTCATCGACATGTTGCAGCGCGCCGATCAGCCGTGGCTGCTCGGCGGCGTGATGCTGCATTATGTGATGCTCGCCCACTTCGTCGGCGGCCTGATGCTCACGATCGGGTTTCTCACGCGGATCGCTGCCGCCGTGCAGATTCCCATTCTCGCGGGCGCGGTCTTCATTGTGCATCGCAAGGACGGGCTCTTCGCGATGGGCCAGTCGCTCGAATTCTCGGCGCTGGTGCTTTTCCTGCTCGCAGTCCTCACCGTCAGCGGCGCCGGGAAACTGTCGCTCGACTACGTGACGTTTGGCGCGGGCCGGACCAAATCTGCGCCCGAAATCACGCCGATGCCGCAAATATAGCCGGCCGCTTGGATCGCCATTTTCCACCCGAATCTCGCCCCGGTCTCGCTCGTCGCCGTCGCGAGCTAAGCCCTCGCGCGTCACGCAAGCGTGAAGAAAAACGTGGCGCCGACGCCCGGGGCCGCTTCCGCCCAGATCCGGCCGCCGTGGCGATCGATGATGCGACGGACTGTGGCGAGCCCGACGCCGGTGCCCTCGAATTCATGCGCGTGATGCAGGCGCTGAAAAACGCCGAATAATTTTTCGGCGTCGGCCATGTCGAAACCCACGCCGTTGTCGCGCACGAAATAAACCGGCGCCTCCCCCGGCGCGCACACGGCCACGCCGATCTCGATCACGGCGGGGTCGCGCGGGCGGGTGTATTTGTGGGCGTTGGAAAGCAGGTTCACGAAGACCACCCGCAGCAACGCCAGATCGCCCTCGGCGGGCGGCAGGGGGTGGAGGCGCAACTCGACCTTTCGCCCGCCCCGCTCGCTGGCCAAATCCTGAAACACTTCGCGGCACAATTGATCGAGATCGACCATCTGGCGGGAAAGCTCCTGCCGGCCCAGTCGCGAGAACGACAGCAGGTCGGTGATCAATTCACTCATCTGGCCCGAACCGTCGCGGATCATCCGGATGTAGCGCTCGGCGGCACCGGGTGGAAGTTTCGCGCGCGGATCGAGCAGCACGTCGGCAAAGCCCGTGATCGTGCGCAGCGGCGTGCGCAAATCGTGCGCCGCCGAGGAACAGAAGGCCTCGAGTTCGTTGTTCGCCGCCTCGAGTTCCGCCGTGCGCTCCCGCACGCGTTTTTCGAGCACGTCGTTCTGCTCCTGGATCTGCGCGAGCATGTGGTTGAAGGCATCCGTCAGCACGCCGAGTTCGTCCTCGCCGTGCTTGCTCGCCCGCACGCCGTAATCGTGCCGGTCGGACACCGCCTTGGCGGTGTCCGCCAGCGAGAGAATCGGCTGTGAGATCTGGCGCTGCAGCGTGCGCGACAGCAAATAGGCCACGAGCGAGGTGAAGAGCACCACTCCGGCCGCGATGCCGCCATACAGCCGCAGTCGTTCATACATCGCACCCATGTCGGAGTTGAGATAGAGCGTGCCGAAGCGACCGCTGCCCTTCGCTTGAACGACCGGCGTGAAGCCCGTCAGGTGCCCGTCGGCAAACCGGTAGCCGTCCGGCTGCGGCGTGGAGGGAAACGCGTCGTCCCGCGCCTCCGCGGGGTAACGCGAAAAAATCTTTCCCTGTCGGTCGTAGAGGCACGCCGCGACAATCTGCCGCTCCGCCTTGAGCGCGCCGAGAATCTCAGTGGCGTTGCGCTGATCCTCGAACGCGACCGCGCCGGTGCTTTCCGCCGCGATGATTTCGCCGAGCGTGGCGAGCTGTTGCACCGCCGAGCGCCGGTAGGTCAGCAGTTCGTAGCCGACAAACGCCGCGCACGTCAGCACCAGCACCACGCCGCTGGTGACGAGGATCATCGTCATGAGCTTGCGCCGGATGGGCCTGTCGCGAAAAAGCGGCATGAGGTTAGTCCTTCCCGGGCGGCACGACGATCGCGGGGGTGCGGACTTTGGAACTCACGACCAGTTCGCTCGCCTTGTCCGCCTCGACATTGGCAATGCTGATCTTCAGGCGGATCTTGCCCGCCTCGACCGGGAAGCGCACCATGCCGCCCTGCTGCGTGAAGGTGTCGGTGTCGCCGACCGTCAACACGCTGCGGCCCTTCAGCAGGGCGAGGTCCTTGTCCAACGTCGGGGCCTCGGAGCGGCTGATAAACAGCAGATGGCACGCGACGATGTCCTCCACCCGCTGGTAACGCTGCACGACCAGCGGGCGGCCCTCGATCCTTTCACCCTGCACCAGCTCATCGAGATAAGGCCCGAAGGGATCGTCGCCGAGCACACCGATCACGAACGGCGACTCCGCCTCGCGAAACGCCCGCGACGGCCACGCGACAAACTGTGCCACCTTAAAGAGAAAGGCCGCCTTGAGCTGATACTCGGTCGACGCCTCTGGCGGCGGCGGCGCGCCGATCGCGAGCGCGCCGAGCACAGTCAGCCCCGCGAGCCACGCCCCGCCCCATCGCCCCGCCGAGCCGCGGCGCTCACCTGCACTCCAAGTCAGAAGCGCCATGATGCTTTCCCATACACGCCCCGTTGCAGTTCGCGCCGCGCACCCGGGCTGTTGAATTCCGAATGCGAGGGATGCAGCAAATTCTGGCCGAGCAGCGAAAGCTCCCAGTCCGCCCTCGGCCGCCAGCCGAAGCACAGGTTCAAATCCGTGTAGCCGGGCAGCGACCGCGTGTGAATCGGCGAGACGTAACGCACCGCGACATCGAGTTCGCAGTGGGCGGAAAGATCCACGGTCGAGCGCAGCGCGAGCTGGTGATTCGGATCGCGCGTGATGCTGCCACGGGTGCTGCGATCGAGATTGCCGGGTTGCGGTTCGCTCCGCACCCGCAGCTCTGTCCAGCCGGCCCGCCACCGCCAGGCCCGGGTCATGCGCCAGTCGAGCGTGAGCTCCACACCGCTCGACCGACCGCGCAGGCCGCTGCTGGCCTCGACCGGAAACGCGAGCGGCGGAGACAGCGGCTCGAGACTCCGCAAATCGTCGTAATCGTTGACGAACGTCGCGAGCGCCAGCGCCAGCTGCGGCCGGAACTGCACGCGGTAGCCGAGTTCGTAGGCGAGGAGTTTTTCCGCCACCACATTCTGGCCGCCCGCGATGCGATATGGCGGCGTGGCCGGCGAAAACAAATCGCGATCGATGCGCGAGGGCGTCCGCACCGCCCGCGACACCGCGCTCCAGATCGTCTGCTGCGCGCCGGGCGTCCACGCCAGGCGGGCGCTCGGCTCGATCTCGAAGCCCGTGTAATCGTTATGCTCTACCTTGGTGCCGACCGTCAGGTGGAGCAGATCCTGGCGCAGCGTGATTTCATCCTGTGCGAACGCGCTGAAGGTCTCGCGCCCCACGCGCGCGGGCAGGAATGCGTTGGCCGGCGTGTTGACCACGTCGTCCTGCACGAAGCGGTAGCCGAAGCCCCAGAGAAAATCCTGCGCCGTGCCGAGGCGCCGCCGGTGCTGGAAGTCGACGTCGTAGGTGTCGATATTCTGCGTGAACGATCCCGGGATGCGGCGGTGGGTGTGGTCATAGTAGACCTGCAGCTTCAGGTCGGAATTTTCTGCGAGCTGGCGCGACCACCGTCCCAGCACGTTCGCACCGTTGACGCGAATGTTGTCCGGCCCGATTTGGCCGCTCGTGCCGTTGTAGCCGTCGCCCTGCAGCGTGAGATGCTCGTCCGCGGCCTCCTCCCAGTCCGTGCGAAAACCCACCTGCAGCATGTGCCAGGCGTCGTTGGCGTGGGAGCCGCTGGGCCGCTGGGAATCGCCGCGATCAAAATATTTGGCGTAGACCCGAGCGTAGAGGTTGGGCGCCAGCTTGGCGCCGTAGCGCGCCTTGGCCGCCGCCCTCAGCTGGGTGCCGCCCCCGGCGACGAGCAGGCCGCCCGGTGTGTCCTTCGCGCTCTTCGTCGTGATGTTGATCACGCCGTTGACGGCATTCGCGCCCCACTGCGTCGCCCCCGGGCCGCTGATGACCTCGATGCGATCGAGATCTTCGAGCATCGTGTCTTGCACGTCCCAGTAAACGCCCGCGTAAAGTGGCGTGTAGATCGAGCGGCCGTCGATCAGCACGAGCAGCTTGTCGGCGAAGACGTTGTTAAAACCGCGCGCCGTGATCGCCC
>JBBRLB010000001.1:0-124694 GCA_038231575.1 Opitutales bacterium | reverse complement strand
TGGGCGGCGGCGGACCCTGAGCGCGAATCGTCGGCACCACCACCTGCGCAACAAACAAACATGCGATAAAACACGCGAGCATCCGGTTGAGCAGTGCCACCGGCGAACGAAGCTGAGCTGAATTGGACATGGGGAAAATACGGGCTTGTTTTGGGCAACCTAAATTACCCGGGCAGGAGTAAAATTTAACTGACAATACTCATAGGGGCTTATCCCCACCTGTCTACCCAAAACCAATCAAATGGGTGTTTTTCACCCCCTCCCTTGTGGGTAGAACTACGCCGGCGAATAACATCGTCTCCATGCCCCCGCTGTTGTAGTTATCAAAGAGAGAAGAACGCTTGGTGGCTCTCCTTGGAATCCCCACCAGAACCCCGACCTTCGCCGGCCCAATCCAAAATAGGCAATAAACCCTACAGAGATTGACCCGCGCGCGCCGAATCTTCATTCTTCGACCCACAAAATGAAAGCCCACTCTGCCACTCCGTGCTCGGCGCTTGCAGCCTCGCTGCGCGCCGTTCCGAGCACTCGCAGAGCGGCGCATCTCGCGTGGTGCGCTGGGTTGGGATTCCTCTTTCTTCCCGCGATTTCACCAGCTCAGGTCACATGGAGCGGCAGTGGCAGCGATTATCTATTTAACACCAATGGAAATTGGGTGGGAGGCGTAGCTCCCACGAGTCCCTACGCCAACACCCTCACGTTTGCCACCGTCGTCGGCAGCCAGACGACCCCGTTCGTCAATTCTGCGTTTTCCGCCAGCGCCCTCAGTTTCACGGGCAGCACCGCCTACACCCTGTCAGGCAATTCCACGCTCACCCTCACGAGCGCCACCACCGGCATTAGTCACAGTGGCTCGGCTCAGGAGAAAATCACCACGGCGCTCGCCCTCGGTGCGAGCCAGACGTGGCAGACGACTTCGACGGGTGCGTTGACCGTCGGTGGCAACGGCACCGTCTCGCTGGGTGCCAATACCCTCACTCTCACGGCCGGTGCCTCCGGCGCGATCGCCGTGCAGAATACCATCACGGGAAGTGGCGGCCTGGTCATCAACGGTCCCGGCGTGGTTGCGCTCCGCGGTGAAAATACCTTCAGCGGCGGCGTCAACGTCAGCGGCGCGACCAGCACGCTCAACATCAACAGCGGCACGGCGCTGGGCGCGACCGCGGGCACGCTGACGCTCGCGAGCGGCGCCACAATCAACACGAACGGAACCATCGCCGGCACCTCCATCGGTGCCGTCCGCAATGTGAACAACAACGCCGTCGCCATCAACGGCAGCTTCACCTTTACCGGCACCAACAACCTGAATCTCGGCAACGGCGCCGTTGCCCTCGGCGCGAATTCCATCATCACTGCCACCGCCAACACGCTTACGCTTGGCGGGATCATCAGCGGCAACCAGACTCTGGCGAAGAGCGGCAACGGCGCGCTCACGCTCAGCGGCGCCAACAGCTTCGGCGGTGGCGCCAATGGCCTCACGCTCAATGCCGGCACGCTCAACATCAACAACAACACCGCCCTCGGCGCCGGCACCTTCACCATCGCCGGTGGCACGATCGACAATACCAGCGGCGCGAGCGTCACCCTCAGCAACAACAACCTCCAAAACTGGAACAGCAACTTCACGTTCACCGGCACCGACGACCTGAATCTCGGCACGGGCGCTGTGACGATGAATGCCGCCCGCACGGTCACGACGACCGGTGGCAACCTCACCGTCGGCGGGGCGATCGGTGGCGCGTTTGCCCTCACCAAAGTGGGCGCTGGCACGCTCACGCTCGCGGGTGCCAATACCTTTACCGGCGGCTTCACCGCCGGTAACGCGACCACCTCCGGCGGCACCGTCAACATCAACGCCGCCGCCGCCCTCGGCACCGGCGCCGGCACCTTCACCGTCGCCAACGCCACCACGATTGACAACTCGAACACGGTTGCGGCCGGCGGCACGATCTCCGCCACCAACACCATGGTGTGGAATGCCAATTCCAATGTGACCTACGCTGGCTCCACGAACAGCAACCTCAACCTGAACGGCGGGCTCACTCTCGGTGGCGCGCAAACGCTGACCGTCACGCAGGGTAATCTCACCCTCGGTGGCGCGATTTCAGGCGCTGGCAACGCGCTCACCAAAGCGGGCAACGGCGTTCTCGCGCTCGGCGGGCTCAACAGCGGCTGGAATGGCGGCGTCAACCTCAACGCCGGCACGGTCAATATCAACAGCGCCTCCGCGCTCGGCTCCGGCAACTTCACCATCGCCGGAGGCACCACGATCGACAGCACCACGACTGCCTCGCTCACCACTTCGCCTGCTCAAAATTGGAACGGCAACTTCACCTTCACCGGCACGACCAACCTCAATCTCGGTGCGGGTGCCGTCACACTCGGTGCCACTCCCACCATCACCACCACCGCCAACACCCTCACCGTTGGCGGCAGCATCGGCGGTGCCTTCGGCATCACGAAGAACGGCACCGGCACCCTCGCGCTCGCCGGTGCCGCCAGCACCTACACCGGCAACACCACCCTCAACGCCGGCACCCTCGCGCTCAACAGCGCCCGCGCCCTCGGCAATTCCGGCACCGCTGGCACGCTCGTCATCAACGGCGGCGCGATCGACAACACCAGCGGCGGCGCGATCACCCTCACCTCGAACAACGCGCAAAACTGGAACAGCGATTTCACCTTCACCGGCAGCAATGCGCTCAACCTGGGCACGGGTGCCGTGACGATGAACGCCACGCGCAATATCACCGTCAGCGCCAGCACGCTCACCGTCGGTGGCGCGATCGACAGCGGTGGGAGTGCCAACGGCCTCACCAAAACGGGTGCCGGCAATCTCATTCTCAAATCCGCCGGCATCAGCGCTTATGGCGGCCCCACGATCGTTAACGGTGGCACGCTCACGCTGGACTTCGGCATCAGCACGACGCCGGCAAACGGACTCATCTCGAGCACTCCGGCCCTCACGCTCGGCGGCGGCACACTCGCGACCATTGCGAAAAATAATGTCACTTCGAATCAGACCATCGGTGGTGTCACCCTCAATGCCGGTGGCTCAGCCATCAGCGCGACCTCCACCGGCACGGGCGCCATGAATCTCACCCTCGGCGCCATCACTCGCAATGCGGGCGGCACCGTCGATTTCACTCTTCCGGGAACTGGTGGCATTACGACCACCACGACCAACACGAACGGCATTCTGGGCGGCTGGGCCACGGTCGGCGGCGCCGGCTGGGCGGTGGGTAACGGCACGATCAGCGCGCTCGGCGCCGGTTCCTACACCGCCAACACGTGGAGCGGCGCAACCAACACCGACGTCAACAATACTTTCACCGTCGGAGCCGCCAACGCCTCGACCAACACCCTCCGCTTTAATAACAATGGCAGCCGCACGGTCACCCTCAATGGCACCAACTCCATTACCTCCGGCGGCATTCTGGTTACTTCCCTCGCGAACAACAGAATCGAGACGATCTCCGGCGGCACGTTGACCGGCTCGAGCGGCGGCGCGCTGTTCATCAACCAAAACGGCGCGGGCACGACGTCGCTCGTCATCAACTCAGTAATCGCCGACAACACCAGTGCGACCGCCCTCGTGAAATCTGGCGTTGCCGCCCTCACGCTCGGCGGCTCCAACACCTATACCGGCCCCACCTATCTCAATGCCGGCACCCTCGTCCTCGGCAACGACAACGCCCTAGGCGCCAATGCGGGTGCGGGCGCGCTCTTCATCCAAGGTGGCACGCTCGACGTTAATGCCGCCCGGACCCTGAGCAGCAACAACGCGCAAAATTGGAACGGCGACTTCGCGTTCACCGGCACGAACACCCTCAACCTCGGCACCGGCGTGGTCACGCTCGGCGGCAATCGCACCGTCACCACGAACGCGAGCACGCTCACGGTCGGCGGCGCGGTGGGCGATGGCTCGAACGGCTTCGGCCTGACCAAGGCGGGCGCCGGCACACTCGTTTTCAGCGGCGCCAACACCTACACCGGTGGCACGACGATCAGCGCTGGCACGCTCACCGTGAACAGCGGCGCTTCGCTCGCCGCCAGCACCAGCTCGCTCATCGTCAACGGCGGTGCGCTCAACCTCAACAACACCGCGCAAACGGTCGCCTCGCTCACCGGCACCGGCGGCACCGTCACGCTCGGTGCCGGCCACACCCTCACCGCCAACAGCAGCGGCAGCGACAAATATTCCGGGGTGATCGCGGGCAGCGGCAATCTCATGATGAGCGGCACCGGCACGCTCGCCCTTAGCGGCACCAACACCTACACCGGGATCACGACGATTGATAGCGGCACGCTCTCGGTCGGTTCGATCGGCGCCGCCAGCGGCACGAGCAACCTCGGGGTCGCCGCCGCGGGCAACACCGCCAACTTGGTGCTCAACGGCGGCACCCTCCAATACACCGGCGCCAATCTTTCCACCGACCGCCTCTTCACCCTCGGCACCAGCGGCGGCACGATCGACGCCTCGGGCCGCGGCACCATCACGTTTAATCAAACGACCGCGCTGGGCCTCAGCGGTTCTGGCGCACGCACCCTTACCCTCTCCGGCATCGGCGGCGGCTCGCTCGCCGCCATCATCGGCGACAGCGGTGGCGCGACTTCGCTCGTGAAAAACGGCGCCGGCACTTGGACGCTCTCTGGCGCCAACACCTTCACCGGCAGCACAACGCTCGGCGCCGGCACGCTGAACATCACCGGCGCGTCGCTCATTGGCACCGGCAACCTCGCCGTCAACGGCGGCGACCTCAATCTCGGCTCCACCGCCGCGCAGTCGGTCGCCGCGCTCAACGGCTCTGCGGGCAATATCAATGTCGGCTCGGCAAGTTCACTCACCACGGGCGGTTCAGGTGCCCAGGCCTTTAGTGGCACCTTCAGCGGCGCGGGTGCGCTCAATTTCAACGGCACCGGCAACCTCACGCTCACCGGCAGCAGCACGAATGCCGGCGCGGTCGCGATCAACAACGGCACCCTGATCGTGCAGCAGAACAACGCCCTCGGCACCGGCATTGCCGGCACCACCGTCAACAGCGGCGCCACGCTCAACATCGATGGCGGTCGCACCGTCAACAACGGCGCCCTCACTCTCGCCGGCGGCACGCTGCTGGGCACCAACGGCAACAATGGCTGGGGCGGCAACGTCACCCTCACCGCCAACTCGACCGTCACCAACAACAGCGCGGCGGTCAATTATCTCGCCCTCGGCACCTCCAATCCCGCCGCCTACACGCACGGCAGCGACCCGGCCGGCCCGGCTCAGAACGTCACCACGCTGGCGCTCGGGGCCAACACCCTGACCCTGAGCAGCCCGACCAACGCCAACACCATCTACGTCAACGCGGGCATCACCGGCACCGGCGGCGTCACGGTCGACACGGCGGGCACCGTGAACTACAAGATGAACATGAACACCTACACGGGCACCACGACCGTCCAGAACGGCACGCTCTTGCTCGGTGGCTACACGTCCAACTTCGCCCCGAACGATCCCACCAATCCCTCGTTTTACACCATTAATGGCCCCTTGCAGATCGGCGATGGCGTGGGCAGTGCCGGGAGCGCGGTGTTCGCAACTCCGGTCGGCAGCGCCGGCCGCGAAATGCTCAAGCCCACGACCGCTGTCACCATCATGTCCGACGGTGTCTATAAAAACTATGCGGCCCAGACCATCGGCACGCTGAATTTCAGCGGCGGCGGCAAAGTCGAACTCGGCGACGGCGTCAACGGCGGCCAGCTCTTTCTCACCAACACGGTCACGGTTCCGGTGGGCACGACCGCGACCATCACGGGCAATTCCACCAGCAGTGCGCAGCTCGACCTTAACACCGCCCAAGCCACCGTGGCGGTTCCGGAGGTCCAGCGCTCCTTCGTCATCGGCGGCAACCTGACCATCGACGTGCCCATTTTCCACGGCGGCATCGATCTCACGGGCGCTGGCACTCTCACCCTCCAAGGCAACAGCAGCGGCGGCTACGATCTCAAGACCAACATCGCCAGCGGTTCGACCTTGGTCGCCCAGCATAACAGCGCGCTGGGCCTCGCCGCCGATTCCACGATCGCTTCCGCGGATGGCACCTTCGTCGCCTTGGGTGGCCGACTCCAGCTGACCAAACTCACGACTGATCTCACGATTTCGGCCGAGGCGCTGCACCTCAACGGCACCGGCATCAGCAACAGCGGTGCGCTCCAGAACGTCAGCGGCAACAACACGTGGGGCGGTCCGGTCTTCCTCGACGGCGCCGCGACCATCAATTCTTCCGCCGCCGGCCAAACCCTCTCCTTCACCGGCACCACCTCCGACGCCAGCGGCCGCACTCTGACCATCGACGGCCCCGGCACGACCGACTACAAGAGCACCAGCGCCATCAACACCACGAGCGGAGGGCTCACGAAAACGGGTGACGGCACGCTGATTCTTCAAGGCAGCAACGGCTACACGGGCGCGACCGCCATCAACCAAGGCACGGTGCTGGTGAAAAATAATTTCGGTCTTGGCACCGCCGCGGGCGGGACCACGGTCGCACTCGGCGCCGAACTCCAGCTCTCCAAGACCGGCGGCGGCGTTGACATCTCCGTCGGCGCCGAAGCGCTCACGCTCAACGGCCACGGCTTCACCGCCGCCCATGATGCCTCGGGCAACACCGGCGCGCTCAACAATGTTTCCGGCAACAACACCTTCGGCGGCGCCATCACCCTCGCCTCGGATTCCAGCATCAGGTCCACGGTCGCGGGCGAAACGCTCACGCTCAACGGCGGCATCAACGTCGCCAGCCACGGCCTCACCATCGGCGGCGCGGGCAACATCACCGCCACCGGCGGCATCACGGGCGGCACCATCGCCACCAACGCGGCCTACACGCCCAACTCCGGCAACAACACCTACACCATCGTGACCAGCAATGGCACGGCCGGCACGCTGACCAAGAATGGCACTGGCACGCTCACGCTCAGCGGCGCCAACACCAGCACGCTCGACGGCATCACGATGACGCTGGGCAACATCACCGTCGGCGACGGCTCGTCCAACGCGACGCTCGTTCGCGCCGGTCCGATCATCTCAACCTACCAGAGTTCGGCCAATGTCCTCACCATCACGGCCAATTCCACGGTGGAAGGGTATTATTCGAGCAATGCGATCAGCGCGGCGAACACGTTCAGCGGCAAACTCGCGGGCAACGGCACGTTCCAAAAAGACGGCGCCGGCATTCTCGTTTTCGACACCAGCTTCAGCGCTCCCAATCTCACATTGCTCGTGACCGGTGGCGAAATTGATCTGCGCCGCAACGCCAGCGCCCTCGGCACTCAGACCAACATCGTGTTCGGCACGATCCATATCGCCGGCAACACCATCCTCGACTTCGACAGCAGCTACGCCACGACGCTCACGTCGACCAATCTCATCATCGACTCCGGTGTCACCGTCACCGTCAATAACTGGGCCGACGAGATCGATTTTTGGTATGCGACCGGCAGCTTCTATGGCCTGAATGGGATCGTGCACACCAATGTCGTGACGAACACCAGCAATTCGCCCGGCACCCCGCAGGCCCAAATCTCGTTCGCGAGCGCCAACTGGAACAATCTCAACACCGCGTGGATCGCGACTCCTTACCCAGGCTACACCAACCGCGAAATCCGCCCGATTCCCGAACCGGCAACCTATGGCGTGTTATTCTTCTCGGGCTGCCTCGCGCTCCTCGGCTGGCGGCGCTACTCGCGCCGTTCGTCTCCGCGCCAGGAGTGAAGGCGGCGCGCGGTGCGCGCAGGGTTTTGCTGGTGTGGGGCGAAGGTTTGCTGTTTCCCTTCGCACGACATGCCCGGGTGGCGAAATGGTAGACGCTTTCGACTTAAAATTGAATTTCCGAAAGGAAGTGTGGGTTCGAGTCCCACCCCGGGCACCAAAAACCCTTTCGAGCCGAACAGGTTTTGCCCAGCGCAGCGTTCGCGAAGCCGGCGCGGATCGCGGGGCCGTTCCGTTCGCAAACGATTTCCCTCCCGCCCGCTCACCGCGTCCCGCGCCCCGTCAGCCGCGCGACAAATTTTATCGCGTAAAGATAGACCCGCTCCCGGACGAGTTCCGGATCGCCGACCGCGCCGGTTACACCCAACGCCTCGACATTGTCCACAATCGCGCCGTCCTCCGGATGCCGCGCAATCCACGTCAGGATCTTGATCAGTTTCGCCTTGGGATAGACCTCGACCAGCCGCTGTAAAACGATCTCGGGCAGGAAACGCTCGGCCGGCTGCTGCAGCGCGTCCGGCACGCCCGCGGCACACAGCAGATACCTCACGCGCTGCGCATCATCACCGGTCAAGCCCGGCGCCCACGTCGGCAGCCCTTGGCGCACCCGTTCCAAGAGCGGTTCGACCGAATCGTCAGGCGTGTCGTCCGGCCCGGCGATGGGCGCCACGACGCCGTTGTCCGACGGCACGTGAAAATCGAGCGCCGCGACGTCCTGCGCGGAAATATTTTCCCACGGGGCCGCGGCGGGCGGCGGAGTTGGCACCACGGCCGCCGCCCCGACCGCGGTCGGGGATTTCTCGGGCCCCCGTTCCTCGTCGGTGGCGACCGCGATGCGACCGTGCGTTTCGGCCAGCATTCCCGCCGAGCACCATGCAGCCAGCACCACCGCCAGCCACAGCTTGTTCGATCGCGCCGCCGACCGGCGCTGCGCATCAACCCGGAAAAGATTTGCGCCGGCTAAAATTCCCGCGCCACCCGTCAGCAGGAGCGCGAGCGAACTGAAACGCATTCCGGCCAAACCGTGCCCGGTGACCGCTTGCTGCAACGCCTCGACCGCATAGCGTCCCGGGAAAAAAGCGGACACGTGCTGCGCCCATGCCGGCAAACTCGCGAGCGACACCGCCACGCCCCCGATCACCAGCATCGGCAAAAAAATGCACTGCCCCAGCGCCTGCACCGCGGGCACGTTGTCCGCCAGCGCCGCGATGACGAGGCCGAGGCCCATGAACGCAAACGCGACCAGCGTAAACGCCACGAACAGCGCGACCGGATGCGCCGGCGCCGTCATGCCGACCGCCCGCGCCACGGCGAACTGAATGATCCCCGCGCTCAAGATAATCACATAGCGCGCGGCGAGCGTGCTCGCGACCACCTGCCACATGGGCAGCGGCACGAGCCGGTAGCGCCGCCAGACGCCGCGTTCGCGTTCGCTGACCAGCGTCGTCGGCAACCCAAAGCATGCCCCGCCGAGCACCGTGACGGTGAGCAATTCCCCCAAGTGCCGCAGGAGCGGCACGTGCTCGTGGCGATACAGCACCCAGAACACCGCCAGAAAAATCAACGGAAACACGTTCCCGTAAAGCAGCGCGGTCCGGTTCCGAAAATGCAGCCGGAGCGACATCGTGAAATGCTGCACCCCGCCTTTCATGACCCGCCTTTCCCTTCGGCGCCACCGCTGCGCGTAAGGCCGAGGAACACTTCCTCGAGCGACGCCTTGCGCACCTGCAGTTCGATCACTTCGGCAGGGCCGCGCTCGAGCAACGCCGCCAGCGCCGCGAGCGTCGCCGTGGTTTGCGCCGTGCGAAACTGCACCCGCCCGCCTTCGCCTTGCAGATCTTCCACCCCCGGGAGCTGCGCGAGCCGAACGCGGTCCAGCGGCGGCGCCGTTTCCAGCGTCACGGTTTGCCGCGCGCTCGAACGCGCGACCAGTTCGCGGGGCGCGCCGACCGCCACGATGCTGCCGCGCACCAAAATGGCGATGCGATCGCACAGCGCCTCGGCCTCTTCCAAATTGTGCGTCGAGAGCAGCACCGTGTGCCCTTCGCGCTTCATCCGGATAATTTCCGCCTGCAGATCGCGGCGCGCCTGCGGGTCGAGCCCGACCGTCGGCTCGTCGAGCACGATCAGTCCGGGACGGTTGACAAACGCGAGCGCGAGCGCGAGGCGCTGCCGCTGGCCGCCCGACAACGTGTCGAAATGCGCATCGGCTTTTTCGCCCAGCGCGAAGCGCTCGAGCAAACCCTCCGGCGCCACGCTCTCCCGATAAAAGGATCCAAAAAGCCGCAGGGCCTCGCGCGGCGTGATCTTGTCCGGCAGCGCAGTGCTTTGCAGCGCGACGCCGATTTTTTCCTTCGCTGCCGCCAGCGCGCCGCGCACATCGATCCCGCAGACCGACAGTTCGCCCGCGTCCGGTTCCCGCAGGCCGGTGAGACACTCCAGCGTGGTGGTCTTGCCGGCGCCGTTCGGCCCGAGCAGTCCGAAAATTTCCCCTGCCTCGATGGTAAAGCTCACCGCACGCACCGCCTCGACGCTGCCATAGCGTTTCGATAACTGACGGACGACGACGGCCGAAGACATGGTCTCTAGTCAGCAGCGGAAAATGACCGCGGTGCAAGCTTACGCCTGCCCGCCGCCGCGCCTCACTCCGGCCGCCCTGGCCACCGTTCTGGTCGCCGGAGCCGCCGGTTTCATCGGCAGCCATACGTGCGAGCATCTCCTCGCGGCCGGCCACCGCGTCGAGGGCCTGGATAATTTTCGCACCGGCCGGCAGGAAAACTTCGGGTCGTGCGGCGGCCATCCGTCCTTCCGCTTTGGGCACGTCGACGTGACCGACGGAATCGCCTTTGCCGCCGCCGGGCGCGCCGGCTCCCGCACGCGCGGCGCCGCGGCCCGACGACATCCGCCACCCGGTCAGGAGGCCCGATGGCGGGCGTCGAACTGAATTTTACCGCCGAATACTCCCTGAATGCCAGCCTGGCCGAGCGGCAACCTGCGCCCGGCGGGTTAGCGTTTGTGCGTCCCGCGCGTTCCCTGTTTACGTCGACGGTCGCAGGCACTCGCGCACCGCGTTTGAAAATTCCGCCATCGAAAAGGGCTTCGCCAACACGCGATCGACGCGCGCGCGATTGATCGCCTGGAGCTGCGGGAGTGTCAGCCGGCCGCTCACGACCATCAGGCGGCCGACGTAGTGCGACGCCCGCGCGCGATGCGCGAGCTCGATCCCATCAAGCCCCGGCATGTTCACGTCGAACACCAGGAGGTCGTAATCGCCCAGCCGCGTGGCGAGATGATCCCATGCGGCGTTGCCGTCGAAACTCGTCGTCACCTGATGCCCCGCGCGACGCAACGCCTCCGCGATCGACTCGGCGACGAGTGGTTCGTCTTCCGCCAGAAACACCCGCGCCGCGCTCGGCGACGCCGCCTGCACCGCGGACGCGATCACTTCTGGACTCACCGGCGCCGGCCACACCGGCAGGAAGATCCGGAACGTCGAGCCTTCGCCCGGCGTCGTCTCAAGTTCGACGCGGCCGCCGAGTTCGGAAACGAGATGCCACACCGTCGCGAGCCCCAAGCCCGTGCCCTTGCCCACTTCCTTGGTGGTGTAGAACGGTTCAAAAATGCGTTCGCGCACCGCGGGCGTCATGCCGAGTCCGTTGTCGCGCACGGTGAGCCGCTGCCAGCCGAGCGGTGTCCGACCCGCGGGCGCACCCATCGGCGGGTTGGAATTGGGATTCAACGCCGCCGCCTCCACGCGGATGCAGGGCGTCCAGCCGGCCGACTGCCGTCCGATTTTTTCCAGCAGGGTGTCGCGGGCGTTGAGCAGTAGGTTGAGCAAGATCTGGTTGAGGTCGGTGGCGTTCAGCCAGAGCGGCGGCAGATCGGCGGGCATCTCGCTTTCGAACACGATCCGCCGGTCCACCGTCTGCCGGAGCAGTTCGAAGCAGCCCGTTGCGAGGGCCGGGAGCCGCACGGCCTCGGCGCGGTTGTCGCCCTTGCGGCCAAAGGTCAGCAGCCGCCGCGTGAGTTCCGCTGAGCGTTGCGCCGCCTGGATGATCACCGCCACCTGCTGCTGCAGCTTCACGTCATTTGCCCAGTCAAGCTGGATTTCGCCGGCCTTCAGCATCACAGGCGTCAGCAGGTTGTTGAATTCATGCGCGATGCCGCCGACGAGTTCGCCGACGGCCCGCAACTTCCGCGTCTGCGCCAACTCCTCGTCGAGCGCCCGCCGATCGGTCACGTCTTCCGCGAGCACACACACGCGCGCGTGGCCACCACTGCCGGGCGCGAGCGGGACCACCGTGAACACAAAATATTTCCGCGCCTCCGGGAGCCGCCGCTCTTCGCGCAGGAAGCCGCCCACGGCCGTTTCCCGCCGCAGCAAATCCTGGAGTTGCGCGGCCCATTCACGCTCAAGGTTGAACTCCGCCAGCGGGCGCCCCGCCGCGAGCCGCACCGGCACGCCAAAATGCACTTCCGCCTCCCGGTTGATCGCGAGCACGCGCTCGCCGCCGGGCGACACCTCAAGCACGCACATGGCCATCGGGATGTTGTCGTAGAGCGCTTGGAGGAGCGCCTCTTTTTCCGCGAGTTGCGCCGCCTGTCCCACGATGCGGTGGCGGAGCGTGCGTCCCCGCAACAAGCCCCACACCGCCGCGAGCAGCGCGAGCGCCAGGGCCGCCGCCACGTAGTTAATCCCTTCCGTGCTGGTGAAGAGGGGCGGGTCGAACTTGCCGAACCACCGCCGGTAAATCCGATCGTATTCTCCCGTCTGGTGCAGGATCGCCAGACCTTCGTTGAGCCGCGCGAGGAGCTGGGCGTCGCCTTTGTGCACGGCGAAACAATGCCGGATGTCGTAGTCCGCAAACGGCTGGCCGAGCGGCGCCAGATTGCTCAATCCGCCCCGCTCGATCACCGACAGCGCAGTCAGCCGCGAGATAAACACCCCCGCACACTGGCCCGACTGCACCAGCCGCAGGGCCTCATCCGCCGAACTCACCAGCACGATGTTGGGCGTCAGTTTATGATCGCGCAGGAACGTCTCGCCGATGCTACCGGCGCCGATCATGGCGAAATTTCGGCCGTTAAAATCCTCCAGTCGATGGATCGGGCTGTCGGTTTTCTGCACGAACACCACGCCCTGCAGCGTCAGGACGGGCACCGTGAAATCCGCGTGCGCCACCCGGTCCGGCGCATCGCTGTAGTCCTGCAGCAGATCGAATTCTCCCGCCCGGAATCGCTGCTGCAAAATCTTGCTCGGCGCCTGCACGCGCTTGAGCCGGAGGCTCATGGCGCGCGCCGTCGCGTCGAGCAGGTCGACGCAAAACCCCTTCCACCGCCCGTCCTGATCGAGAAACCCATACGGGAAACTGTCCGTCGTCGCGCCTACGATCAGGGGCTGGCGCTCGGAGAGGGGCAGCGCCGGATTCGGCTTTGCCTCCTCGGCACCCGCCATGGCCGCCAGCGCCAGCGCCCACAGCACAGCGCCGGCAAAACGCCGGCCGGGGACTCGATAAGGGTGGGACGCAGGCCGGGGGAAACGCACGGAAACAATATTCTCCCAGCGATGCACCATCCGTCCATCCGAGCCAAACTGAAAGTGCGGGTCTTTTTCCCTCCCCGCTCCCTCGGCGGGACCCCATGAAAAAGTAATCTTTCGCCGTGCGGCGATAAGCGGGAATTTTTTCGCGCCCCAGCCGGCCACAATTGACTCGCGGGCCGCCCACGCCGCCGCCAAAAACTCCGGCCATACCCTAACCTCCGGATCGTTTCACAACCCCTATGACAATTCGCACTGCTTGGAAAATGGGCGCCGCCGCATTGGTGGCGTCCTTCACTTCGGCCCTTCGCGCCAGCGAAGCCGACATCAGAATCCCCGACCTCACGCACGTTCATTTCGACGGCGTGGGCGGCATCAGCGGCCTGACGCTGATGTATCTCGGCATCGTGATCTGCGCCCTCGGCGCGGTCTTTGGTCTCGTCCAATACACGCAGACCAAGGCCCTCCAGGTGCACCAATCGATGGCGGACGTTTCCCACATGATTTGGGAGACCTGCAAAACCTACCTGTTCACCCAGGGCAAGTTCCTCGCCATCCTTTGGGTGCTCATCGGGGGCTGCATGGTCTACTACTTCGGCGTCCTCTCGCACAATTCCGCGGCGAACGTCGTCGTCATCCTGCTCGCGTCCGTCCTCGGCATTCTCGGCTCCTACGGCGTCGCGTGGTTTGGCATCCGCATCAACACCGTCGCGAATTCGCGCACAGCGTTCTCCGCCTTGAAGGGCAACCCGCTCAACACCCTCTTCATTCCGCTCCGCTCCGGGATGAGCGTCGGCCTGCTCCTCGTGTGCGTGGAGCTGTTCTTCATGATTTGCATCCTCGTGTTCCTCCCGCGGGAACTCGTCGGCCCCTGCTTCATCGGCTTCGCGATCGGTGAATCGCTCGGCGCCTCCGTCCTCCGCATCTGCGGCGGCATCTTCACCAAGATCGCCGATATCGGCTCCGACCTCATGAAGATCGTCTTCAAGCTCCCCGAGGACGACCCGAAGAATCCCGGCGTGATCGCCGATTGCACCGGTGACAACGCCGGCGATTCCGTGGGGCCGACCGCCGACGGTTTCGAAACCTACGGCGTGACCGGCGTCGCGCTCATCTCGTTTCTCGCGCTCGCGCTCGTCGACAGCCAGGAACTCTGCGCCATGCTCATCGTGTGGCTCTTCACGATGCGCGCGCTGATGATCGTCACCTCGCTTGCCTCCTACTTGCTCAACCAAGTCATTTCGAAAGCGAAATACGGCACCCTGAAGGATTTTGATTTCGAGGCCCCGCTCACGCACCTCGTGTGGATCACCTCTGCCGTCTCGATCGCGATTACGTTTGTCGCCTCGTATTACTTGCTCGGCCATCAGACGGGAATTAATCCCGCCCTGTGGTGGGTGCTCTCCGTCATCATCAGTTGCGGCACGATCGCCGGCGCCGTGATTCCGGAATTCACCAAGGTTTTCGTCAGCACGAATTCCCGCCACGTCAAGGAAGTCACCAACTGCTCCCGCCACGGCGGCGCTTCCCTCAACATCCTGTCGGGTCTCGTCGCCGGCAATTTCTCCGCGTTCTGGATGGGCCTCGTCATCATGATGCTGATGGCCGCGTCCTATTACTTCTCGCAAAATCCCGCGCTGCTCGCGCTGATGCCCGCCAAATTCGCGTTCGCCGCCCCAATCTTCGCGTTCGGCCTCGTCGCCTTCGGCTTCCTCGGCATGGGCCCGGTGACGATCGCCGTCGACAGCTACGGCCCCGTGACCGACAACGCCCAATCTGTTTACGAGCTTTCTCAAATCGAGGGCCGCTCCAATATCGCCGCCGAGATCGAGCGCGACTTCGGTTTCAAGCCCGACTTCGAGAACGCCAAATACCAGCTCGAGAAAGGCGACGGCGCCGGCAACACGTTCAAGGCCACCGCCAAGCCCGTCCTCATCGGCACCGCGGTCGTCGGCGCCACCACCATGGTGTTCGGCATCATCATGCTCCTGCAGAAAATGTATGAGATCCAGGTCGCCTCGGGCGTCGCCGGTCAGTTCAAGCCCGTCATCGACGCGCTTTCCATCGTGCAGCCCGAGATCATCCTCGGCCTCATCATGGGCGGCTCCGTGATTTACTGGTTCACCGGCGCGTCGTGCCAGGCGGTCGTCACCGGCGCTTACAGCGCCGTCGTTTATATCAAGGAGAACATGAACCTCGACGCGAAGACCGCCTCCGAGAAGGACTCCAAGGAAGTCGTCCGCATCTGCACCGTCTACGCGCAAAAGGGCATGTGGAATATTTTCATCGTCGTCTTCTGCTTCGCGTTGGCGCTGCCGTTCTTCAACCCCTACTTCTTCATCGGCTACCTGATCGGCATCGCGTTCTTCGGTCTCTTCCAAGCCATCTTCATGGCGAACGCCGGTGGCGCGTGGGACAACGCCAAGAAAATCGTCGAGGTTGAGCTCCGCCAAAAGGGCACCGACCTCCACGCCGCGACCGTCGTCGGCGACACCGTCGGCGATCCGTTCAAGGACACTTCGTCGGTCGCGATGAACCCCGTGATCAAGTTCACCACCCTCTTCGGCCTGCTCGCCGTCGAGATTGCGGTGACGATGACGAACCAGACCACGAAGACCGCCATCGGCGCGTTCTTCTTCCTCGTCGCGCTCGTGTTCGTGTATCGCAGCTTCTACGCGATGCGCATCCCCGAGGACGCCGCGACCAAGTAAGCGCCGCCCGTCCGGCAGTGAATTTCACGAGGGCGGCTCACCGGCCGCCCTTTTTTGTCGGCCTTGCGCTCCACCCCGTGTGGGGTTTCGCTCGCTCTCATTCATGGCCACCGTCCACTCGATCTCGGGCCCACCTTCCGGCGGAAATTCCGCGCCCCGCGGGCCGACCTATCAAGTGTCGACCCGCGAACTTTCGGCCGATTTCAGCCGCGTCGGCCCCGACGAACACGCCCGCGATCTCGGGGCGATCGACGGCCCGCAGTTCCTCCGCCAGCTCGAACAACTCGTCGCAATCGATCCGCTCAAACTGATCGACGCCGACCCGCAGCTTCTCGTCACCGTGAAGACCGGGCGTTTTCTCATCCAGCCGCAGGGCGGCAAGCTGCTCGTCCGCCCCTTCAGCGCCCTGGACCAGATGTTCTTCAAGTTCTCGCCCGCCGAGATTCCGCCCTTCCTCGACGGCGCGCCGCCCACGCCGCCGAAAACGTTCACCACGCTCATCGGCTCCGCGGCCCTGCGCGCCGAGTCCGCCCCGCCCATCCCTCAGCCTGAAACTCCGCCCCCTTCCCCGTCGGAAAGAAACTCCGGCCGTCGGCTCGTTTTGGGCACGCTTGTCGTCCTCGCGCTGGCCGTCGCCGGCGGCTCGGCCTGGTTTTTCCTCGGGACCGCGCCGCCACCTGCCCCCGCCGCCCGCGTCTCCGCCTTCGATCCGATCACGTCGTCGCTGCAGCTCACGAGCCTGCAAAAACGTTTCGCCGGCACCTATGCGACGAGCGGCGAGGCGGGCGAGCGAATGCTCGACCTTCGCCCCGACGGCTCCTTTCGCTATCAAGAATTCGGCTCAAGCCTCGCCGTGATCAAAAACGACGCCGGGTCCTACACCTTCGCGCTGCGCCACGGCACCCCAACGCCCGTGCTGCGCGCGCCCGTCCTCGGCCCGGTCGAGATCCGCGATGAAAATTCGCTCCTGGTTCGTGGTCTCATCTTCACCCGCCTGCCGGTGGTGGCGAAATAGTCTGCCGGCCGCCGCGCCTCCCGATGCCCCCGCCGATCGATCTCGACGCCTACTTTGCCCGCACCGGTTATACGGGCGCACGCACGCCGACGCTCGCCACGCTGAACGGCATCGTCGCCGCCCACGCGCAAACGATCCCATTTGAAAACCTCGATGTGCTGCTGGGCCGCGGCATCAACCTCGAGTTCGCCGCGATCCAGCAGAAACTCGTTCGCGATCGGCGCGGCGGCTACTGTTTCGAACAAAACACGCTGCTCCTCGCCGTGCTCGAGACGCTCGGTTTTCGCGCCGTCCCGATCAGCGCACGCGTGCGCTTGCAACGCCCGCGCGATTTCACTCCGCCGCGCACCCACGTGTTTCTGCGCGTCGAGCTCGACGGCGAGTCGTGGCTCGCCGACGTCGGCCTCGGCAGCAACTCGCTCACCGCGGCGATCCGTTTGGACACCGCTGCCGAGCAGGCGACGCCCCATGAACCGCGCCGCATCACGCGCGAAGGAACGAAATTTTTCCATCAAGTGCGGCTCGGCGACGAGTGGGCCGACGTGTGTGAGTTCACCCTCGAAGAAATGCCCCCGATCGATCGCGAACTCGCCAACTGGTTCACCAGCACGCACCCGCAGTCGCACTTTCGCAACCGGCTCGTCGCCGCGCGCGCCTTGCCGAATGGCCAGCGTCTCACGCTGCTCAATCACGAACTCACCTGTCGCTCCGCTGACGGCCACGCCGAGCAGCGCGTGATCGCGAACGGTGATGAATTGCTCGCGATCCTCGCCGAAGAATTCGGCATGGATTTTCCGGCAGGCACGCGCTTCGGCCCGCCGGAAAGTCCATGGCCGACATAGGCCTTGAGCCAGCGGCGCCATCCCGCAATTTTCTGCGCGATGCTTACCCCCAGCCCCTGGCCTTGCCGGCTCCGTTGGAATCTTTGCGTGCTCGCGCTTGTCGCGGGCGCTTTTGTTCGCGCTCAAAACGCCCCCGCGTCCGTCGGTGCGTTTGAAAGTCACGCCGATATCGGCCTTACGCCCACCGCCGGCAGCGCGAGCTTCGACGCCGCGAAAAAAACCTACACCGTCACCGGCGGCGGCAACAACATCTGGGCCAAGATCGACGCGTTTCACTTCGCGTGGAGAAAAATGTCCGGCGACGTGAGCTTCTCCGCCGACATCGAGTTTCTCCCAAGCACCACCGGCGCCTCCGATCCGCATCGCAAGGCGTGCCTCATGGTTCGCCAAAGTCTCGACGCCGACTCTGCCTACATCGACGCCTCGCTCCACGGCAACGGCCTCACCGCCCTCCAGTTTCGCGACGCCAAGGGCGCGCCCACGCGCGAGGTGATGAGCAACATCATCGGCCCCGTCCGTATGAGAATCGAAAAACGCGGCGAGATCTTCACGCTCTTCCTCGGCCCCGCCGGCCAGGACCCGAAATACTCCGGCGCTTCCTACCAGCTCAAGTTCACCGAGCCGTTTTATCTCGGCCTCGCGGTCGGCGCGCACAACGCCAACGACACTTCCCCGAAGGTCGAGACCGTCGTGTTCTCGAACGTCGAGGTGAAAACCACGCTCCCTGCCGGCACGCCGAAACTTTACAGCACACTCGAGACGCAGGTCTCTAATCCCGTCAACGCGAACGGCACGCAGAACACCGACCGCTGCGTGCTCTACGTGACGGAAGGCAGCATCGAAGGCCCCGTGTGGCTCCCCGACAACAGCGGCATTGTCTTCAGTCGCGGCGGCCGGTTGATGAAGTTGCCGATGAAAATTCCCGCGCGTGCCGCCCGCGGTCCCGCCGGCACCCCGCCGCCGCCCGCGCCCATTCTCGGCACCTCGCCGCTCCCGGATGGCGAGCCCGTCGTGCTCGACACGGGAAAAATCATCGGCGTCAGCCGCACGCACGGTCTCACGCCCGACGGCACGCAGCTCATTTTTGTCGATCATCCGCAGGGCAATCCGCGTCCTCCCGCCAACACCTACGTCATCCCTATCGCCGGCGGCACGCCAAAGCTGCTCACGCCCAACACCGGTGCGGGCTCCAGTATTTCGCCCGACGGAAAACTCTTCGCCTTCGACATGGACACGACGCCGGACGTCTTCGTGATTCCGGTCGACGGCAGCGCACCCGCGAAACGCCTCACCGAAAATCTCGGTCGTAACTACGGCCCGCAGTTTACGCCCGACGGCAAGTCCATCGTTTTCAGTTCCAACCGCACCGGCTCGATGCAGCTTTGGAAAATGAACCCCGACGGCAGCGAGCCCGTGCAGCTCACGAAAGAAGAAACCAATAACTGGTTCCCGCGCCTCTCGCCCAACGGCGCCGCCGCCCTCTTCGTCACCTACCCGAAAGGCACCGCCGGCGATCCGCCCAACAGCGCCGTCGAGTTGCGCCGCCTTACGTTCGCCAATAGCGCCAACGATCTGATGGCCCGCGTCACCGGCGGACCCGCCTCCGCGCCGACCTTCTCCCCCGCCAACTCGCAGATCACCTTCGTAAGTTACCAGATGGTTTACTGAACGCCGGCACGCCGCCGGTCGTTCGTGAAAACTGCGCCCGTCGCCGGCGCTTCCCGTTCATTGCCTCTTATGAAATCTCCATCGCGCCTCCTCCACCCCGTCGCCGCCGCGGCGTTGAGTTTGTTCGCCCCTTCCGCCTTTGCAGCCAACGCGCCCGCCCCGGTGGCGGTGCTCGAAAGCGTCACCTACCAACCTTCCGCGTCCTTCAATCTCTGGCCCGGCACGCCGCCCGGCGAAAAAGGCAACCTCGGCCCCGAGCACGTGCTCGAAGGTCGCCCGCGCCCGTTCGATCAAATCACCGATGTCAGCGTGCCGACCCTCTCCGTTTTTCTCCCCCCGCCGGAGAAAAATACCGGCACCGCGATGCTCGTCATCCCGGGCGGCGGCCTCGAACGCCTCGCGATCGAACACGAGGGCTACGAAATCGCCGAGTGGCTCAACTCCCAAGGCATCGCAGCCTTCCTCCTGAAATACCGCGTGCCCGCACGTGATCCGCAGCAGCGTTGGAAGGTCGGCGTGCAGGACGCCCAACGCGCGATGGGCCTCATCCGCTCGCGCGCCGCGGAATGGCACATCGACTCCGATGCACTCGGCACCATCGGTTTCTCGGCGGGCGGCGAAATCGATGTGGTGCTCTCGGTCTATCACGCCGAGCCGCGTCAATATGAACCCGTCGATGCCGCCGACAAATTTTCGACGCGTCCGGATTTTAACATCTGCGTTTACGGCGGTGGCTTCGTCAGCGAACGCGACAACGCCCTGCGCCCTGACATCGCCTCGCGCATCAACCAAAGCACTCCGCCGATGTTCATCGCGCACGCGTTCGACGATTCCGCCCTCTCCTCGATCATACTGATGAACGCGCTCAAGCGTGCTAACATTGCGTCCGAACTCCACGTCTTCGGTGCCGGCGGACACGGCTTCGGCATCCGCGGCACGCCTCTGCCTGTCGGACACTGGGGCGAACTCTGCATGAACTGGCTCGCGTGGCAGGGCTATCTCGACGTGGTCCCGCTGCGGAAGTATGCCCGCGATTTCGCCACGGCGCGCGCGCGCGGCTCGACTTCATTGCCACGCCTGACCGCCACTCTCCCGAACGCCGACCTCCGTCAGGCCTACGCGGCGCAGCAACGTGTGATCGGGCTCGCCGTAAAGGGCGGCGCGGAAGTCGACGGCTACACCGCCGCACTCACCTCCGCCGTGTCGCAAAAATCCGCCAAGATCGCCGCACCGCTCCACGGGATTCTGCTGAAGTCAGATCGCATCGACGCGAAAGCCGGCACGCCTGTCGCGGTCGCCACGAAAGAGCCCGTGCTCGTCGAAACGCAGATCGGCTACGTGATGGCGTTCGACATCGGCACGAAGCTCGCCGTGCCTCGCTCAGCGGTCACGAACGTCGAATCCATCGTGCCCGTCGTCGGACTGCCCAGCGACCTCGGCCTGATCAAGGGCAACAAAATCGCCGGTAATCCGCTCGACGCCGTCGCCGAAAATCTCGGCGCAAATCAATTCATCGTCGGCGCGCCGGTCGCCACGACCGCCGTCGGGAAGACCGATGCGCTCGCGGTCACGCTCAGCCGCGACGGCAAAAAACTCCACGCCGCGACCGGCGCCGACGTCAGCGAGGGTCAGGCGCGGATGCTGATGACGCTCATCAACCAGATCATTGACCAAGGCCGCGTCGTGCATCGCGGCGACATCATTCTCACCGGCCCGCTCGGTGGCGCGCACGTCGGCGAAAAGGGAAATTACACCGCCGACTTCGGCGCGCTCGGCACCGTGGCGTTCACTCTCAACTGAGCACAATTTTTTCATGAGCTTCCGATTCAAGCGTCTCGTTTTCGTCGTCTCTCTCGCACTCGTGAGTCGCGGACTTTCCGCCGGCGCGCCCGCCGGAAATCCCACCGCCGCGCAGGTCATCGAGCGGATTCAACAACATGTCGGCATTCCCTGGCGCCCGCCGACGGTCGACACGTTCAAAGCCGGCGATCCGAACACACCCGTGAAGGGCATCGCTGTGGCGATGATGGCGACCTACGATGTGCTCCGTCGCGCCGCCGCCGGCGGCGCGAATCTCATCATCACGCATGAGCCGACCTTTTACGGCCACCAAGATGTGACTGGTGGAATGGAATCTGAAAACGATCCGGTGCTCGCCGCCAAACTGGCGTTCATCAAGGAGCACGGCCTCGTGATCTTTCGCTTTCACGATCACCTCCACCGGATGCAGCCCGACATGGTCGTCACGGGCGTGACGAACGCGCTCGGCTGGCAGAGATTTCAGGCCCAACCCGGCGCCACGAAATACGTTCTCCCTGAAATGACGCTGGAGGAATTGGCCGCGCAGATTCGCGACCGCCTCCACCTTCACGCGCTGCGGATTGTCGGCGACCCGAAGTCGAAGGTCACGAAGCTCGGCTTCTCGCCCGGCGCGAGCGGCTTCGCCGCCAACCGCCACACCCTGCAGGATCGTGACGTGGAAGTGTTGATGTTCGGCGAAGCGACCGAATGGGAAACAATCGAATACGGCGTGGACGCCGTGGCGACCGGCCAACGCAAAGGCCTCATCATCCTCGGCCACATCCCGTCTGAGGAAGCCGGCATGAAAGAGTGCGCCCGCTGGCTAAAAACTTTTGTGCCCGAAGTCCCGATCGAATTTGTCGTCACGCCCGAGCCGTTCTGGACGCCGGCAGAAAGAAAGTAGCGCGCCCGGCCAACGCCCGCGTGGCGTCGCAGCTATCCGTGACGGCCCTTGAAGGTGAGTTCCGCCACGCCGCTCTTGTCGAGCGCGCCGAGGCCCAGCGCGATCATCCGGTCGAACTGCGCTTTCGTGGCGGCCGCGAGCGGGAGTTTTAGTCCGGCCTCGTGGCCGAGCGCGAGCGCGATGCCGGAATCCTTCGCGGCGTGCGCGCCGGAGAAAAAACAATCGTGCGCGCGATTCTGCATGTCCTCGCCGTCGGTCTTCAGCACCTGCGAATTCGCGCCCGTCTGCAAAAATACTTCGCGCAGCATGTCGAGATCGAGGCCGAGCGCGGCGCCGAGCCCGAGACCTTCGGCGAGGCCCGCGGTGTTGATGTTCATGACCATGTTCACGAGCGCCTTCACCTGCGCCGCCTGCCCGGCCGGCCCGATGTAGCGCAGCGCACTGCTCAGTTTCTCCAGCAACGGCTTCACGCGATCGAAGGCCGCGCGGTCCCCGCCGCACATGAGATAGAGCGTGCCGTTGCGCGCCTGCGGAATCGACGACGCCATGCAGCCTTCGAGCGATCCCGCGCCCGCCGCCCGCGCGCGCCGTTCGATCTCGACGTGGGTCGCGGGCGAAATCGTCGCGCAGTTCACGAAGATTTTTCCCGCCGCACCGCGGAGCAGCGAGTCGCCGCTCTCGGCAAAGATCGCGAGTTGCGCCGCATCGTCCGTCACCACCGTGAAAATCACGTCGGCCGCCGCCGTCACGTCGGCGAGCTTCGCCGCGTGAGCCGCGCCGAGCTCGCGAGCGAGTTCGGCCGCCGCCGGGGCGTGCGCGTCGAAGACCGCCGTCACTGCGTAGCCGCAGTCTTTGAGGCGCCGCGCCATGTTACCGCCCATTCGCCCGACGCCCACGAATCCGATTTTTTCAGCCATGATGTATGGAAAAGGTTTCACGCACGTTGGACCAAGATTTCGGCACGCGCCAGACTCGTTCGCGTTTCGGTGTAATTTTGTGGCCACGTGCAGATCGGGCGACATCACCTGCCCCCGATTCGGTCAAAATTGGCTGGTCGCTTCCGGAGCGGCGCTGCACGATTTTTTCCCGCTCCCCCATGATCACCAAAATCCACTTCACTCTCGTCTGCGCAGCGCTGGCGACGGCCACGCCGGCGTTTGCCCAAGGCATTCGCAACGGCACCGGCACGGTCGCACAAACTTACACCACGCTCTGCGCCAATTGCCACGGGGCCAACATGCAGGGCGCCCAGGCGCCCTCGATGCTGGACGACATCTGGCTCCACGGCAGCGACGACGAAAGCCTCGCGCGCAGCATCCGCAACGGCTTCCCGGAAAAAGGCATGCCGGCTTGGGGCCCGGCCATCCCCGAAAAGGAAATCCGCGCGATGGTGATTTATATCCGCGAGACTCGCGCCACCAATGAGCGAGAACACACTGAATTCGCCAAGCCGGTCGAGTCGTTGACGGCCAAGAGTCAGCTGCACAGCTTTCAATTTCACACGTGGGTGGACAACGTCAAAGAGCCGTGGGCGCTCGCGTTTCTGCCAGGGAACCGCGCCCTCATCACCGAAAAGCGGGGTAAACTCTGGCTGATCGAAAACGGCACGCTCGCCGACAAGGAGATCTCCGGCGTGCCCGTGGTCGATACCACGCAGCAGGCGGGATTGTTCGACGTCGTCCCGCACCCCGACTACGCGAAAAACGGCTGGCTGTATTTCGCCTACTCCGATCCACAACAACGCGACGGGGTCGCGGTGAGCCTCACGCGCATCATCCGGGGCAAACTCAAGGACGGCGCACTCGTCGAGCAGCAAACGATTTTCCAGGGTTCGTTGGACGTTTATCCGAAGGCAGGTGGCGTGCATTTCGGCGGGCGCATTGCCTTCGACAAAGCCGGCTATCTTTTCTTCACCATCGGCGAGCGCGGCACGGGCACCAACGCCCAGAATCTCGCCGTGCCGATGGGCAAGGTGCACCGCGTCTTCGACGACGGCCGCATCCCCGACGACAATCCGTTCGCGAAACGGACGGGCGTCGATCGCACGATCTGGAGCTATGGCCACCGCAACCCGCAGGGCCTCGCCTTCAATTCCGCGACGGGCGAACTCTTCGACATCGAACACGGCCCGCGCGGCGGCGACGAGGTCAACCTCATCCTCCCCGGCCGCAACTACGGCTGGCCCGTGATCACTTACGGCATGGACTATCCGGGTGTCGCCCTTCCCGGCAGCGAAGGCACCGCGAAAGCGGGTATGGAGCAGCCCGTGCATTACTGGGTGCCCTCGATCGCGCCGTGCGGTTCCAATTTCTACACGGGCGATCTTTTCCCGAAGTGGAAAAACCACCTCTTCGTCGCCTCGCTGGTCGCGAAGGAACTGCACCGCCTCGAAATCAAAAACGGAAAACTCCTCACCGACGAAATCCTCTTCAAGGGCGCGTCGGAGGACGATCGCATCCGCGAAGTGATCGGCGGCCCCGACGGCGCGCTCTACATTCTCTTCCGCAACCGCATCGCTCGCCTCACCCCGGCGAGCTGAGTTTGGGCGGGCCACGAGCGCCCCGCTCGTGGCTCGTCGTTTCAGACAGGGACGAGTTGTCCCTGTCACCTCGGGCCACCGCTACTTTGCTCCGCTGACGAAGCAGGTCACGTTAACCGGCAAAGAGTTCGTTCGGCCGAAGATCGTCGTGAGCGCGGCGCTCGTCGCGTCGCGCCCGCGCGAGATGACGACGATGTTTTCCGGCGCGATGTTGTCCGTCGGATCGAAGAGCCGCCATTCGCCGCCAAGATAGGCCTCGAAGCACGCGTGAAAATCCATCGGTTCGAGTCCGGCCGCATAGCCGCCCACGTAGCGCGCGGGAATCGAAAGCGCGCGGCAAAACGCGATCGCGAGGTGCGTGTAGTCGCGGCACACGCCCTTGCGCCCGATCCAAACATCCCACGCGGAGGTCCGGCCGTCGGTCGCGTTGGGCGTGTAGGCGAGGTTCGCATCGATCCAAGCGCAGATCGCGCGCACTTGCTCGGCGCGATCGAGATTCTTGCCGAACAGTTCCCACGCCATCGGCGAGAACCGATCGCTTTCACAGTAACGGCTCGGGAGCGTGTAGGTGAGAATCGAGAGCGGGAGCCGGCCGGGGTTGTCGGCCTTCACGGCGGCCGGCAACGCCGGACGGGTGACCTCAACCTCGGCGTGGTAGCGAAACTCAAACGCGCCGGCCGGCACCTCGCAGCGCAACACGCGTCCGCCGGTCGAAGCCTCCACAATTTCGGTCGCGACGGTCGGCGTGCAGACGATTTCCTCGCGAAGGACGCGTTGTTGGGCGTCGGAGTTGGCGAGGACGTTGAAGGTGAAAGCCGCGGAGGGCGTGGCGAGGACTTGGTAGCCCAACGTGCAGCCGACGGAGAGAGTCATGGTGGGAGGGTTGGAGTGTGACGACGCGGGGACGACCGGCAAACCCGAAGGTGCAAAAAAAACGCGGAGCCTTGCGGCTCCGCGCTCGCGGGAGAATTATTGCGCGCCGGGCTACGCTCAGAATTTGTAATCCGACCGGATGAAGTAGAAGCCGCCGGTGGCGCCGAAGGGCGAGAAGTTGCTGTATTTTGCAAAGCCCGAGGGATTGTTCGGCGCGATGATGAGGTCCGGCTTCACGTTGAGGGCGTTGTTGGCGCCGATGTTCACCTTCAGATTTTTCGACAGCTTATAGCCGACGTCGAGATCGAGGATCCACTTCTGGCTGTAGACCTGGTCGCGCGTGAAATCGGCGTTCGAGCCCACGCCCGTCACTTCGCCGTAGCGCACTTCGCGCGCCAGGAAACTCCACGCGCCCACTTCGTAGTTGGCGGAGAGGTTGAGGTTGTTCCGCGGCTGGGCCCGCTCGTAGCGGTAAACTTCGGTGCGATCGATGAGCGGACTGGTCGAGACGGCCGCAAGCTGCGGGGGCGTGGTGGCGACGCGGGTGAGCTTTTGCTGATTGAGGTTGAGGTTGCCCGTCAGCGTGAGCTTGGAATCACTCGCGAGTTTGAAGGTGTAGCGGCTCGTGAGGTCGAGGCCGCGCGTGCGGCTATCCACGGCGTTGGTGAAGAAGCGCACGCCGCCGACGCTGGGGAAGCCCTGCGTCGCGAGGAAATTGCGCGTGCCGGCGTCGTTGAAGTTCGACGAGTAGGCGATGCGGTCGCGGACTTTGATTTCGTAGAAATCCACCGAGGCGGTGAGGCCGCCGAACTGCGTGGTGAGGCCGATGCTGCGGTTGTCGGATTTTTCCGGCTTGAGCGCTTTCGCGCCCAGCGCCTTGGCCACGCCGTTGGTGACGGGGAACGTGCGGATTTCAAACGGCACGCCGCCGATGAAGTTGGTCGCGGTCGAGCTGAAGTAGCTCTGCGCGAGCGAAGGCGCGCGGAAACCGTTGCCCACGGAGCCGCGGAGCGCGAAGCCCTTCGTGAGCTCGAAGCGGGCCGCGAGCTTGCCGATGACGGTGGAGCCGAAGTCGCTGTATTTTTCGTAGCGGCCCGCGGCGGAGAGGAGGAGGCGGTCGGTGACTTGGTTCTCGAAGTCGAGGTAGCCCGCGTAGCTGTGGCGCTTGGGGTTCGCCTCGTCGGCGGGCTGATAACCCGGGAAACCTTGCGCGCCCGGTGTGGTGGAGGCGGGCAGGCCCGCCTTCGGACCGTCGAGGATGAGCACGCCGCCGTTGCGATAGGAGTTGGGCTCGCCCGCGCGGATCCGGAAATTCTCCCACCGATATTCGGCGCCCATCGCCATCTTGAGCGGAGCGTGGCCGCCGATGTCGAAGTTGCGCGTCAGGTCGAGATTGGTCGTGGATTGCTGGAAGGAGAGCTTGCCCGCGTAGAAATGCGTGGGGCTGGCGTTGCCGAGCGTGGCGTTGACGGTGTGATCGACGTCATACTTCAAGCCGTTGCCGCCCCAGGTCTCGCTCATGTCGTAATTCCAGTCACTGGCCTTGCCTTTGAGTCCGCCGGTGAGCGAGGCGTCGGTGATTTTCGCCTCGATGAACGGCAGGAACCCGTTCGGGAAGATCGAGCGGACGTTGTTGTCGTTGAGCGCCACGCGGAAATTCGCTGCCGAGCGCCCATCGCGCTTGGTGTAGGCGGCGAACCCGTAGGCCTCGATGCCATCGGCCAGCGGCATGCTGCCGTTGAGGAGGATGCCGGCTTCCTTGCTGTCCGCGTCGCCCTGCTGAGCATTGTGGCGATCGAAGGTGGCTTCACGCGGGTCGAGCACGTCGGTGGCCAAATAAACGGGCTGGTTGTTCGTGCCGCTGACGACTGAGGCGATCGCCGGCGCGCCGTTGCGGGTGACGAAATATTGCTGGCGGATGTCGCGGCCGGTGCGGTTGGTCTGGTCGCGATGGCGAAAATAAGTCGAGGCATGGAGGAAGCCCGCGCCGCCGAGCTTCACGCCCGCGTCGAAGGCGCCTTCGATCACATCGCCGTCGCCGGCGTAAGTCTGGCCCACGGTGCTCGTGAATTCGTAACCCAGATCCTTGCGGAGGGAGACGTTAATGACACCGGCGATCGCATCGGAGCCGTATTGGGCCGCCGCGCCGTCACGCAGCACTTCGATGCTACCGATGGAAGTGGTCGGCAGCGCGTTGAGATCGACGGACACGGAGCCGCGGCCGACGGAGCCGTTGACGTTGACGAGCGCGCTGGAGTGGCGGCGCTTGCCGTTGACGAGCACGAGCACCTGATCGGGCGCCAGGCCACGGAGTGTGGCGGGGCGGATGTGATCGCTGCCGTCGGTCACGCTCGGGCGCGGGAAATTAAACGACGGCGCGAGCGCCTGAAGGATCTGATTCGCCTCGGTGTAGCCGCCGGCGCGGATTTCGACGGTGGAGACGATATCGATCGGCACGGGGGAATCGACGACCGTGCGATCGTTGAAGCGCGAGCCGGTCGACACGAACGCTTCCATCGTGATCACTTGATCACCGGGTTTAGCGGGGGCCGCGGGGGGCGTGGTCTGGGCTGACAGTGACGTGAGCGCAGCCGTGGTCAGGAGAGCGAGCGCGGCAGTGGTGATGCCGGAAGCCCGTCGCAGTGTGGTGGGTCGGTGTAGTTGCATACGCCGAGGAATATGGAATCATTTAGGTTACAAACAAGCGGCAAAACGAATTTTCCCTGACCCGCGGATTGCCTTTCGCCGCGAGCAATCGCAACGATCTCGCCATGTCACTGCCCTGCTTTCGCCACCTCCCCGCCCTCGCTTGCGTGACCGCATTCGTCGCCGCGCCCCTGGCGCGCGCGCAGCGCCAGGCCGTCGAGGCCGAGCACGGCATGGTCGTCTCGGTGCATGAGCTCGCCGCGCAAGTCGGCGTCGACGTCCTGAAAAAAGGCGGCAACGCCGTGGACGCCGCGGTCGCGACCGGGTTTGCCCTCGGCGTCGTTTATCCATGGGCCGGGCCGATCGGTGGCGGCGGCTTCATGATGATCCACCTTGCCGACGGCGGCGCAGGCGAAGGCCGCGATGTCGCGATCGATTATCGCGAACGCGCCCCGGCCGCGGCCTCACGCGACATGTATCTTAGGCCCGACGGCAACCTGATCACCGGCGCGGGTTCGTCCACGTTCGGCTGGCGCGCGAGCGGCGTGCCCGGCGACGTCGCGGGCTGGGCGCTCGCGCTCGAAAAATACGGCTCGCACAAACTTTCCTGGGCCGAACTCATCGAGCCCGCGCGCAAACTCGCCGCGGACGGCCACGTCATCACGCAATTCTCCGCCGCACGCTTCCGCAGTCGGGCCGACGCGCTTGCGGCGTTTCCCGATTCCAAAAAAATCTTCCTGCACGAAGGCGCGCTGTGGAAAGCCGGCGAACTCTGGCAACAGCCCGAACTCGCCGCGACGCTCGCCCGCCTGCAAAAACACGGCCCGCGCGAATTCTACGAGGGCGAAACCGCGCACCTCATCGCCGAGGCGATGGCAAAAAACGGCGGCACGATCACGCTCGCCGATCTCGCGGGCTACCGCGCGACAGAACGCGTGCCGCTCCGCACGACCTATCGCGGCTACGACATCGCCACGATGCCGCCGCCGAGCTCGAGCGGCGTCGCGCTGCTCCAGATGTTCGACATGATCGAACCGTTCGATGTCGCGTCACTCGGGCAAAATTCCGCCCCGAAATACCATCTCTTCATCGAGGCGATGCGCCGCGCCTATCGCGATCGCGCCGAATATCTCGGCGATCCGGACTTCGTGAAAGTCCCCGTCGCCGGCCTGCTCGACCGTGCCTATGTCGCGGGTCTGATGAAAAATTTTGATCCCAACAAAGCCACACCGTCCGCCGGACTCGCGCCGGGTAAACCGGCCGGTGCCAAACCGATCGCGAGCCCGGCGGGCAAAACCAGTTCGCTCTCGGCCAATCCCTTCTTTGGCGAATCGACCGAGACCACGCACTTCTCGATCATCGACGCCGCGGGCAACGCCGTCGCGAACACCTACACGCTCAACGGCGGCTACGGGTCGGCCGTCACGATCCCCGGCACCGGCGTCCTCATGAACAATGAAATGGACGACTTTACCTCGAAGGTCGGCGCGCCGAACATGTTTCGCCTCATCCAAGGCGAGGCCAACGCCATCGCGCCCGGCAAGCGCCCGCTCTCCTCGATGTCGCCCACGTTTGTGTTTAAGGATGGAAAAATCTTTTTGATCACCGGCGCGCCCGGCGGCTCCACGATCATCAACGCCGTCTTTCAAGTCATCACGAACGTCATTGATTTCGGCATGCCCGTCTCGCTCGCCGTCGATGCGCCACGCATCCACCACCAATGGATGCCCGACGTCGTGAACTACGATCCGTTCGGACTCAGCGGCGACACGATGGATGCGCTCAAAGCCCAGGGCCATCAGTTCGAACAACGCAATTTCTTCGGCGCGCAGCGCAACGCCCAAGTCATCGAGCGTTACCCGAACGACACCATGACGATCATGATCGATCCGGCCACGAATCTCCGCCTCGGCGCCGCCGACTCGCGCAAGCCGGACGCGAAGGCCGTCGGCTACTGACCGCCGCTCACTTCGCCGGCCACATAAAGCGGTCGAGCGTCTCGAACTTCGGCTGCTCCGGCGCGACCGGGCCGGTGGAGGTCTTCGTGTTGTAGTTCGTAAATGCCCGCCACTCGCCGGAAATCTTTTCGCCATCGACCGTGACCAGCACGTAGCCGAAATACATCGGGAGTCCGTTGGTGTTTTCGACCTTCGGACCCTTCGCGGGCGCCGGCGGAGCTTTTTTGGCGACATCGTCATCGGCTTTCGCGACCTCGCCCGTGTCGGGCTTCGCGTTAACGAAAAAATTCCTCGGCACGACCTTGCGCCCCACCTCAGCGTTGAGCCCCGAGTTGTCGTAAAGCTGCGGCGGCGCGCCCGCGTCGCCCACCACCAGCGTCAGCACCGGCCGGCCCGCCCGATCCGGGACCACCTGCCGCACATACATGTGATCGTGGCCGGCGAGATAGACGCCGCCTTTTTCGCCGAGCGCGTCGAACAGCCCATCGCGCTCCGCCGGGACATTCGCGATACAGTCGGTGTGATGCCCGATGAACGCCGCCTCGTGGCCAAACACGAACACCCAGCGTGCCTTGCTGTCCTTCACGCGGTCGATCACCCACGGTGAAATCATCCCGGAGTTGACCGCGCTGTCGTAGCTCTTCGCGTCGAAGCCCTTTTTCTTCCCGATAAATTCATCCGCCGCGATGAAGCGCGCGTTCTCAAAATCCACGCAGTAAGTGAGCCCCTCCTCGCCGGCCGGCCCGTTCTGCGGCAGATCGGGAAACGCCGCACGCCAGGCCGCGAGTGTGCGGCCTTTGGGGTTATCCTGTGCCGTCGCGGTGTCGTGATTTCCCCGCACCACATAGAGCGGAATCTTCGCGTCGTAGACCGCGGCCATCGCGGTCTTCCAATTCGCGAACTGTTGCTCGATCGGGCCGAACTTCACGTTGCCGTTCACGAGGTCGCCGGAAAACACCAGCAGCTTAACTTTTTCCTTCACGATCTCCCCCGCGAGGGCACGGGCCACGACGTCGTTGACGCCCGTGGTGTTGCCATTCTCGCCCCCGGTCCGGCCATCGCCGAGCACAGCAAACTTCCACGGCGCCGCTGCCAGGAACGCCGGCACGACCAGACCAGCCAGGCACGGCGCAATCAACCAACGGGCAAAAAGCTTGGGGGAAGGCATAGGTAGGAGGGAGGGCGGCGGCGCGGCGCCCTCTACAAAAGCGACCAATCGCAAAACGCCAAGGTTCGAAATGCGGTGCGAACAAAACCGCGCGAATCCGCATTCACCGCGCACGCCACTAAAGATCACGCCCGCCCGCTCCTCCACGCGTGAGCGAATTGTGCAATTTTTTGAGCGGCCCGCCGCCTTTACCCGGGAGGACGGGCGGGATTTCTGTGCATCGCCCCAAGAGCGTTTTCGCCACCCCTTCCTCGTTTCCCACCCCACCGTGTAGCCGCCGCGGTCCCACGCGTTTTCCGTTCCCCGATTTTTCCTCGCCCCCACCCAAACATGAACCTCCCCGCATCCTATCGTTTCGTTTCCCGCGCCTTGCTCGCCGCCCTGACTTGGGGCTCCGCGCAGGCTGCCTTTGGCCAAGGCGCCCCGGCCGCGCCCGCTCAAAAAGATGAACCGGTGAAACTCGCCGAATTCACGATCACCGAGAACGCCGCCAATCCCTATTTGTCCAAGCAGGCGCTCTCCGGCACGCGCGTCGCGATGGCGATTCAGGACATTCCGCAGACCGTCTCGATCGTCACCAGCGACTTCATCACGGACTCGATGAGCCGGCGCATGCTCGATGCGGCGAAATACGTCACCCCCGTGGTCGAGTCGACGCTGCCCATGGGCGGCGACCGCTACACCATCCGCGGCTTTCAGGTTTCGCATGAGTTCATCGACGGCATGGTCATCTCGGGCGAGGACGGCTACAGCATGACCCTCGCACCCTACAACATCGACCGCGTCGAAGTCATCAAGGGCCCGAACGCGATCCTGGTCCCCGGCGGCGCGCCCGGTGGCCAGTTCAACCCGATCACGAAGTCCCCGATCCTGAAGGATCAGCAGTCCCTCACGCTTGAGCTCGCCCAATACTTCGGCAACTCGATCAGCACCGACGTCAACCGCGTCCTCTCCAAGGAGAAGGGCCTCGCCGTCCGCGTCGTGGCGGCGTATTGGAACAGCCACGGCTATCAGAAAAATAGTTTCCGCCGCGGCTACGAGTTTGCCCCGTCGTTCAGCTGGCAGCTTTCACCGACTTCGAAGTTCGTCCTTAAGGCGGAGTTCGTGCAAAATCGCGAAATCCCCGGCTTCGGTCAGCCCATCGATCCCAGCATCGGCAGCGACGGCTACGCCAAGCTCGCCTCGGGCCTGCCGCGCAACTGGTCATTCGGCAGCGAGAACTACGATCACCGCCACCGCCGCACCGATCGCATCACGGCTGAGCTCCTGACGACGCTCAGCGATCATATCACGTCCCGCCTGGTCGTTTCGGCCGACCATATTCTGCGCGAGGATCAAGGCGGCACCACCGCCGCGATCTTCACGGCCAATGCGGCCGGCGCCCTCGTCGCCTTTAATCCCACCCGCAATCCCACCACCGGCAAATACGAACCCGGCGTCACGTGGACCGTCGATAACTCCGGTCCTTTCGCTGTCGCCACGTCCACCGTCACTCCGCTCCCGGCGCCTGGCGCCTACGTTTATCGGCGCACCAACAACAGTGATCACCTTTACTACAACGAGGCTCACCTCCGCAACGACTACGCCGGGAAATTCGACAGCGAATTCGTCAAATCCACCACCGTCGGCGGACTCGCCGCCAACTATTCGAAGACGAAATGGAAGAGCTACGTCGGTCAGTCCCAAGGCCCCGATGTGACCAACGCCACCCTCGGTTCGATCACCTACACGCCCTATGTTTTCCCCGAGCCAAATCCGACCGCAGGCGTGCAGAACCGCACCGTGAAGCTGCAAGAGATGCAGCTCTACGTCTATGAGACCGCGAGTTTCTTCCAGGAGCACCTGCTCCTGTCGGGTGGCGCGTCGAAATATTTTGGCTCAATGACCCGCACGGACAACACCGGCGTCGCCGCCATCGGCGACCGCACCCTGAGCATCACGACCAACGCGACCAGCTACGGCATCATGGTGAAGCCGATCAAGGAAGTCGGCGTGTTCTTCAGCCGCAACAGCTCGGGCGAGACGATGCCCGGCTCGCTGCAAGCGGGTAACCCGGGGCTTTCCCCAGCCAACAACCCTCCGTTCAAGCCGAGCAACGGCACGCAACAGGAGTATGGCGCGAAGACTTCACTCCTGAACGACGCGCTCACCCTCTCATTCGCCCACTTCGACATCGCGCAGTCCAACTACGCCGTGCCGAACAGCGAATACTATGTCCTCGTCGCGCAGGGCAACCAGGCCGCCGCCAATGCGCTGCCGAGCAACACCTACCTCGACGTCAAATCGAAGGGCTGGGAAGCCGAGGGCAGCTACGCGTTGAGCCGAAACCTCACCCTCATTGGCAACATTTCGAAGTTCAAATATCGCCAGCCCACCGGCGTGCGCATCCGCGCGGTGCCGGACAATATCTACGCGATTTACGGCGACTATCGCTTTACCGAAGGCGCGCTGAAAGGCTTCGGCTTCAACATCGGTCTCGACTACCACAGCGACACCGTGGGCGAGAGCGTGACCGGTCTGACCACCACCAAGCCGCTGGCGAGCGTCACCGCGCGGTATCCCGGCGTCGCCGCCGGCTTCGTGCCGCAGGAGGCGAGCTACAAGATTGAAGCCCGCTCGCTGGTCAACGTCGGTTTCACCTATCGCATGAAGGAGTGGACCGCCCGGATCCAAATCAACAATGCGCTGGACAAGGACTATGTTTACGCCGGCGGCAGCCGCACCTCCGTCGTCGCCGGTGACCCGCGCAACATCCGCAGCTCTGTCACCTACAAGTTCTAGTCCGCCGCTCCGTCGGCGTTTCACTGCCAGCAAGGACGGAGGGCAACCTCCGTCCTTTTTTTCGACCCAGGCCGGTGACGGACTGGCAGGCAACCGCCCCCGTTGCGGCCACCCCTCGCCGCCGCAAACTCCTCCCAACCCCACCCCCGGCTATGCTGCGCTATTACGCCAACGGACGCATCCGTTGGAAAAATCGGATGCTGTGCAACACGCGCACGAATTGGGAATTTTATGCCGTCATCGACGGCCGCTGTGGGCCCGTGCTGCACGACGGCGAGCGGCCCGTGATTATCGAGAAGACTCTCTGGGTTTTCGCCCCCGAATGCTCGCACGCGTGGGCGGACGACGGCCGCGGCAAATATCACCGCATCGCGCTGCACTTCGGCAGCGTGCCCTACCCCCTCGACGAAATCGTCCGCGAGCGCGGCTGGTTCGCGAAAAAACTGACCGACGCCGACATCGCCCGCGTGCAGTCGATCGCGGCAGAACTCGAACCGCATTTTGTCCAGCCGAATCTGCTCAGTCCCCTCTGCTTCCAAGGCCGCCTGATGGATCTCGCCGCGCTCGCACTCGCCGATCACGCGGCGTCGCAGCCGCCCGCGCTGCCCGATCTGGCGAATTTCAAAGTCGAGCGCGCGCGCTCGTGGTATGCCGAGCACCTCGCGCGCAATCCGTCGGTGACACAAGTCGCCGATGCCGTCCACGTTTCAACCAGCCACCTCCGCCGGCTGTTCTGGCAGATCCGCAAGACCAGCCCGAAGGCGGCGTTTCAGCGGATCCGCCTCGACAAGGCCAATGAGCTCATGAGCCGCACCGCACATACCCTCGAGGACGTCGCGCGCCACTGCGGCTACACGAGCGCCAGCCACTTCTGCCGCGAATACAAACGCGTCCACCACTTCACCCCCACGCACTGGCGCAAGCGGCTCATCGCGAGTTTCGACAAACCGCTGCCGCCCGGCGTCGTGCCCGTCCGTGAATTCAGCGCCCGCCCCGCCGAGCGCACGATGAGCGCGTGAACGAACGGGCTCGGGCCGCGTCGTGACTTCGTGATCGCCGCACGACATCGGCTCACTAAATTTGCCGCACGCATGAACTACGTCCCCTTCGGCCGCACCGGCGTCAAAGTCTCCCCGCTCACCCTCGGCTGCATGATGTTTGGCGGGAAAACCTCGCCCGCCGATTCCGCGCGCATTATCGACCGCGCGCTCGATCGCGGGATCAACTTCCTCGACACCGCCAATGTCTACAACGAGGGCCGCAGCGAGGAAGTGACCGGCGCCGCGCTCAAGGCCAACGGCAAACGCGACCGCGTGTTTCTCGCGACGAAGGTCCATCGCGTGATGGACGCCACCGATCCGAACGCCGGCGGGATTTCGCGCCGCCATATCATCGCCGAGTGCGAGGCGAGCCTTCGCCGCCTTCAAACCGACCACCTCGATCTCTACCAACTCCACCGCCAGCAAACCGACACCGCGATCGACGAGACCCTCCGCGCCCTCGACGATCTCGTGCGCGCGGGAAAAGTGCGCTACCTCGGCACCAGCACATGGGCCGCGTGGCAGATCACCGAGTCGCTCTGGTGCTCCGACCGTCACCACCTCCACCGCATCGTCTGCGAGCAGCCGCCCTACAATCTCCTCGATCGCCGCATCGAGCGCGAACTCCTCCCGATGTGTCGCACCTACGGCATCGCGACGATTCCGTGGTCGCCGATCGCGGGCGGCTTGCTCTCGGGCAAGTATCGCGCCGGGCAGCCGCGGCCGACGGGCACACGTTTCTTCGACACCTCCGCCAGCCCCATCAATACCGCGCGCTGGACGGAAAACTCCCTCGCCGTCGTCGAGAAACTCCTGCCGATGGCCGAGGCCCACCATGTGCCGCTCTCGCAGTTCGCGCTCGCGTGGACGATGCACCAACCCGGCATCACGAGCCCGATCGTCGGACCACGCACGCTCGAACAATTCGAGGACAACTTAAAGGCGATGGACCTGAAACTCTCCGCCGCGGAACTCAAGCGCATCGACGAAATCGTCCCTCCCGGCTCGCACACCTCGCCGTATTACGAGGCGGACTTCGGCCCGCATCACCACCGCTGGTGACGGGGCTCGCGAGATCGCGATCAGAGGCCGAGCTTTTTCCGGGCGAACGGCCGCACAAACGCCGCCGGCGGATTGTGCGCCGTCGCGAGATCGTAGGCCGTTTGATAAAGCTCCCTGGCCTTGTCCGCCTGCCCCAGCTTCTCCGCCGTCATCGCCCGCAGGCAGTGCATGAACGGATCGTTTTGGTTGCCGGTCAGCGCCACCGTCTTTGTCAGTGCCGCCTCAGCGGTCTTCACGTCACCGGTGTAGAGCGCGACATAACCGACGAGATACGGAAAGAACCGCTCCTGCTGCTCCGCCATTTTCACATCGCTATCGAGAATTTTTCGCGCGGCGGCGATTTGCTTCTGCGCCTCGGCCTTGTTGCCGCGTCGCGCCGCGAGCCGGCCCAGCGCGTGTGCGAGCCGGTAATCCCATAAGCTCTGCGGATGCGTCTTCGGCTCCGGCTCCTTGAGCCCGAGCGCGGTGCCTGTGCGATACCACTGCTCGGCCGCGGTGAAATCGCCTTGGTCGATGCAGACGCGCGCGGCCTCGTTCGCCAGCTCACCCTGTTGATAAAACGCGTTCTGCGGCTCGGCCGATTCGCGCGTCGCCCAGTAGGCGATCGTCTGCTGCTCGAGTTTCCCGACGTTCGCGCTGTCGCCGTCGAACGCGAACGACATCGCCATCGCGCGCTGCGCCACCGCTTTCGCCGCGGCGTCGGGCGCGGTGTCGATGCGTTTTTGAAACACCTTGCGCGCCTCGGCGGTGGCGCCGAGGACGTCGAGCAGGTTCGCGGCGGCTGCCGAAGTGGGATTCGCCTCCAGCTCCTTTTGCACCGCAGCAATCGCGGCGGCATTTTTACCCGCGCGCATGAGTTCGCCGGCGAGTTTAAGATTGGCCGGTTGCTCCTTGCCCAGGCCTCCGCCTTGCGCCGAAAGGACAACCGGCGCAACCAGCCCGAGGGCGAACACGAGCCGGCAAGACCGACGAAAGGAAACGGAATTTCTCATCATGGCGTGGCTCCATGCCTAGCCGCACCGCGCATCGTTCCAAGATCGAAGTGTCCCGCGCTTGAGCCCGGGCCCGATTTGCCTTCACGTTTCCGCCGACTCCCCTCCGACATGAAATTCCGCCCTTTCGGCAACCACGCCTTTAACTGCTCTGAAGTCGGTTTTGGCGCCTGGGCCATCGGTGGCTCGTGGGGCGCGCAGTCCGACGCCGATTCGCTTGCCGCGCTGCATCGCGCCCTCGATCTCGGCTGCAACTTCATCGACACGGCCGCCGGCTACGGCAACGGCCGCAGCGAAAAGCTCATCGGCCAGATCCTGCGCGAGCGCGCCGCCGCCGGGAAAAACGAAAGAGTTTTCGTCGCAACAAAAACTCCGCCCGCCGCCGGCACCTGGCCGCCCTCACCCTACGATCGCGCCGACGACCGCTTCAGTGAAACCTACGTGCGCAAGAGTGTCGCCGAGCGCCTCGCCAACCTCGGCACGGACAAAATCGATCTCCTTCAACTGCACACGTGGACGCGCGCTTGGAACCGCCATCCCACGCCGTTCAAGCTGCTCCGCTCGCTGCAGCGCGAGGGACTGATCGGGCTCATTGGCCTCTCCACGCCTGAGCAGGATCAAAACTGCGTGATCGATCTCATGCGCGGCGGCTGGGTGGATTCCGTTCAGGTAATCTACAATCTTTTCGATCAGGAACCGGCGGCGGAGCTGCTCGACGTCGCGAAGGAATGCGGCGTCGGCGTCATCGTGCGGGTGGCCTTCGACGAAGGCGCCCTCACGGGAAAATTCACGAAGGACACGAAGTTCCCCCCGGACGATTTCCGCGCAAAATATTTCGAAGGCGATCGGGTCACTCGCACCATCGCCCACGCCGACGAAATCAAAAAAGATCTCGCCGGCACCGGCTACACGTTGCCACAAGCCGCGCTCAAGTGGGTGCTCGCCCACCCCGCCGTGACGACCGTGATTCCCGGCATTCGTAACGTCGCCCAAGCCGAGGCCAATTGCGGCGTCAGCGATCTGCCCGCGATGCCGGAGGCTCTCGTCACCCAACTCCGCCGCCACAACTGGCGCCGCGGCGTGTGGTATGGCGGGAAGTGATCGGCGTGGCCCGGCTAACGCCGGTATTCAATCCCATTAATCTTCACTCGGCCCTCGGCCACGAGTTCAAGGACCACCCCGGCCTCGGTGACCAGCACGTTGGTGCCATCACGGCGGCCGACGCGCACGGTGGTGCGCAGCGTTTCGTTGCCGCCGGCATCGGCGGCGGTGAGGCGCCCGGCAGCCGCCTCGAGTTCAAGCTTTTCATCCTCGCTCGCGTAGGAGCCGGCGGCCGCGGACAAAATCGTCTGCCGCTCGACGGAATCGTCGATCCACTCCACGCCGTCGGGGACTTCCGGTCGGGTGGTCCACCAGCACAACCCGGCAAAAATCACCACCAATCCGACCAACAACCAACCTCGCGCGCGCGCGCGTTGGCGTGACGCCAGCGTCTCTTCTGGGGCGACCTCCGCAGGCGCAACCTCGCCGGCCGGGGCTTTCGGAGCGAGCAACAGCGCCACGATTTCCTCCGGCGTGGCCGCGACAAAGTTACCGCCCTCTTCCGCGCCCAGCCGCGTGCCGGCCCATCGCACGACAAGCCGGCGCGAGGCGACGGTCAGTTGCAGGCGCGCCTCGGCCTCTTCCGTTTCAAAGGCCGGGAGCGCCGCAAAATGATCGAGCCAAGTCCGCAAGCCCACGGCGTCGACTTCGACCGTCCGACGGCCTTCGCCCGGCGCGAGCGCGCGGGCCTCGTCGGACAAATTCTCCGCGATCAACTTGATGGCAGTGGGGACACTCATTGTTCGACCACGTAATAGGTGTTGAGCGCGGCACCGTTGGTGAAGACCTGGCCGGTGGCGAGGTCGCCGTTGTCGGATTTTCTATCGAGTTGCAGCAATTGCGCCGAGGTGAACGTGATCGCCCTCGCACCCGAGCCGCTCACGCGGATGAGCGCCCGGTAGCGCACGCCGCCTACGGTATTGTCCTTGAGAAAGGCATAGTTGCCGCCGATCGGCGCGAGACGCTTCCACTGTGTCTGGTTGATGAAGCCGTTCATTGTTACCGGAAAACCACCGGCCGTCGTGTAACTGGCTGGGTAGGCGCCGTTGCTATGCGCGTATTGGCCAAAGGCCGCGGCGAACACGCGAAAATCGTTCATTTGCGCGTTGCCTCGCACCTGCTGAAGCACCCGCAAAAACGCCGGCCGCGCCAAGGCCGACACAATCCCGATAATCGCGACCACGATCATCAGTTCGATTAGCGAGAACGCTCCGGACTGGCGCCGGTGCACTACAGGGGTCATGCGCCCACGCTTTCAGCCGGTCCGCCTCCTGACAAGATTCCACTGGCCCGATTCAGCCCGACGGCTCCAGCAGCCAAACCCGCCGGGCGCACGTGAGTCGCAATACTCGGCCAGGCGTGCTCTGCGGCGGCATCCACCCTCCGAATATTTCGACGACCGAAATCGGCTCCGGCCACCGCCGCCGCCCATCCCTCCGGGCTCGCCAGCGCGGCCAATCATCGAAATATTCCGCGCGAAATGAGCACCGCCGCGCCCGTCCGGAAACCCGCCCTGGGTTTCATTTTTGTGACCGTCGTGCTGGCAGTGCTCGGTTTCGGATTGCTGATTCCGGTGCTGCCGGGACTCGTCACCAAGTTCCGCCACGACGACGTCTCCTCCGGCGCCCACTCTTACGTGGTGCTCGTGAGCGTGTATGCGTTCATGCAGTTCTTTGGTTCCCCCATCCTGGGTTCGCTCTCGGATCGCTTCGGGCGGCGCAAGGTCATCCTGATCGCCCTGGCGGGCTCGGCGCTCGACTTCGTCGTCATGGCGCTCGCACCCACGCTCACGATTTTGTTTGTGGCGCGGATGATCGGCGGGCTCACCGCGGGCTTGCTGTCCACGGCCAACGCCTACGTCGCCGACGTCACTCCGCCCGAGAAACGTGCGCAGGGCTTCGGCATGATCGGCGCGGCGTTTGGGCTCGGCTTCATCATCGGGCCGCTGATCGGCGGGCTGCTGGGCAGCGTGGATCTGCGGCTGCCGTTCTGGGTCGCGGCGGGCTGCTCCGCGCTCAACTGGCTCTACGGATTTTTCGTGCTGCCCGAATCGCTGGCGCCGGAAAACCGCCGCGCTTTTTCCTGGAAACGCGCCAACCCCATCGGCGCCGTGATGGCGCTAAAGCGCTTCCCGGCGGTCCTCGGGCTCGCCGAGGCGTATTTCATCCTGACCCTCGCGCAGATGATGCTGTTTTCGATTTGGGCGCTCTATACCACGCATCGCTACCAGTGGGATCCCAAGCATGTCGGGCTCTCCTTGATGCTCGTCGGCGTGACCTCCGCGATCGTGCAGGCCGGGCTGGCCAAGCGCATCATCGGCCGCATCGGCGATACGCGCGGCGTGATCGTCGGGTTGCTGCTGTCCGTGACGGCCCAGATCCTCTACGGCCTCGCGACGCAAGGCTGGATGGTCTACGCGATCATCCTGGTCGGATCGTTGGCGGGCATCGCGGGACCGGCGATGCAGAGCTACATCACGAAACACGTGCCGGCGAACGAGCAGGGCGCGGTGCAGGGCGTTTATTCGGGGCTGGCGAGCCTCGCGGGCATTCCCGGTCCGCTGCTTTCGGGCTGGAGCTTCGCCTGGGCGGTGCAGCCCGGTCAACCGGAGTGGCTCTCCGGCATTTCGTTTTTCATCGCCGCGACGCTCGTGGTGATCTCGCTCGGGCTCGCGATACGATCGTTCCGCAAGGATTACAGCCCGCCGGCGCCGGTCGCGGCGGCCCCGGGTTGATTGCCAAATCCGCCGCGCCTACTTTGCTCCGACCGTGGCCACGCTGCTCCTGTTTGCCCCGCTGTTCCTGATCTTCGAGATCGGGCAGCTCGTGCTTTGCGAGCGCTACCTCGGCATCAAGCAGATCGCCCGCGGGGGGGACCCGCGTGCGCTCGGACTGGGCGAGGTGACGGCATTTTTCTGGAGCCTCACGATTATTTTTTACGGGCTGTGGATGCTGGCACTCCTCGCCCTCCCGCTCGGGCGTCTCTTTAGCCTCGGCTTGCTGGGGCTGTCGGCGGTCGGGTTCTCCTTGCGGCGGGGCTGCCCGCTGAAGTGGGTGCTGGTGCTGCTGACCTTCGAGGGCGCCCTGCGCGTGGCCGTGCTGGTGTCATTGTGCGTCACGACGTGGCGGCGAGTTGTAACAGGTTACTGAAACTACACAGGAACCTACGTAGGCGGCCGGAGTAGAGCTACCGATGCGGTTTCGGCCGCAAAGGTATACACTGGAGGCAACTTAAGAACTGCCATGAAAACCCGCCTCCCTTTTTCGCTCTTCGCGTTCGCCGGTCTTCTCGCCGCCTCCCAGCCGTTGCTGGCCGCGGCGCCGAAGACCGACGCCCGCGCGGCGGCCCTCGTGGCTGCGCTTCAAGCCGTCAGCCCCGATCCGCTCGGCGGTCGTCTCGGCCTCGCGGCTTCCCTCGCCGGCCAGCCGGCACCGGTCAAGCAGACGGCCAAGGCCGCGTCGCAATCGACGAGCGCCCAGCTCGACTTGCGCGCATATGCGAGCTGGAAGGTTGCCACGAAATCCTGAACCCGTCCACGCCGTGCTTCGCCTTCCTCGCGCATGGCTGGCGGGTTTCTTTCTGCTGGGGCTCGGCGCCACCGCCGCGCGCGCCCTGCCGACGGCGGAGCAAATCAAGACAGCGTTCACCGCGATGGACACGACCGGCAACGCGGCGATCAATCTCGACGAGTGGGACCACGCTTCCTTCGCGCTCTTTCACACCGCGGACAAAAACAAAAACGATTTCATCGACGCCGACGAACTGCAGGGCAGCAACATCGCGCAGGACACGTTTCTGCATGCCGACACCAACCATGACGGCCGCCTGAGCGTGAGCGAATTCATGGAGCTGCGCCGCGCACTGTTCCACATCGCCGACATCGATCGCGACGACAGCCTCGTTTACGTCGAATTCGAACTCCTGATCGTGATGGAGCAGGTCGGCTGGATCGATCGCAACCACAACGGCCGGATCGAGCTCTCCGAGTTGCGCGAGTCGCTCGCGAAAGTCTTCGAGCAGGTCGACGCCGATCACGACGGTCTGCTCACCGCGGCGGAGTGCGCCTATCTGCCGGAAGCGGAGTTCAAGGCGTTCGACCAAAACGCCGATGGCCGGCTCTCGGCCGACGAATTCATCTCGGGCTACCGCACCGCCCTCCTCGGCGGCTGAGGCGGCTACGTCTGAAACCGCCGCGCCTCCGCCTTCGGCACGGGCGCCGCCAGCGACTGCGCAAAAAATTCCTGCGCGGCGCCCAGCATCTTGGCGCATTGCGCGTAGTCGCCCGCCCACGAATTCGGCACGCACACGCGCTTGATCACACCGCGGCCGATCTTGTCGGGCGCCTCGCGGTCCGGCGTCAGCTCCACCGAAAACTTCGGATCGACCAGATGCATCACCGTGTGCCGTGGCCGGCCCGGCCCGTCGCGCTCGATCCGCAGGAAATGGGGAAAGTTCATCGCCTGTCCGACCGTGGCGCGCCGGTCGCCGCGGCACAATCCCGATTTCACGCGCCGAATTCTCCTTGAGCCGCGCGCCCGCGCGCCGCACAAACTTTCCGCCGCCCGCGTGACGCGCCAACCGTCCCGCCGGGCCCTCCAGCCATGTCCCTCCCCGACCAGCCCCCGCGAATCTCCAAATGGTTTTTCCTGCTCAGCGACGCGCTGCTCATCGCCGTCGCCGCGTTCATCGCGCACTACAGCAGGACGCCGCTCTCCGTCACCGTGGTTCTTGCCATCGTCGGCTGCGTCGCAGTCGGCGCGCTGATCACGGCGGCCGCGTTCGTCGCCGACTACACGCGCAAACAGGACGAGGCGCTCGACGACCGGCAGCGCGCGCTTGAGTCACTCGCGCGCACAATCACCACCTCCGCCGAACAAATCAGCATCGCGGCCGGCGGCCTGCACGAAATTGCCGAACTCGCGCAGAAAAATCTCCGCCACGCCGAGAAACTCCCGCACCAGCTCCAGGACAAGATCGCGGAATTCCAGGTCCAGCTCGCCAACGCAAACGACGTCGAGAAGGAGGAACTGGAAAAGGAAGTCGCCGCGCTGCGCACGACGGAAAGCGAGCGGCTCGACTCCATCTCCGACAAGATTGCGAAAGCCACCGCCGAGTGGACGAAGCTCGAAGTCGCCGCGCAAAAACGCCTGACCGCCGCCGCTGACATGCTGGCCAAGGCGCAGGCGGATGCCGGCGCGCTCGACACCAAACTCGCCGCGACGCTGGCGGCCCTGGGGGCAAAACTCGCCACGTTCGAGGCCGCCGCGAAGAACGTTCTCGTCGCACCCGCAGCCGCGATCATTCCCGCGGGGCCCCCGGCGGAAGCCACCCCGGCGGCTCCCGCGGAGACATCCGCCACCGACTCGCCCAAAACCGACAGCACCGCTCATCCGCCCAAACGGCCGCGCAAGCCGCGCCGCGAAGAATCCCCCGCCGAAGAAACGCCTGCAGCTCCCGCCGCGAGCGAACCCAGCGCAACTCCCGGCGCGGCAATTTCACCCGCGCCCGAAGCCGAGCCAGGGCTCGCATCCGAAATAAAAGTCGACGAGCCCGCGCCCATTCCCTCCACGACGATCCCGGAGATCGCGCCGGTCGCGCCCGACTCCGCCGAACCTTTCGCGGGCAACATTGGCGGCGCTTTGCCCGCCGAAACTCCCCCGGCACCTACCGCCGATGCGTCCGCCGCCGAGCCCGCCAAACCCGCGCGCAAGCGAGCGCCAAAAAAGCCCGCGCCCGAAGTGAAGCCGGACACTTCTCTCAGCCTCGACATCACTGAAACGCCCGCCGTCGAGTCCGCCGAAGTGCACGAGCGCGTGCGCACCTCCGACGGCGCGACGCGCCTCATCGTCACCGCTTACATCGGCATCGGCAACCGGCTGTTCATCCGCGGCGAGGGCCCCGGCCTGAGTTGGGAGAAAGGCGTCCCACTCCAATTCGTTTCGATCGGCAAGTGGCGCTGGGAAACCGGCGACGCCGCCGCGCCCGTCAAATTCAAGCTCTACAAGAACGACGACACCGAGTGCGCCGCGCTCGGCACCCAGTCGCTCGATCCCGGCCAGCAGCAGGAAGTGACCGCCGCGTTCTAAGCCGACAGATCAGTAATGCGGCGGCCGTTCATCAGGGAACGCTTCACCGTCCCCGCCGGTCGCGCCGCTCCCGGGTTTTTCCCGCAGCGCCTTCACTTCGCGCCGTAGCCGCGCAAGGTCATCACCGAGTTCCAGCATGACCTTGTCCTGCTCGGTCACATGCCGCTCCAAGTAGGCGACCTTTTCTTCGAGATGTTTAATGCTCTCATTCACCGGTGGGCGGCGCCTTGGGCGCGGGTTGCGTCGCGTGAATTTTCTCGATCTCGGGCAGCACGACGCGCGTATAGCAGTCCGGGCAGACCGAGTGGCTGAAATCGCTACCGGTGCGCTCGCTGATGTAGCCTTCCATTTGTTGCCAGTAGTTCTGGTCGTCGCGGATTTTTTTGCAGTAGGAGCAAATGGGCAGCAGCTCCTCGAGCTGGCGAACCTGCTTGGTGTAACCGAGGATGCGCTCCGCCACGCGCAGCCGCATCCAGAGCTCCGCGAGATCGAGCGGCTTCGTGAGAAAATCGTCCACGCCCGAGTCCCCGGCCGCGCGCTGGTTGTCCTCGGTCGCATCGCGGCTCGTGAGGAGGATGAAATAAATATATTCCTGGCCCGGGCGCCCGCGGATGCGCCGGCACAAGTCCAAGCCATCCGCGTTCGGCATCATCCAGTCGCTCACGACCACACGCACCGGCTCGGTCTCCAGCCGCTCCCACGCGGCCGCGCCATCGGTCGCCTCGACGACCTCGTGGCCGAGGCGATGCAACGCCTTCCGCAATACGGCTCGGGCCACAGCATCGTCTTCGACGGCGAGAATTTTCACGAGTAAGGCCGCTAGGTCAGAGCGGGTCTATCACGGTCGCAACCTTGAAAAGCAAGCCCGCGGCGTTCGTAACATTCCACGTAACAGCTTATTTCAGCCCAGCCGTCGCCGCAATTCCGCGGCGTCCACGACCGGCATCTGGCAGGTGTATTCCTCGCAAACAAACGCCGCCGCACGCCCGTCGACCGGCATCATCGCAGACGTCCACGGCACCTCGGGCCCGGCCCGCAGCATCGTGCGCCGCGGCCCGAGCCGTTCGTGCAACACCGCCGCCAGCGCGTGAAAATCCGCCGCCGCCGGATCGCCCGCGAGCACCACGTGGCGCGGCGCCTCCAGCGCGAGCTCCAGCGCGCACAGCATCTGCGGCATGGCATGCGGCGCCCGCGACCACTGCGCGCGAAACGCCTCCACGCACTGGCGGCCGCGCTCCCGCCGCGCGTCGTCGTGAAAAATCGCCGCCAGCCGCAATAGGTTCAGCGCCGCAACGGAACTCGGCGCCGGTTCCGCTCCGTCGTAGTCCTCCTTCAATCGCAGCACGAGATGCGCATCGCCCGCCGCCGAGTTGAAATACCCCCCCTGCGCCTCGTCCCAGAAAAGTTCATCCATCTTCGCCTGCAACTTCACTGCCCACGCCAGCCACCGCGCGTCGAACGAGGCCTCATGGAGATCCAGCAACCCTTGGATGAAATACGCGTAGTCCTCCGCAAATCCCTCCGCCGCGCCACGACCTTCGCGCCAGCAGCGGAAGAGCACGCCGCGCCCCGCCTCGTGCAGTTCGCGTTCGACGAATTCCGCCGCGCGAATCGCCGCCCGAAGGTAGGGCGTGACCGCCGGGCGCGACGATTCGGACGAATGGCCCGGCGGTCGCTCCCCACCCTCGGCTCCCAACACCTGATGCCCCTTCGCCAAAGCCGAAATCATGAGGCCGTTCCATGCCGTGATAATTTTATCGTCGAGGTGCGGCCGCGGCCGCTGCGCCCGCACCGCACGCAGTTTTTCGAGCGCCGCCAAGAGCCGAGCGTTGGCTTCGTCGAGTGTCAGCGAAAACTGCTTCGCCAAATCCGCGAGCGATCGCCGCTGCGCGAGGATATTTTTTCCCGCAAACTCGCCCTGCGGATCGAGCGAGCCGGCCACGTTGCCGTTTTCCTCCACCCCAAAGTGGGTCGCGATCAAGGCGAAGTCCGGCCCGAGCACCTCTCGCAACTCCTCGGCCGTCCAGACGTAGAAGGCCCCTTCCGCGTGCTCGGACTGTCCACGCGCTACGAGCGAGTCCGCGTCTTCCGCGGAAAAAAATCCCCCCGCCGGCCCCGTGAGGTCGCGCGCCACGTAATCGAAAATATCGCGCGCCAACCACGCGAACCGCTCGTCGCCGGTCGCCTGCCTGGCCTCGAGGCAGTTCAACGCGATCTGCGCCTGATCGTAGAGCATTTTTTCGAAGTGCGGCACGAACCAGCCCTCGTCCACCGAGTCACGGTGAAACCCGCCGCCGATCTGATCGTGGATGCCGCCGCGCGCCATGGCGCGCAGGGTGGCCGCCGCATACTTGATTGCCTCCTGCCCGACTTCCGTCGTCGGCCCCTGGATCGCCGCAGCGCGAAAGAGGAAATGCAGGTTCGAGGCGCGCGGAAATTTCGGCGCACCGCCGAACCCGCCGTGCGTCGGATCGAAGTTCTCATAAAAATACTGGAAGCCTTGCTCGAACGCCGCCCCGCCGGCGACCCCGAGCGGTTGCTCCAGCTCGGGTTTTGCCGCGTTATGATGGTCGCGCAGCGCACCCAGCACGCGCTCACCCTCGGCGACGAGTTTGGCGCGTTCATTTTTCCAGCCTTCCGCAATCGCGCGCAGAATCGAAGGAAACCCCGCGCGCCCAGGCCGATCGTCCGGCGGAAAATACGTGCCGCCGTAAAACGGTTTCAACTCCGGCGTCAGCCACGCGCTCAGCGGCCAGCCGCCATGACCCGTCAGCGCCTGCACGTAAGCCATGTAAACCTTGTCGACGTCCGGCCGTTCTTCGCGATCCACCTTGATCGCGACGAAGTGCGCGTTGAGCCGCGCCGCGATGTCCTCATCCTCGAACGACTCGTGCGCCATCACATGACACCAGTGGCAGGTCGAGTAGCCGATGCTCAGGAAAATCGGTTTGTCCTCCGCCCGCGCTTTCGCAAACGCCGCCTCGCCCCAGGGCAGCCACGCGACCGGATTGTCCGCATGCTGGCGCAGGTAAGGGGACTTCTCGTGGGCGAGCGCGTTGGGCATCACTCCATCAGCGCATGCGCCCGAACCAGCGCAAGCCCGCACGCGCGGGTCGCTTCAATCTGCACCGCAAGCTTCGCGCCTGAGACTCAGCTCGATGCCGGCACCCGACCGACGAGAAACGGTTCGAGTTCGGCCGAGCCAAAGTCGGCGAGGATCTCCCCCGACCAGTCGAGCACGGGCGCTTTCGTCTGCCCGGAAATGCGCTGCATCTCGGCCCGCGCGTGGGCGTCGGTCGTGACGACCTTCTCGACATAGTTGACGCCCTGCTGGTCGAGCACTTCGCGGGCTTCGGCACACCACGGGCAGCCAATTTTGGTATATAGAATCGGGAGAGGAGGTTTCATCACACGAAGAGCTTAGAAGATCAGAACCTGAAATCCGTCGCGCTGCAACGCGAGCAGACTCGGCAGACCCGAGGTGCCGGGCACAGCGTTGGTCGTGATGCGCGCGAGACCCTGGTCGTCGGCCCCGAAAACGTCGGCGCAGGCGCAGGAAACTCCACCCACCGTATCGAGCACTTGTTTGTAGAGCGCGTGAGCCGGATGGGACACCTTGTTCAGGGCCGCCGGCCAGCGCGTGCCCGCGCCGGCGAAAAGCACCTGCACAGTTTCACCGGCAGTTTTGTATTCGTGAGCAACGGCGAGAGCGTTGAAGACGCGGCCGAGAGCTTCCTCGGTGCCGGCCTTGGGATCGGAGAGAACCATGATGGCGGTTTTCATAATGGGCTAGGTTTGGGTTTTATTTTCTGTTTTTGGTTGTGAATTCCGCTGGGAAATCTGGCGGGAAAGGGATGGCTAAAATCTTTTTCGCCGCGGCGAGTTCAGCCTCGAGCTCGGCGATGCGCCGCTTCAGCGGCGCCGCCGCCTGTTCGACTTCGTCGGCGGTGAAACGTGGTGTGATGTAGTTTGGACAATTCCAGTCGAAGCCGGTCACCCGGATGCGAAAGACCCGCTCCACCATCCGGGCCGGGACTCCATCCGGCGCGAATTCGGCGGCGAGCGACGGATTCGCTTTCGCAGAAACGATCTCAGCGTGGCCGATGATCTTGAGGCGCTCGCGGCGCGCGTAATCCATCAGGAAGAGCGCCACGCGATCGTTCGTGGCGACGTTGCCGCTAGTCAGCAACTGGCGGTTACCCGAAAGATCGGCGAAGCCCAGCGTATGACCGTCGATAAATTTCAGGAATCCGCGCGGCCCGCCCCGATGCTGGATGTAGGGCCAGCCGTCGGAGTTGACCGACGCCAGATAGAAACTGTCGCGCCGCTGGATGAACAACTCCTCCTGAGCGCCCATTTCGTCCAGGCCGGGAGCCAGCGGCACTTTCTGCGACCGACCGTAGTAGGCCTCCTGCTCCCGGTGGACGGCGTCGGTGAAAGTGGTGCTGATAAAATTGTGGGGCATCGCGGTAAAATGGGGCGGAGGAGCGACAAGACAGACCTGTCTATCTGAACGCAATAACAAAATAGACAATCCTGTCTATTTTGTTGTGACCCACCCACGACTCTCCCACCCTGGCTCCATGTCTTCACCCGCCACCGCGCCTGAACCCGTCTCGGCCAAACGCGCTCACCTCATGGCGACGGCGCAGCGGCTCTTCTACCGCGACGGCTATCGCGTCGTTGGGATCGACACGCTGCTGGCCGAAGCCGGCGTCGCGAAAATGACGCTCTACAATCATTTCGCCTCAAAGGATGAGTTGATCGTCGCAGTGATCGGGAAGCTCGATGCCGAGGTGCGCGCCGCCCTCGAAGCTGCGGTCGCAACCGCTGGCAATTCACCGACCCGCCGATTACTCGCGGTCTTCGACTGGCTGGCAGTCTGGTTCAAGAGCGCCGACTTCAAGGGCTGCGGCTTCATCCGTGCCCTGAGTGAGTTTCCCGACCCGGAACACCCGGTGCATCAAGCCGCGTGGCGGCACAAACAGGCCGTAAACGCCATGCTCCAAGAATTGGTCGCCAACGCTGGCGCGCGGCAGCCGACGGAACTGGCCAACGCGCTCAGCCTGCTCGTCGACGGCGCCATTCTGACCGCCCACTCAACCGGTTCGGCCGCGTCCGCCGCCACGGCAAAAGCAACCGCCGCCAGCCTGCTGAAACTCGCGACTGCTTAGCCGCCGCCCGCCAAATTATTGCCCGAGCACCCACGCGAAGATCAACGGCGCCACGATCGTCGCGTCGCTCTCGACGATGAACTTCGGCGTCTTCGCGCCGAGTTTGCCCCACGTGATTTTTTCGTTCGGGACGGCGCCGGAATAGCTGCCGTAGCTCGTGGTCGAGTCGCTGATCTGCGCGAAGTAGCCCCAGAGCGGGACGCCCGTGCGCTGCAAATCCTGGTGGAGCATCGGCACGACGCAGATCGGGAAATCGCCTGCAATGCCGCCGCCAATTTGGAAAAATCCGATCGAGCCTTCGCCGTTGCGGAGTTTTTTCGCGGTCTTCGTGTAATACTCCGCGAGCCACGTCATGTATTCGATGCCGGTGCGGACCGTGTGGACGTTTTTCACCTCACCGCTGATCACATGGCCGGCATACATGTTGCCCAGCGTCGCGTCTTCCCAACCGGGGACGATGATCGGCAGGTTTTTTTCACACGCTGCGACCATCCACGAATTCTTCGGATCGATCTGGTAACTCTTCTGCAGCTTACCACCGCGAAGAATCTTATACATGAACTCGTGCGGGAAGTAGCGTTCGCCGGCTTGATCGGCCTTCACCCACTCTTCCAGCACCACGGCCTCGATCCGGCGCATCGCTTCCATTTCGGGGATACACGTGTCGGTCACGCGGTTCATGTGCCGGTTGAGCAGCGCCTGCTCGTCCTTCGCCGTCAGGTGCCGGTAGTGCGGCACGCGTTCGTAGTAATCGTGGGCGACGAGATTGAAGATGTCTTCCTCCAGGTTCGCGCCCGTGCACACGATCGCGTGCACCTTGTCGCGGCGGATCATCTCGGCGAGCGAGATGCCGAGTTCGGCGGTAGACATCGCGCCGGCCAGCGTGACGAGCATCTTGCCGCCCGCGGAAAGGTGCGCTTCGTAACCCTTGGCCGCATCGAGGAGCGCGGCGGCGTTGAAGTGGCGATAGTTGCCGGCAAGGAATCGCGAGACCGGCCCTTTTTTGGCGGCCAGCGCCGCATTGAGGTCCTCCGGGCGCTTGGTCTGGCGTTTCGGTTTCATTAGTGTTCGGTGAGGAATACCACCGGCCTGAAACCCTTAGCCACCTTAAAACCGTCGCCTCGGGCAGCCAACGGGCTAAAATAACCTCGCCGTAACCTTTTTCCCTGTCCCTCTGACTCTTACGAACGGATGATTGCCTCGTTTTTAGCCGCTTTTTTCTTCGCCCTGACCGGCACCTGCGGGACCTATAACATCCGCGCCAACGGCCCGGTCCGGGGCAATGTGGGCCGGCTGCTCACGGCCGCGTTTGTGCTGGGCTTGTTCGCCCACACGATCGGACAGGGTTTCGCCAGCGCCAGCGTCGGCTGGTTCATGTTGAGCGGCGTCATCGGCATGGGCTTGGGCGACTTGGGCGTCTACGCGGCGCTGCCTTTGCTCGGGTCGCGCATCACGGTGCTGATGACGCAATGTTTGGCCGCCCCGATCGCGGCGTTGGGCGAATGGCTCTGGCTGGGGACCACCTTGAAAGCCGCGCAAATCGGCTGGGGGGTGCTGATTCTAGCGGGCGTCGTCATCGCCATCACACCGAGCAAACGGAATCCCCCGCGCGTGACGGTCCAGCCCATCGGTTATCTCTTCGGCGTGGTGGCCGCCGCCGGCCAAGGCTTCGGCGCGCTCGTCAGCCGCAAGGGCGTGCTCGTTGCCGAGGCCGCCGGCGAGTCCGCCCGTAATCCCGTCTTCGGCCTCAACGCCGCCTACCACCGCATCCTTGCGGGCCTGGTGTTCGTGTGCGTGTGGTTTCTGCTGCTGCGCCTCCTCCGGCGGCTGCCTCGCACCCCGACGCCGCCGACCGGCCAGCATGGCCTGTGGTGGATTCTAGCGAGCGGTTTCACCGGGCCGGTCATTGCCGTGAGCTGCTATCAATGGGCTCTGGCCTCGACGCCCAGCGGCATCGTGCTCCCCATCGCCGCGACCGCGCCCCTGCTCGCGATTCCCATCACGTTCTTCCTCGAAGGCGACCGGCCGCCGCGCCGCGCCATCGTGGGCGGCGTGCTGGCCGTGGCCGGGTGTGCCGCACTGGCGCTGGCGAAGTAATTGAAGCGCGCGATTGACGCCGCGCCGGTGGATCGGTGTGTTGGACGGTTCCGATGCTCACCATCGCCGACGTTTCCAAGTCTTATGGCACCCGCGAACTCTTCGCGGATGTGTCACTGTTCATCGCGCGCACCGATCGGCTCGGCTTGATCGGGCCCAACGGCGCGGGCAAATCGACCCTTTTTGGCCTCATCCTCGGCGAGGAAAAACCCGACACCGGCACGATCGAGTGGGAGCGCGGTGCCGACTTCGGCTACCTCCCGCAGGAAAGCGCCCCGGCCGGCGACGAGACCATTCTCCATATCGCGACGAGCGGCAAAAAACTTGAGCCGACCGAGGACGACTACGACATCGACTACACGCTCGAGCCGCGCGCGAAAAAAATCCTCGCGGGCCTCGGTTTCAAGGAGGGCGACGCCCTCAAGCTCGCGAAAACGTTTTCCGGCGGCTGGGTCATGCGCGCCCATCTCGCACGTCTGCTCGTCGCCGAGCCCGCGCTCCTCCTCCTCGACGAGCCGACCAACCATCTCGATCTCGAGGCGCTGCTCTGGTTTCAGGACTATCTCATCCGCTATCCCGGCGGCCTCGTCGTCATCTCGCACGATCGCGCGTTTCTCAACGCCCTCTGCACGGGCATGCTCGAGCTCCGCTCCGGCGCGCTCCAATACTACCACGGCAACTACGACAATTTCCTGAAGGAAAAAGAGGCGCGCAAAGCCCAGCAGGCCGCCGCCTTCAAAACCCAGCAGCGCGAAATCGCCCACCTCCAGGTGTTCGTGGATCGCTTCGGCGCCAAGGCCTCCATGGCCTCGCGGGCGAAATCGAAGGAGAAACAAATCGAGCGCCTCAAGGAAGCCGCGGTCGAGGAGCCCACCGAGGAATTGCGGAAGATGAACTTCAAGTTCCCGCAGCCACCGCGCTCCGGCCTGAAGGTCATCACGCTTGAGCACGTGCAGCAGTCCTACGGCGACCACGTCGTTTACCGTGACCTCAACTTCACCTGCGAACGCGGCCAACGCATCGTCCTCGTCGGCCCCAACGGCGCCGGCAAATCCACGCTCCTGAAAATCCTCGCCGACGTGATCCCGATCAATGGCGGCACGCGCGAACTCGGCACCAACGTCGTCGCCGGCTACTTCGCCCAGAACCGCCTCGACAACCTCGAGGCCGGCATGTCGGTGTTCGAAAACGTGATGTCGCTCCGCACGGTGGAGAATCAGCTCACCGAACAGCAGGGCCGCGCGATCCTTGGGGCGTTTCTCTTCCGCAAGGACGACGTGCACAAGCCCATCAGCGTCCTCTCCGGCGGAGAAAAATCCCGCCTCGCTCTTGCCCGCATCCTCGTGAAGCCGCCGAATCTCCTCCTGATGGACGAGCCGACGACCCACCTCGACATCCAGTCGATCGATGCGCTCGTGCACGCGCTGAAAAATTACGAGGGCACGCTGATCTTCATCAGCCACGATGTGCATTTCATCCGCGCGCTCGCGCAGAACGTCCTGCACGTCCACAGCGGCCGGCTCACGCCTTACGCCGGCGACTACGACTACTATCTCGAGAAATCCAAAGCTGTCGACGCCCGCGCCGCGCTCACCGCGGGTTTCACCAATGACCGCGCCGCCCTCGCTGCCGGCTTCACCGACGGCCGGCCAAAGCAGACTCCGTCGGCCGATCAGCCCAAAGCAACCGTCCCCCATCAGAAAGCGGCCAAGTTTAGCCCGAACGAAATCCGGAAATTCCGCGAACACGTCGGCCAGCTTGAAAAAGCCGTCGTCGAACTCGAAAAGAAGCAGGCCGACATCACGGCCGATTTGGAGGACCCCGCGTCCTACGCCGACAAAGGAAAATTTCATCACCTCAACCGCGAGCTGAGCACCGTCGTCGATCAGATCGCGAATGCCACCAAGGCTTGGGAAGACGCCGCGACGAAGTTGGCCGTGATGGACGGAAGCTAATCGCGCAAACGCGACAGAGCTGAACCGCGGAACAGGCGGAATCGGTTCCGTCCCTTCGCTCTTTCGCGTTTCCGCGATGCCTCAGCCGATAATCTCGTCAATCAGCTTCGACGCCGCGACCGCCGCATCACCGACCACGATCGCTTTGGTCAGCATCGCCTTCGCTTCCGCCAGCGCCTGCTCGTCGTTCGCGTGAATCACGCACAGGGGCGCGCCGGACTCGACGCGCTCCCCGATTTTAACCAGCGCACTCACGCCCACGGCATGGTCGATTTTGTCGGCGGTCTGCGCGCGGCCGGCGCCGAGGCGGAGCGCGGCGAGCGCGACGCCGAGTGCGTCCACCTCGGTCACGAAGCCCGCGCGGGTCGCGGCGAGCGCGACCTGGTGTTTCGCCGCCGGGAGGCGAGATGGTTCGTCGACCACGCGCGCGTCACCCCCTTGCGCGGCGATCAGGTCGCGAAACTTTTGGAGCGCGGCGCCGCTCGTGACGCTCGCCTCGAGTTTTTTCCGCGCCTCGTCTTTCGTCGCCACGACCTTCGCGAGCAGCAGCATTTGTTCGCCGAGTGCGTAAGTGACTTCCATCGTGTCGGCGGGACCGCGACCGTTCAGGCAGTCGATCGATTCGATGACTTCGAGCGTGTTGCCGACGGCGCGGCCGAGCGGCTCGTCCATCGCAGTCAGTATCGCACGCATCGGCGTGCCCATCGCGTTCGCGGTCGACACCAGCGTCTGCGCGAGCTCGCGGGCCTTCGCCTTGTCCTTCATGAACGCGCCACGGCCAAACTTCACGTCCCCCACCAGCACCTGCGTGCCCTCGGCGAGCTTCTTGGACAGGATGCTCGCGCAGATGAGGGGCACGCACTCAACCGTGCCCGTCACATCCCGGAGCGCGTAAAGTTTTTTGTCGGCCGGCGCCAGCTCCGCAGTCTGGCCGATGAGCGCGACGCCGATTTTTTCGACCTGGGTGCGAAACGCCGCAAACCCGAGGTTCACGCTGAAGCCGGGAATCGATTCGAGCTTGTCGAGCGTGCCGCCGGTGTGGCCGAGCCCGCGGCCGGAAATCATCGGGACCGCCACGCCACAGGCGGCAATCATGGGCGCGAGGTGCAGCGAGACTTTGTCGCCCACCCCGCCGGTTGAGTGCTTGTCGGCCGTCGGCGCTTTCACGTTCGATAAATCCGCGACAAACCCGGAACGCATCATCGCCTCCGTGAAATGGGCGGTTTCCTGAGCGGTCATCCCGCGGAAGAAAATCGCCATGAGCATGGCGCTGAGCTGGTAGTCCGCCCACGAGCCATCCGTCGCCCCTGTGACAAAGGATGCGATCTCGTCGCGCGTCAGCGTCTGGCCATCGCGTTTGCGGGCGATGACGTGTTGGGGGAAAAGTCCGACGCTCATGATATAAACAAAATGAACCGAATCGACAAAGTGAGTTCAGAGCAACGGCGCGTTAATTTTCATTCCGTCAATTCTGTTCATTCAGTCTAACCTTTCGGACTTCCCGTAAGCACGCTCGACCTTCGCGACGCGCACTTCGTAGTCCGCATACCACGTCTGCCGACCGCCGCGCTGCGCTTGCTGGTGCTCGGTGTCGCGCTTCCACGCCGCGATCGCGGCTTCGTCGCGCCAGTAGCTCACGGTGATGCCGAGGCCCTCCGCGCCGCGCGCGCTGTCGATGCCAAGGAAACCGGCGTAGCTTGAGCCCAGTTCGACCATACGATCCGCCATCGCGCTATAGCCCTGATCACCCTCGGTGCGTCGCGACGTGAAGATCACGGCGTAATAAGGCGGCGCGGGCGTGCGCGCGAGGCCAGTGGGGTGGCTCATGATGAGGCCCTCCTCAACACCAGCATCGTATCCGTGCCGACGAAAAACTCGTAGTTCACGCGCACAAGTTCGCTCGCGATGCCGGCGCCCTTGAGTTCACGCCGCAGCCGCGCGAGCCCGGCGTAGGGCTTGCCGTCGACGCCGACCACCGGGTGCAGCCGCACTTCGCCCGCGCTCACGCGCACGAGTTCGCGACACGCCGCGAGATGCCAGTCGAAATCGAACCGCGCCGCATACGTGAAGAGCAGGTGCGCGCAGAGCACGAGGTCGAAGGTGCCGTCGAAGAACGGCAGCCGCGGCAGCGCGCCGCCGACATAGCGACCGTAAAGCCGCTGCGCTTCGAAGTCGGCGAGAAATCGCAGCGCCGCGAGCCGCCGGTCGATCTCCGCGGCGTCGATCGACGGGAAGCTTTTCAACTTAAAGAGCCGTGGCCGCGCCCTCATCTGCGCGAACATGTGCGCGTAATCCGCCGCGACGCGCGCGCCCAGCTCGGCCGGCGCCACCGTGTAGAGCGGATCGATCGCGACCGCGTCGATGCCGCGCGCACAGGCTTCGGCCGCGAACGACGACGGGCCGGCCGCGACATCGAGCACGTCGCGCTTCCGCAGCGCGGCGAGATCGAGCGCGAAGAATTGGGCGTATTCGGCGAGCGTGCGGCCGAAAAATGAAATGGCCGGCAGCTCAAGCGGGGGCGGCGCCGGTTGGGACCGGGCCGACGGTCGAGGGAACCGCCGCGCGAACGCGGCGGGCGGAGGAGGTTGAGCGGTTAAGGTTGGCATGGGGCGATGGGCATAAGCGGTTGCGACGGAGGGAAAGTGGAAAAACAAAAAGCCCGACTCGGAGGAGTCGGGCTTGGCGGGTGGTTTGGCGGTTTAGATTTTTTCCGCGGCGCTCAGTAAGCGCATGACCATCGTCGCCAAGCCGACCGGTGCCAGCGCGCGCGTTTACCCATCGTCATCGTGACGACGGCGGCAGCGGTGGTGGACTTGACGGAAAGAATCATTGCGGGACGTGATGCGGGAGTGCGCGGCGGCGCGCAAGAAAAATTCACGCTGACCTTGCCGGGCGCCTCCACAAGGCGCCCGGCAGGGAGCATTACTTCTTACCAAAAACCGATCGTGCCATGGTGAAGGGCGCGCGAGTGAGCCGCGTCATCGCTGACATCGTGTGCTCGCTCGCGACCGGCTCGCCGGAGACGGCGCAGGTGTTGGTCGCCGCGATGAGTTGTTCGCGCGCGGCGACGGCGGCCTCGCGTGCCGCCAGAGCCTCCTCGCGAGCCTTCACGGCGGCCAGCTGATCGTTCACCACGATGCGCTCGTCGCGCAGATGGGAATGCTCAGCCTCGAAGAGCTCGCGGGCGCGGTGAAGTTTTTCCCACGCCACCTGCAACGCGGCGTCATCGGCAAAGGGCGCCTTGCTCGTCGGCCGCAAAAAGGGCGCCGCCGTGTTGCGCGTGGTCGTGACGGGAGGCGCGCCGCGGCCAGCCTCGATCTCGGCCTGCAAGGAGCGCAACCGGGATTCGTAATCGCGCAGGTTGGCTTCACGTTCACGCAGGGCTTCCTGGTCTTCCTGCAGCCGGCGGCGTTCCTCGGCCAGCGTCGCGGCCCACTTCTCGGAAGATGGGTTCGTCGCGCTGCGGGAGGCGAGTTTCAGCGTCGGCGCGGCGGGCGGGAAAGTAATGATGGTGTTCATGGGCGCGAGGGAGATGTGGAGGTTGCTCATGCCACCTTAGACTAGATCCCATCCCCAACGCTACGGCCACGCCCGGGTTTTACCCGCGCTTTACGAGCCCGTGGCGGGTTTTCGGTAAATCTTTACCCCCAGCGCCCGATTAAGGGCGGTTAAACCGTTTTAGGCGCGAAAGATTACGTCTTCCCGCTTGAACATCCGCACCGCGAGGGAGAGCGCCACCGCGGCATACACGCACGACGAGCCAAAGATGATTGCAATGTAATGCCAGTGCCACACGCCCGAGAGCATCTCTTTGCAGACGAGCGAAAGATTGAGGAGTGGGACGAACGCGAGGCGCGCATTGAGGTCGATGCCCGGCAGCATCCCAATCACAGCCGGCAGGATCACCACAATCATCATCGGGGCCAGATAGCTCTGCGCCTCCTTGTAGCTCTTCGCGAACAACGCGACCGTGAAGGCCACGGCCGCGAACATCACCGCCACGGGAAACACCATCCCGAGCACGCCGACCAATCCCATGGGATCGATCATCGGAATCGGACCCGTGGCCGCTTGGGCCGGCGTAGTGCCGACCGCCATGCGGGTCGTCGTCGCGCCGCCGATCATCAGCGAGCCACCCACGGCTGCCGTGACGCCCATCGAGATCAGCATGAAACACATCGCCGACAGCGAGCCCGTGAGAACCATGAGAAATTTTCCGAGCACGATGTCGACGCGCGCCACCGGGCTGCACAACAGCGTCTCCATCGTCCCGCGTTCTTTTTCGCCCGCCGTCAAATCCATCGCGGGATACATCGCGCCGCTGAAGCACAGGATGATGATGAGATACGGGACGAAGCCGCCGAAAAGATTGCCGCCGACTTTTTCGGGCCGTGCGACATTCTCGCGCTGGAATTCAAACGGCCGCGCCAGCGTTTTCGGCAGCGCGTGCTCCGTCAACCGATCCGCCACGGTCTGCTCGCGGAGATCGGTGAGGAATCGCTCGACGACGCGGGCGCCGTTCTCCGACTTAAGTTCGCCCTGATAATAGTAGACCTTCACCGCGGGAGCGGCGCCCACCTTCAACCCCGCCTCGAATCCCGCGGGGAGGTTGATCGCCACTTTAAGCTGCTTGTCGCCGATGGCCTTTTCGTAATCGGTCGGCTTCTCGACCACTTTCATCTTGTCGGACTTTTTCAGCGCCGCCACCACCGCGGGCGAATCGTCTCCGCCGATGATCGCAACCGTCGGAATGTCCTCCCGCGCCGTCTTGATCACCCCGGACATGATTTTGCCGACCCCAAACGTCAGCAACGGCATCACCAGCGCCGGAATAAAAATCGTGGACATCAGCGTGCGGCGGTCGCGCAGCGAATCGCGCAGCTCCTTGAGGTAAACGGTGACGATGTTGCGCAGATTCATGGCTCGCCCTCCCCACCCACGGCCTTGACGAAAACTTCTTCCATGTCCGTTTCACCGAAGCGGGTCCGCAACTCCGCGAGCGTGCCCTCGGCGAGCAGTTTGCCATCGTGGATGATGCCGATGGTGTCGCACAGTTTCTCCACCTCGCTCATCACGTGCGTCGAATAGATGACGGTCTTGCCGCGCCCGCGGCAGTCGCGCACGAAACGCACGATGGCCCGCGCGGTCATCACATCGAGGCCGAGCGTCGGCTCGTCGAAAATCATCACCGCTGGATCGTGAATCAGCATCCGGGCGATCGAGGTTTTTTGTTTCATGCCGGTCGAAAACTTGTCGCAGCGGCGGTCGAGAAACTCGTCCATGTCGAGCTCGGCCGAAAGCTGCTTGATCCGTTCGCGAATCGCCGCATCCGCCATGCCGTTGAGCCGGCCGAAATAGGTGATCATCTCGCGCGCGGTGAGGCGGGCATAGAGCGCGGTCGAGGCCGCCAGGAAGCCGACGTTCGCCCGCGCTTTTTCCGGCTCCCGGACAATGTCGAAGCCCGCGACCGTCGCGCTGCCGGTCGTGGGCGTGAGGAGCGTGGCGAGCATCCGGAGGGTCGTGGTCTTGCCGGCGCCGTTCGCGCCCAGCAGTCCGTAAATCTGGCCGGGCGGCGCGCGAAAAGAAACGTCGTTGGTCGCGAAAATTTTCCCGCGTTTTTTATCCCGAAAGACCTTCGTAAGATGGTGGGCTTCGATCATGAAAAAACGGACTCAGCACCGCCGGGCGCGGGTCAAGCCAAACCCGAGCGCCAGGCCGACGCCCAGGGGAATGCCCTGCGCCGGGCCGAGGGCCGCGGCCAGTGCCACGCCGACCCCCAAGCCGATCGCGGCGCCGCCGAAATTGAAACGAGTCGGAGTTGATTTGTTCACGGGAATAATTTCACAGGCTCATCTTCTCGCGGAAGTCCTGCGCCTGGCGCCGGCTGAGTTCGACTTTCGCGCCACCCTTGAGCTGCACCAGCAGCCCGCCGCTGAACCACGGCTCGATCTTGTCGATCCAGGCGAGATTGATGATCTGGCGGCGGTTCGCGCGGAAGAAATATTTCGCGTCGAGCCGCTCCTCCATCGCGTTGAGCGAGCGGAAGAGCTGCGGTTGCGCATTCTCAAAATGCACGCGGGTGTAGTTGCCCTCACTCTCGAGCAGGCGGATGGATTTGACCTCGACGAACCAGCAGCGGTCGCCCTCGCGGACGAACACTTTGTCCTCGGCCGCGAGCGCCGTGCGCGGCGCTGACTTCGCCGCGGCGGAGTCCGGGACCGCGCCCAATTCCTTCTCACGGAGTTTGCCCAGGGCGCCGGCGAGTCGCGCGGGATCGACGGGCTTCAAGAGGTAGTCGAGCGCGTTCAGATCGAAGGCCTTTACTGCGAATTCGTCGTAGGCCGTCGTGAAGATCACGTGCGGCACCGGCGGCTCCAGCGATTCGAGCAACTCCATGCCCGTCTCGCCGGGCATCTGCACGTCGAGAAAAATCAAATCCGGCGCGAGCGCGGCGAGTTGTTCACGCGCCTGCTTGGCGTTCGCCGCTTCGCCGACGATCGTGATTTCGGGAAACGCGGCGAGCAGGCGGCGCAGCTCATTCCGCGCGAGCCGCTCGTCATCGATGAGCAGGGCTTTCATCAGGCGCGGGCGCCCTGCAGGGGCAGGATCGCCTCGGCGACCACGAGGGCGGGCGACTCGGTGCGGAGCTGGAGCGACGCGCGCTCGCCAAACAGCAGGCGCAGGCGATCGGCCGCGTTGCGCAAGCCGACGCCGGTCGACACCGAACGGGCGGGCTTGGCGGACACGCTGAGGTTGCCCGGGTTGGTGACTTGAATCGAGAGCGAGCCGCCCACGCAGCGCGCGATGATCGCGATCTCGCCGCCTTCGGGGCGCGTCGCGATGCCATATTTCACGGCGTTTTCGACCAGCGTCTGCAGCAGCATCGGCGGCACGGGTAGTCCGAGTGTCTCGGGCGAGACGTCGAGCCGCACCTGCAGCCGCTCCTCGTGGCGCACCTGTTCGAGCGCGAGATAGTCGTTCACGACCCGAAGTTCGTCCTCAAACGGCACCGTCTCAAGCTGACCGCTCTGCAGCGAGTAGCGCAGGAGATTGGAAAGCTGCGTGACCGACTGCCGGGCGCGCGCCGGATCCTCGTCGATGAGGGCGCGGAGCGAATTGAGGGAGTTAAAAATGAAGTGCGGATTGACCTGCGATTTCAGCGCGCGCAATTCCGATTCCTTCACCGTCGTGGCCAGCCGCAGCCGCTCGATCTCGGAGCGGTTGAGCCGATCGAAGAGGTGATAGAAAAAATAAATGCACAGCCAGCCGACGAGCAACGGGATGCTCTGAATCCAATAGAGGAAAATGACCAGCGCCGGGTGAAACTCCGACGGCCACTTTTCGCACAGCACGAGATATTGGTAACCGAAGCCGACGCCGTTCCAGAGCAGCGACTGCACGGCGCTCACGCCCAGAATGCGCGGCAGGAGCTGGCGCCAGCCCAAATCCTTCCAGCCCCAGCGCGCCACAAATTGTCGCGTATAATGCGTGAGCAGCCAGCCCAGCGTCGCGATCATGACCAGCAGGCTCGTGAGATTGAGCTGGGCGTCGAACGTCGTCGGCCGCTTCGGCGAAAACACCAGCGCGAAGGTCAACTGCAGCCCCAGAAAAGCACTCCACCCCACAGTCTGGCACACCACATAGAGCCGCTCCTTGGCGCGGGCGCGGCGCGTGTTGTCTTCGAGGATGACGTGCGTGCTGGGGGATTCCATGCGAGGAGTGACGTTGGATGATTCGGCGGGACGCGGCAACCTTGGCAAACGCTCCTCAGGACCTCACCGCGCACAGCATCGCGCGCGCGAGGCCCGGCGCGAAATACCCCGCGCTCGTCGCGACCACCGGCGCGGGCGCGCGGCGCCACCCGGCGGCGGCGTGCTCGACGCGATCAAGGACGACCCCGGATTCGGCCGTGACGAGCAAGGCGACCGCCGACAGCGCGGCGAAAGTCAGGGGCTGAAGCTTCATGCGCGTATCTTACACCCTTCCGCAGCGCGTGCCCGTAGTTCGGGATGAACGGATGCTCGCTAGGATGAACGGCTGACCGCAGCCGACCTGCTTAACTTCCGCGCGGCGGGGCCCCGTCACTTCTTCTGGGGCGAGCGCGGCACAGCGGGCGGGTCGGATTTGACGGCTGCCACATCCTGACCGTTCGCACTCTTACCGTCGGGCAAGACATTATCGGGCTCGATGGAGCCTTCCACCGTCGGGTTGAACGCCCGGACAAAGCCGTGGCGGAACAAATTCTTTACCGTGCTCCAGAAACCCATCTTCGCGTCGCCAAATCTTCCCTCGAACGGAATCCGGGTGCCGACTTGATCGCGGGCCTTGTTTTTGACGACCCACGCAAAGACCTGCACCAAGTGCTCCCAGATGCGCGCGCCCAACTTCTTGTCCTTGTCCGTGACATTCTTGAAATCGACGTTCTCGAAAAAGGGCTTCACGTAACCCTGAAAGCCGCCGTCGCGCCCCCCCATTTCCGCGGCCATGCGAAACGTCCCCTTCCCCACGTCCACGCCCACGTAGGCCATCAGCGACTCGTTGAGCGCGGGCAGGTTCACATTGTCGAGATTCACGCTCAGATGAAAATGCGGCTGCGCGGCCAAAGGCTCCGCGTTCAGCAGCAGTTTCAGTTTTCCGGCGCCGAGGCTGTCGCCCTCCACGATGATCTCGGCCGGCAGCTCCGCCTGGTTCTCCCCGGCGCGATTTCGCAGTCCCGTCGCCACCGCGTGCATGTTGCGCACATAGACATCCGCCACGGGTTTCAGGGTTGTATTCCTGTAACGCAGCAACCCGTTCGTGATTTCGAGGCGTTGGATATCGATCGGAAAAAGATCGTTGATCACATCCTGCCAGCGGCGATCGGCGTCGGTCTGGCTCGTCTCCGCCGTCGGCCCTTTCACGAAGATGAGCTGACCGCGATCGATTTCGATCTCGCTGACAAACTTGCGGTGGAAGAGCTCATGCCACGCGAGCGAGAAATCGACGTCCTTGGCCAGAAAAAACGGCTCCTTCAATTCCCCGCTGCGGCGGTAAATTCCAAAGCCGTGCATGCTGTAGGCCCCGCGCCAGAGATGGAGGCGCACGTCGTCGACGTGTCCCGTATAACCCGGAATATTTTCAAGCCGGTGGTTCACTTGATTGCGCACCACGCTCGGCAACGCCACGCGAACCGCCACCAGCACGAGAATGAGAATCGCGAGCGTCAGGGTCACGCGCCGCGGCCACGAACGGACGCGCCGGACGATCGCTGAGTTCTTAATAACCTGGGTAAACGTAGACGGCATGCAGGACAACAGACCGCCCGATAGCCCCTTGGTGCGCTCCTTTCCCTCCGATAAAACCCTATCATCGAATCCGGAAATCCACCCTCCGCTTGTCAGGCACCCTCGCCTCATGCTAGCCTTGCCCGATGAGCCCCTCCGTCGTTGTCGTAGGCAGCTACGTCCAGGACCTCACTTGGCGCTGCGCGACCCTGCCACGCCCGGGCGAAACCGTAGTCGGGGAATTCGTCACGGGCCCCGGTGGCAAAGGCTCAAATCAAGCAGTCGCCGCCGCGCGGGCCGGTGCGGCTACAGTGTTCGTCGGCGCGGTCGGCCATGATGAGTTCGCTCGCGCAGCGCGCGAACTCTACCGCGCGGAAAAAATCACCGCACGTTTCACCCCGAAGCCGCCGCACGCCACGGGCACCGCCGCGATCCTGGTCGATGCGGCCGGGCAAAACCAAATCATCGTCGCGCTCGGCGCCAATGCGGCCCTCGCGCCCCGCGACGTGCCGTCCGCGTTGGTCCGTCGTGCCCGCGTCGTCGTCTGTCAGCATGAAACCAACCTCGCGGTGAACGCCCATGTCTTCCGGCTCGCGCGGCACGGCGGTGCCACCACCGTGCTCAACCCCGCGCCGATGCGCGCCGACTTCGATCCGCGCATTCTCACTCTCACCGATGTGTTGCTGCCGAACGAGAGCGAGTTCGACGCGCTCGTGCGCCGGCTCGGCCTCGCCCCCCGAAAAAATCCCGGCGCCGCCACGCTCGCCGCTCGCGCTCCCGCCCGGCTGCACGCGCTTTGTCGCGCGCTCGGCGTGCCGACGGTCATCGTCACGCTCGGAGCGCGCGGCTGTTTTGTGTCGGAGCGCGATCGTTTCACCGCGTTGCGGGCACAGCGCGTGAAGGTCGTCGATACGACGGGCGCCGGTGACGCCTTCGCCGGTGGCTTCGTGGCCGGCCTCGTGAAATTCGACGGCGACCAGATCGCCGCCGCGCGTTTCGCCAATGTCGTCGCCGCGCTCTCGGTCACGAAATTCGGCACCGCCCCGTCGATGCCGACGGCGCGCGAGATCGCGCAGTTCCGGAAGGGAGCGCGGGTGATCGCTCACCCGCCGCCTCCCCCCGGGCGCCCGCACACGACGCGTTAAGGATCACGCGCCCTACCTCTGCATCATGCCCGTCTTCACCGCCACCATCGTCAAAACCGGCATCCTACGTTCGGTGATCGTGCCGCCAAAAATCGTCGCAGCCCTCGGCGGCGAAACGCACATCCCAGTCATCGCGCGCTACGCCGGCGCAGACACCCAGAGCACGCTTAATCCCGCCGGCGGCAACCAGCGCCGGCTCGTGCTGCAAATGAACCTGCTGCGCCCCGCGAAACTCGACGCCGGCGCCAAACTCACAGTCACACTCACGCGCGATACCGGCCCGCGATCGCCGGAGCTGCCGGACGATTTGCGTCGCGCCTTGCAGTTTCGTCCGGCCGCCGCGGCGGCGCTCGCACGCGCCTCGCCCTCCACCAAGCGCGTGATTGTCGAGTTGCTCACGCAATGCCGCACTTCCGAGACACGCCAGCGCCGCCTCGAAAAACTCCTCGAGCGCCTCGCCGAAAACACCGCCGCCCGCGCCACGAAGGTCTGAAAACGACATCCCAGCGCGCTGGAGTGACGCCCGCCGTCATCAGGCGGAAGCCGGCGCTCGCGGTTCGGTGCGAGCGCCGCCCACCTCAGGGCAACTCGGCGAGGCTGAGGATCAACGCCGCGCTGATCTCGAAATCTTTCACGGCCTGCGTCTTTTCCACATCGACCCATTCGTCGAGCGAGTGATTACGTCCGCTCTTGTTGGCGGAGTTGCGCCCGATCGCGAACGCGGGGATGCCCAGGCTGATCGGGATGTTCGCGTCGGTGCTGTTGGTTTCCCACACCGGCACTTTGTCGAACACGCCGAGCGTCGCCGCGACCTGCCGCGCCGCCGGCGATTCCGGCGGCGTCGTGCCCGACGGACGCTCGCCGATGAGCTTGAGGTCGACCGTAATTTTCCCGTTCGCCGTCGAGCGCGTGGCGTTCTCCGCGTCGACCGCCTCGGCCACGATCTTTTTGAATTTCGCGTCGATGTCCTTGAGCGCCGCCGGATCGACCGCGCGCATGTCGATCTCCATCGCGACTTCAAATGGGATCGAGTTCACCGACGTGCCGCCGGAAACGATGCCGACATTGTAGGAAACCTTCGGACTCTTCGGCACCTTGAGCTGGCCGAGCCGCGCGATTGCATCGCCCATTGCGAACGCCGGGCTGACCGTCCCGAACGCGCCCCAACTGTGTCCGCCGGGACCCTTGAACGTGACTTTGTAGCGCAGGCTGCCGAGGCCGGAGTTGGTCACGATGTCGAGGTTACCGCCGTCGATCGTGATGAACCGCTTGATGCGATCCTTCCATGGGCCCTTCGTGAGCAGGAATTTCGTCCCGCGTAAATCGCCGGGGCCCTCCTCGCCGACGTCGCCGACGAACAGAATATCGCCCGCGGTCTCGACCTTCGCGTCGCGCATCGCACGGACGAGAGCGAGAATCGTCGCCAGCCCGCGCGTGTCGTCGCCGATGCCCGGCGCCATAAGCCGCGCGCCCGAACGCTTCACTTTCACGTCCGTGCCTTCGGGGAAAACCGTGTCGAGATGAGCCGCCACCGCGAGCAGCGGCACCACGCGGCCCGACTTGCCACGCCACAATCCCATGACATTGCCCTCGGCGTCCTGCTCGACGTTTTCGAGTCCCGCGTCCTTGAGCAGCGCGAGATAAGCCTGCGCCCGTGCCCACTCGCCAAACGGTGGCGCCGGAATCTCCGTGAGCTTGATCAGCTCCGCGACGAAGCGATCGAAGTCGTGATCGAACGCGGCCACTGCGCCACGGAATTTCGGATCCGACACCACACGCCTGGCGAGGTCGTTGCTGGCCGGAGTGAGCGCCGGTGGTTGCGCCTGCGCTAGCGCGCCCGCCGCCAGCAAGCCCAGCGCGAAAGCCATTGAGCGGATCATGCGCCGATCGGGTGCCACGTGGTCTTGAACTCGAGCGTGTCGCGAATCGCGTAGAGGCTCTGCGCCGCGTCGTCCAACCAGTTGGTCGCCGGGTCGACGAACCGCGTGCGCTTCACGCTCTCCGCCGCGCCGAGCGCGAGCGCCTTCCGATCGTCCGCGCTCACGGCGCCCACGACCGCGCGCAGGTGGGTATGCGTCGCGAACGTCGGCACCATCTCCTTGCGGAAGCCGGTGAGAATATTGACCACCCCGCCCGGCAGATCGCTCGTCGCGAGCATTTCGCCGAACAGCACGGCGGGATACGGCACTTTTTCCGACGCGAGCACGACGACGGTGTTGCCGCTGACGATCGCCGGCGCGATCAATGAGACGAGTGGCAGGAACGGCGGCAGATCGGGCGCGATCACGCCGATGACGCCCATCGGCTCGGTGACCGTGAAATTGAAATGCGCCGACGCGACCGGGTTCACGTTGCCGAGCATCTGCTCGTATTTGTCGGCCCAGCCGGCGTAGTAGATCAACCGATCGACGGCGGTATCGACCGCCTTGGTCGCGGGCCCTTTGGGGCCGCCGAGCCGCACGTGCACGTCGATCATTTCCTGGCGGCGCGCCTCGAGCATTTCGCCGAGACGATAAAGAATCTGGCCGCGGTTGTAGGCGGTGCGCTTGGCCCAGCCCGGGCCGGCCTTCGCGGCGGCCTCGACCGCGTTGCGCAGATCCTTGCGCGTGCATTGCGGGATGTTCGCGAAGAAATTTCCGTCGGCGTCCTTGACCGGAAAGGTCCGGCCGCTTTCGGAACGGATGAACGCGCCGCCGACGTAGGGCTTCGGGGTTTTGGTGATGGGAAGTCTGCTCATGGGGAAAGGGCGGGTTCGGCTGCGGGCGGCGGCGTGTCGCCCTGGAGGTAGGATTTTTCTTGGTAGGCTTTCGCGACGAAAATGTAGAGCGCCACGCAGCCAATCGAGAGCCACGCGAAGAACGTGTAGTAAGCGGAGCCCTGCAGTTTCACGCTGCCGTCGGGATTCGCGATGAAGACGTGGACGAGCGCGGTGAACAAATTGCCGGCGGAAACCGCGAGCAGGTAAATTGCCTGCACCATCGCCTTCATGTGTTTCGGCGCCTGCGTGTAGGCGAACTCGAGGCCGGTGATCGAGACCATGACTTCGCCCGCGGACAGCAGCGCGTAGGCAGGAAGCTGCCAGCCGATGCTCGGCTTCAGGCCCGCGGCGATCTGCCGCTCAATCCAGGCGCTCACGAGAAACGAAAGTCCGGTGACGATGAGCCCAAGGCCGATTTTGCGCAGCGACGTAAGCGGCCACACGCGATTGAGCACCGGGTAGATCACGTATTGGAAGAGCGGGATGAACGCCAAAATCATGATCGCGTTGAGCGCCTGAATTTGGGCGGCGAGCCAGTCGATGCCCATGAAGTGGAGATCCATCTTCTGCGCCTGCGTCACCCACTCGCCCCCGCTCTGATCCCAGAGTGACCAGAACACGGCGACAAACACGAAGATGATCGCGACGCGGCCGAGGGTGGCAAAACCCGCGCGATTGAAGGTGTCGCGGAGAAACGTTTTTCCGCCGGGCGGAATGTGCGCGAACTTGTGGCGACCGCTCCAAAATATAAAAGCCGCTCCCAGCATGAGCACCGCCGGCACGCCGAACGCGGGCCCGGGGCCATATTTGTCGAGCAGCCACGGGATGAGCAGAATCGAGAAGAAGGAACCAAAATTCACCGAGAAATAAAACCAACCAAACGCCCGCGCGAGCAGCGGCTGATTCCACGGCCCGAACTGATCGCCGACGTGCGACGACACGCAGGGCTTGATGCCCCCCGCGCCGATCGCGATTAACGTGAGCCCAAGCGTGAGCCCGAGGCGCGTGTGATCGAGCGCGAGCACCACGCTGCCGAGGCAATACACGAGCGACAGCCGCACGATCATTTTGTATTTCCCCCAGAACGCATCCGACACGATCGCGCCGATCGTCGGGAAAAAGTAATTCGCCGAGAGAAACAGATGATACCATTTGTTCGCGTCGTTTTCGTTCATCGGCGCCAGCGCGCCGTTCCGATCCATGAGATACTTCGTCATGAAGACGACCAGCACCGCGCGCATCCCATAGAAATTGAAACGCTCCGCCGCCTCGTTGCCGACGATGTAGGGGATGCCCGGCGGCATCTTGTCCGTCTTGACGGGAGCGGTGAGGTAGGCGGGCTTGCTCATAAAATTAACCACGGATGGACACAGATGAACACGGATTCAGAGAACAATCCGTTCCCATTCGAGTTTGGGCTTTCGAAAATTAAGGATGAGGCCGACGCGCAGGCTGGCGATGCGAAGATAGTTTAACATCTGCCCGCGCTCGTGGTCGGTGATGCGCTCAATCACCTTCGTATCGACAATCACCGCCGCCCCCACGAGCAAGTCGGGCACGTATTCGCTCACCTGCACCCCTTTGTAGTGAACCGGATAGCGGCGCTGCTGCTCCACCGGTAAGTTTCGCAGACCACACTCCACGACGAGCGCGTTCTCGTAGGGTTTCTCATGCAAGCCGTGGCCCAAGCCGTTCAACACCTCAAACGCCGCACCAATGATCGGATGCGTCAGTTCGCCCTCGGGCAGATTGAATCCGTGTTTATCTGTGTCCATCCGTGGTTCACACCAGTTTGCAGTAATCGAGGAGCCCCTGACGTCCGCCTTCGCGGCCGAAGCCCGACTCCTTGTAGCCGCCGAACGGCGAGGTTGGATCGAATTTATTGTAGGTGTTGGCCCACACGACACCGGCCTTCAGCTCGACGCTCATCTTCAGGATGCGCGAGCCCTTGTCGGTCCACACGCCGGCGCTGAGACCGTAGGCGGTGTTGTTCGCCTTCTCGATCGCCTCATCGACGGTCCGGAAGGTGAGGATGCTCAGCACGGGCCCGAAGATTTCCTCGCGCGCGATCCGGTGACTCATCGTTACGTTGCTAAAGATCGTCGGCTTGAAATAAAAACCCTTCCCCGGCAGGCGGCACGGCGGCTGAAACATCTCCGCGCCCTCCTGCACGCCGCTCTCGACCATTTCGGTGATCGTCTGGAGCTGCGCCTTTGAGTTGATCGCGCCCACATCCGTGTTCTTGTCCATCGGGTCGCCGACGCGGAGAACGCGCAGGCGATTTTTAAGTTTCGCGATGACCTTGTCGGCGACGGGCTCGTGCACGAGCAAACGCGAACCGGCGCAGCACACGTGGCCCTGGTTGAAGAAAATACCGTTGATGATGCCCTCGACCGCCTGATCGATCGGCGCGTCGTCGAACACGATGTTCGCGGCCTTGCCGCCGAGTTCCATCGTCATCTTTTTCTCCGAGCCCGCGAGCGAGCGCATGATGATTTTGCCCACCTCGGTCGAACCGGTGAACGCGACTTTCGCCGCCGTCGGATGCCCCATCACCGCCGCACCCGTCTCGCCGAAGCCGGAGACGAAGTTCACGACGCCCGGCGGCAGGCCCGCGTCCTGCAAAATCTCGGCGAGCTTCAAGCATGTGATCGAAGTGGTCTCGGCGGGTTTGAGGACGACGCAGTTGCCCAGCGCAAGCGCCGGCGCGATTTTCCACGCCAGCATCAGCAGCGGGAAATTCCACGGAATCACCTGGCCGACGACACCGAGCGGCGCGACCTTCCGGCCCGGCGCGACATATTCGAGCTTATCGGCCCAGCCCGCGTGATAGAAGAAATGCGCGGCGGCCATCGGCACATCGAAGTCGCGCGATTCCTTGATCGGCTTGCCGCCGTCGAGGGTTTCGGCGACCGCGAACTCGCGCGCGCGATCCTGCAGGAGGCGCGCGATGCGGTAGAGATACTTGGCGCGTTCGCGGCCGGGCATCTTGCCCCACGTCGTGTCGAAGGCCTTGTGCGCCGCAGCGTAGGCCGCATCGACATCGTCGTTACCCGCCAGCGCGATCTCGGCGAGCTTTTGCTCGTTGGCGGGATTGATGGAGTCGAAATATTTTCCCGACTTCGCGGCGACGAATTCGCCATTGATGAAAAGATCGTAGCGCGGCTTGAGCTTCGGATCGGCGGTCTCGGGCGCGGGATCGTAGTCCCACAGATCGCCGAAGATGAGTTCGGGCGCGGGACGCGACGGACGGGTGGTTTTACGTTCGGCAGTGAGGGTGGGCATTTTTTGAGCCCGCGAATCACGCGAATATGCGCGAATTCCGGCGGGAGTTTCGGTGCTTCGGTTTGAAGTGGTTCGCGTCAATTCGCGTGATTCGCGGGCGATGCGGCGGGGTTAGTAGCTCTCGGCCGCTTCGCTGAAATAATAGGGCGCCTGGTAAGCCCCGGTCTTTTCCTTTTCGAGCTGGCGGAGGAGATCGTTGAGCAGGGAACTCGCGCCGAAACGATAGCGCTCGTTCGTCAGCCACGCGTCGCCGAGCGTTTCTTTCACGGCGATGAGAAACTGCAGGGATTGCTTCGCGGTGCGAATGCCACCCGCGGGCTTCATCCCGATCGCGATGCCGGTATCGAGGTAGAAATCGCGGATCGCGTCGATCATCACCTGGTTGTTGCCGAGCGTGGCGTTGAGGGAGGTCTTGCCGGTGCTGGTCTTGATGAAGTCGCCCTCGCGGATCACGCGCATCGCAATAAAGGAGGCGGCGCGGATGTTGTCGTAGGTTTCCAGTTCGCTGACTTCGAGAATCACCTTGAGCGCCGCGTCGCCGCAGGCCTCGCACACCGCCGCGATTTCGTCCTGCACCAGTGCAAAGTCGCCCGCGAGAAACGCCCCGCGGTTGATCACCATGTCGATTTCGTCGGCGCCGTCGGCCACCGCGGCCTTCACCTCGGCGAGGCGCGTGCGCAGGGGCGCCTGCCCGCTCGGAAAGGCCGTCGCGACCGACGCAATGCGCACCGCGGTGTCGCTGCCGAGCGCCTTGCGCGCGTGGCGGACCATCGACGGATACACGCACACCGCGGCGACCTGCGGGAAACTGGGATCGTCGTGCGGGTGCAGCGCCTTTTGGCAGAGCGACGCGACCTTGCCGGGCGTGTCCTTGCCCTCGAGCGTCGTGAGATCGACCATCGACTGAGCGAGTTTCAGGCCTTTGACCTTGGACGCCTTCTTGATCGAGCGCGTGGTGTATTTCGCGACGCGCTCCTCGACACCAACACAGTCCACGGTGCCGACCTCGTCGAACAGTCGCGCCAACGCGGGAGGGGGGGATTTGGCCAACATGCGCGCACTATCGCCCTGCCCCACTCTGAAAACAAACGAAAATTCGCCAGTGGAGAACCACGGATGGACTCGGATGCACACGGATTAGGCCCATCAATCCACTGAAACCACCAATGGAAACGAAGCTCGAACTCGCGAGACGAACGCCCGGAGGCACTCTGTCACTCGCCAATGGGTGAACGGTTCAAACCGCCTCATCCTCCTGAATTCCATCCGTGTCTATCCGCGTCCATCCGTGGTAAAATTCTTGCCGGACATTCGTGTCAGTTCGTGTTCATCCGTGGTTAAGCCTTGTCGGGTTCTGCGGATCGATTCGCGTCATTCGCGGGCCCTCGTCGTGGATTTCGGCGCGACTTCCGGGCGAACCTCCGCCACAAACATCCGTCCTCGCTTCCTCATGCCCTCGCATGCGATCACTCCGACGCCGAAGACCTACGCGCAACTCCGCGAGGCGGTCGTCGCCGTTGTCGTCCAAGGCCGCCGCGCCATCGATCACGCGTGGCTCGAGACGTATCACGAGACCGGCCGGCTCATCAATGAGCATGTCCTGCTCTTTCACGAGCGCGCCGACTACGGCGCCAAGGTCTACGAGAAACTCGCCGCCGACACCGACATCAGCAAACGGACCCTGCAGGAATGCTCCCAATTTCACCGCTACTTCCCAATTGCGCGACATGTCGCGCAATTGGGCTGGAACCGCTGCCGGTTGCTTTGCCAAGTGGACGATGAGAAGCAACGCACAGCGTTGGCGGCTCAGGCCGTGAAGCACGATTGGAGTTCGGGAGAAATCGTCGAACGCGTCCGTGAATTCAACGCCACGGCCATCGAGTCCGGCGAAAAGGAAGTCCCACCTGTCGAACTCCTCACGCCGCGCCGCGGCACACCGGGGCTGCATCCGATCGTCGATCGCGGCGCTGGCCCCGAGGTTGATCTCGGATTCAAATTCTATCGCGAACTCGGCCCGACCTCCAAACTCACAACGAAAGACATCGTGCGACTCAATGAGGATGGCGTCCGCAAAGTGGACCCCGCCACGAAAGATCAACTCTTCACCTACGTCGCCACCGTCCGTAAAATCATCGACGGCGACACGCTCACCGTCGCGTTCACGCTCGCGCCCGGCTTCACGCACGAGTTAAAGCTGCGCCTGCGCGGACTCGACTGCCCGGAAATTTCCACCGCCGCCGGCCGCGCCGCGAAAGCGTTCGTCGACGCCCTCCTCCGCTCCGGCGACGAAGTGATCGTCAGCACCACGAAGCCCGACAAATACGATCGCTATCTCGCCGACGTGTTCGTCGCGTCCGAAGGCGCGGCGGATTCCGCAGACAGCAACTCGTCACTTGTCACAAGTCACTCGTCACTTTTCCTCAACAACTCCCTCCTGCAAACCGGCCACGCCATCCGCTACGACGGCGGAGCAAAGGAGGAATGAAGGTGAAGGAGTCGGTTCACCGGAGGAATCATGGGTTGAATGTTGACAACATCGGATACCGCCCGGGCCAACTTATCCCACCGCATCCACCACCGCTTTCGGGTGACAGCCTCCCGCCATTCGTGGGGCCCGTTCGGACTTCGTGCCGATTGGTGTCCCTCCGTGGTTCTCTCCGGCCCGAAGCGACCGTTCGCGGACGGAAACGGCCCGTTCATCCACCGGCGGCTGGCGGTCGCGGGGCGGACGAGTTTGTTTCGCGGCGATGAAATCCAAGCCCCTTCTCCGTCGCGGTGCCCGCTACCTCTGGCGCGAATGGGTCCGCCCGCTCGCGCTGCCGTTCCTGCTGATCACCGCCGGAAAATCCGCGATCGCCGACATCAACTATGTGCCCACCGGCTCGATGCAGCCGACCATCCTGTGCGGCGACGTCGTCTTCATCAACAAGCTCGCCTACGATCTGCGCGTGCCGTTCACGTTCGTGCGCGTCGCGCACTGGGCGGACCCCGCGCGCGGCGAAGTCGTGGTGTGTTTCGCGCCCGACAGCGGCATGCGGCTGGTGAAACGCATCGTCGGCCAGCCGGGCGACACGATCGAGCTGCGCCGCGAAGTTCTTTTCGTGAACGGCGTCGCGCAAACCTACGCGCCGCTCGCCGGCACCACGCGCGGTGCTAAGGACCTCGAGCCGGCGGAGCGCGACCGCGCCATTTTCGCCCGCGAGCAACTCACCCCGGCGCCTACCGCCGGTGCGCACGCGCATGCTGTGATGGCGCTGCCCGCCCGTCCCGCGTTGCGCAGCTTCGGCCCGACGCGGGTGCCCGCCGGCCACTACTTCATGATGGGTGACAACCGCGACAACAGCCACGACTCGCGCTTCTTCGGCTTCGTGCCGCGTGCCGAAATCATCGGCGAGGCGAAGGGCGTAGTAGTGTCCGGCGATCGGAACCACTGGCTCCGTCCGCGCTTCGATCGGTTTTTCACGTGGCTGGACTAAAATCATTCGCACCGGATGTAACGTAATACGTTACATCCCTTCCCTCCTCCGAGCGGAAAGGACCCGCCCCAAAGTAACGGAATACGTTACAAACATCGTCCGCTGGCGGGGGAGCGCGGGGAGGTGCGGCCCGCGTGCAACCGGCTTGCCACCCCGGGGGCGCCTCGATTCGGTTGCGGCGCTCTCCCTATGAAAAAACTCCTCCGCCTCCTTCCCTGCCTCGCGCTGGCGCTGCTCTCGCTCCGCGCCGCTGACGACAAGATCATCGCCGCCGTCAAAGCCGCCGACGCCGAACGCGTCGCCGCCACCAAGGCCGGCGACGGTGCGCGGCTCGACGCGATTTTCTCCGACGAACTCCGCTACGCGCACTCCAGCGGCCACGTCGACACGAAGGCGAGCTACATCAAGTCGCTCACGACCCACAGCACCGTCTATGAGACCTACGATTACAAGGAGCTGAATTTCGTGCCGGCCAGCCCCGGCATCGTGCTGATGAGCGGCCGCGTGCTCACCCACACGCGCAATGCGAGCGGCGCCAACGAACTCGATCTCAATTTCCTCGGCGTGTGGCGCGAAGAACACGGCAAGTGGCGCTTCCTCGCGTGGCAGTCGTGCAAGAACCTGCCGCCCGCGCCCGCCGCGGCCGCCGCCAAGAAGTAAGCGGTGTCGTAGCCGCAGGCGAGAGCGAGTGGTCCTGCTCCACTCGCTCAGGTTGGTGGCCACTTCCGGTCAGCCGAGCTTCTCGCGCAGTTCCTTGTAGCGCGTGCGACCGACGGGAAGGCGCTGGCCATTCCGCAACTCCGCCTCGTAGTGACTGCCCTCCTGCGCATGCAGCGCCTTCAACGCGCTCCACCGCACGACGTAGCTTTTGTGGATGCGCTCGAAGCCCGGCGGCAGCAATGCATGTAATTTTTCGAGCGTCTTGTCGTGCAGTTCGCGCTTGCCGTCATCGAGCACGAGTTCGGCGTAGGCCCCCGCGCCCTCGACGTAGAGCACACGATCGATCTCCACGAGCTCGACCCTGCCATATTTTTTTACGGCGAGGAATTTTGCCGCGCCAGCCGCGCGCCCATCGCGCTCGGTGACCCGCGCCAGCGCCGATGCCAGCCGCTCTTTTGAAAACGGCTTCGGGACGAAATCGATCACGCCGAACTCGAAGGCCCGCAACGCCTGCTCGGTATTGGCCGACACGATGATCGTGTGAAACGAACCCGCGACCGCCGCCTGCAACAGCTCCATGCCGTCGCGCCCATGCAAATTGAGATCGAGCAGGAGCAGATCGATCGGCGACTCGTCCAACCGGGCGCTCGCTTCGGAGAGGAGGTTCGCCAGCCGCACCGATTCCAGCCGCTCGCCGAGAATCTCGCGGCAGAAGCGTTCCAAGCGCTGCGCGAGCAGCGGTTCGTCTTCAACGATCAGCAGTCTCATAGGTCTTTTTCACCTCTTCCACCGGCACGCGCTCAACGCCCGCGATCTCAACCACGGTCCGCCAGCCCTGGGGAACGGCTTCGCCCTGGAGGGACCAACGACCGGGGAAGCTCTCTTCGAGTCGCGCTTTGACGTAGCGCAGTCCGGTGCCCTCGCGTTTCTTCACCGGCGGGAACGGTGCAGGTGTCGCGGGCAGCGGCAGCAGCGTAAGCGCGCGGTCGTCCGCCATCGGCTGGCCCCGCGCGACGAGGGTAAAGCGGACCCGATTCCTCTCGATCGTCGCACCCAGTTCAAAACGTTGCCACCCGTCCTCCGGCAGGAGGTGCGTGAGCCCATTTTCCACGAGCGTGTGGAACAGCGCCGGCGGCACGAGCAGCCGCTCGTCGGTGTCTGGCACGACGTCGAGCACGCACTGCGCGCCCTTGCGCAGACTCATGATTCGCAGGTGCGCGCGACAGAGCTCCAACTCGTGGGCGAGCGGAATCAGCTTTTCCCCCGACACGCGCGCCAGAATCCGGAACTCGCGCGCGAGGGCCTCGATGATCGTGACCGCGGACTTCGGCTCCTGCTCGATCACTTCGACGATCGTCGCGAGCGTGTTGAGCAGAAAGTGCGGCTGGAGATTTTTCTTCAGCAATTCGAGCTCCAGGCGCGCCGCCATGAGCTGCACCTCGTGCGCCTGGCGCCGCGCCGCGCGCACTTGCAGCGCAATGGCCGCGGTGACGCCCACCAGCGTCGGCAGGAATCCCTGGAAATACCAGCTCAGGACAAAGTGGACGGGATCGTAGAGCCAGACCGCCGCGGTGATCAGGATCCCGGTGAAGACGACGCGCGCACCCAATCGATTCCGCCCCGCCGCCCAGCCGGTGGCGAGCAGCGAGAGTGCAAACGCGCTCGTCAGGAGCGGACGATACAACGATGTGCTGAACCAGCCCAAAACCACGCCCACCACAGGCAGCACGACGAGCGCGAACCAACAGCGCCGCGGCAGCGCGAACATCACAATCACCAGTGCGAGCAGGCACAGTCCGCCGGCATCGATCGCATAGCCGCGGGCGAGGTTGGCCGCGTAATTCCACTCGTAGGAATAACCGTAATCCCAAAAGGCCATCGCGACGGCCTGCGCGACGGTCGTGCATAGCGTCAGCGCCGCGAAAGCGAGCAGCGCCGCCATCCGCGCCGCCAGCAGCCACATCACGCAGGCCGTGATCGTGACCATCAGCATCGCGCCCATCGCCGCGTGCGGCAGGATTGCGCCCCGCGAATTCAATTGCTGCCATTCGCCCAGCGGCAGCGGTAGGATTTGCACCGGTGCCGTCGGGCCCGGATAGCGATTGTGGAATCCCGACGCGCGGATCGCGATCACGTGTTCGCCCGCCGCGCGCAGCTCGGGCGAAACGCTCATGGTGTTAAGCGAGTGACCCGGCACTTCCTCCGCACGCGTGGCGGCCGGCCGGCCCGATCGGCCGATCAACACGCCGTCCCAATAAAGCTCGTAGGAATACGGGAGGCTGAGAAACAACGCGTCCGGCAGCGGTGCCGTCGGATCGCGCACGCAAAAACGCAGCCAGACGAGGCCGCGATCCGAGGGCACGTTGCGAAACTCGGTTACGTCCCACGCCGCGTCGTCCCAGTCCTGCTGCGCCCAGCGCGGATCGTCGCCCACCCGGCAGCGCAACTCGGAGCTCTCGGCCGACGCGGGGATCAGGCGCGCGAGGTTAAGCTGCCCGGCCAGTTCTCGCGCGGGCTTCCACGTGTGCTCCGCGAACGCCGAGACGACGGGCCAAGCCAGCAGGGGTAGAATGAGCCAACGGTGATTCATGCGGGACCACGCGACGTTGCGGCCTCCGTTCGCGGGCGTCCACGCGTTTTCCGAGCCGTTCACTCGCCGGGCGAGCCGTTGACTGGGCGAGACCAACCTTTTGCTCCGCGCGCGAGCCGTTCGCTCGGGTTTTTTCGCGGCGCGCGGCACGCACGCGCAACTTCGCCCACGTCACCCGCCGGTGACTTCACCCCAAACTTCCACGCCAGAAAAATAACCGCCATGAAAAACCAAATCGCCTCCTCCGCCCTCCGCCTCCTCACTCTCGCCGTCGCGTTCGCGCTTCCGGCCATCGCCCTCGCCGCCGATTCCAGCCGCGCCGCCGAGCTACTCGCCCGCGACGGCAGCGTCGCCGTCAAAAACGCCGGCCCTTACGTCGAAACCGGCACGTTCCAAATCCAAGTCCTCGCCAAGCTCGGCCAGCCGACCGCGAAGCTCGGCGACGGCACGTGGCTCTATCCGCACTACGAAGTCGAGAATACCACGGCCACCGGCACGCTGGTCGTGAAATTCAACACGGGCCGCGTCAGCCAACTCTCTCTCGTCACGCCCCGGGTCGCCATCGCGATGCTGACGGCGCCCAAGCTCGACAAAATCTTCGTCGCCGCCCGCAACTGATCCCCCGCCAGATCAGCTCAACGTAACCGGGCCGCGGTGCACTGCGCCTCGCGGCCTGTCCGTTTGAATGGACCCGACTTTCGCGCCCTGAGGCCGCGCCCGGGGCGAAGCACTTAACCCCATTTTTCCCGCGCCCCTGGGGTCGCGCGTGCGGGCCGACCGGAGTCGCCGGCCGCGTCAAAAAAAGCGCCGCTTGGTTGTCCCGGCGGCGTTTTCATTTTCGGGCAGGGTTGCTTGCTCATGAACTCGCGCGGTCTTTTGTCCTTCCGCCCCGCGCCCATTCGTCATCACTCCGGACCCGCCTCATCCTCATGAATCAACCGAACCCCTCCCACTACCTTCTCCTCCTCCGCCATTCGGGCACCATGCCCGCGCCCGCCGAGCTGACGAAAATCATGGCGAAGTTCAAAATCTGGATGGACGGCATCAAGGCCCGGGGCGAATTCGTCGCGACCAACGGCCTCGAGTTCACCGGCAAAGTCCTCCGCACGCATGGCCAGGTGAGCGACGGGCCGTTTATCGAGGCGAAGGAAATGGTCGGCGGCTTCGTCATCGTCGCCGCCCGTGACATCGAGCACGCGACCGAGGTCGCGTCGGGTTGCCCCGGCCTCGAACAACCCGGCACCACTGTCGAGGTGCGCCCAATCCGGTCGTCGCCACACCCGTGAGAGCGTGCGTGATTTTCTCTAGAAAATTGTCCTCCCGTCGCCACGCCGTTCGTCATCAGGTCGAACCAGAAACAATTCCAATCCCAACATGAGCTCCACTCCCCCATCCGCCCAGTTCCTCCTCCTGTTTCGCCATTCGCAAGCAGGCCCCGATCCGACTCCCGCTGAGATGGAGCAGATCATGGGAAAATGGATGGCGTGGATGAAAGGCATGGGCGCGCGCGGCGAGATGGCGGGCGTCAACCGCCTCCAAGATGGCGGCCGCGTGCTGCGCGGACCCAAGGTCGAAGTCACCGACGGCCCGTTCACTGAAGCCAAGGAAGTGGTGGGGGGCTACGTCCTCGTTAACGCCCGCGATCTCGCCGCCGCCGAAGTCATCGCCCGCGGTTGCCCCGGACTTGTGATGGGCAACACGATCGTCGAGGTTCGTCCGGTTGAACCGCTCCCCGCCATGTGAGCCCGCGGCCAGTGCCGGCGCGACCGATGTCGCCGGCGTGGTCGGTCATCTTTTTCGCCGCGAGTCCGGCCGGCTCGTGGCGATTCTCGCGGGCCGGCTCGGCGCGGCCCATCTCCACCTCGCCGAGGATGTGGTGCAGGACGCGCTGCTCCGCGCGATGCAAGTGTGGCCGTTCACCGGCGTGCCGGAAAATCCCTCCGCCTGGCTGCTGCAGACCGCGCGCCACCGCGCCTTCGACACGCTGCGCCGCGATCGCGTGCTCGCGAAAAAATCGCCGGAGCTCGCGCCGCTCATCGCGGAAACCGCGAGCGAGGCGCTCGCCGCGCCGCCGCCGCAATTCGAGGATGAAATCGCCGACCGCCAGCTGCGCATGATGTTCGTGTGCTGTTCGCCCGTGCTACCGGTCGACGCCCAAGTCGCGCTGGTGCTCCGGACCCTCTGCGGTTTCGGCGATCGCGAAATCGCCGCGGCCTTCCTCGCGAGCGAGGCAGCCATCACGAAAAAACTCGTGCGGGCGCGCAAGCAGCTCCGCGCGGCGCGGGTCGCCATCGAACTTCCGCCCGCACGCCAGCTCGCCCCGCGCGTCGCGTCCGTGCTCGCCGCGCTCTACCTGCTGTTTAACGAAGGCTACAAGGCCTCCCACGGCGACTCGCTCCTGCGCGCCGATCTGTGCGCGGAGGCCATTCGGCTCGGCGAACTTCTCGCCGCCCACCCGCTCGGCGACGGCCCCGCGACGCACGCGCTCCTCGCGCTGCTTCACCTGCACGCCGCGCGGCTGCCCGCGCGCGTCGCCGACGACGGCTCGCTCCTGATTCTCGCCGCCCAGGATCGCTCCCGCTGGGATCGCGCGCAAATCGCCCGCGGCCTCGCGCATCTCGATCGCTCCGCGGCCGGCCCACGCGTCACGCGCTGGCACCTCGAGGCCGGCATCGCCGCCACGCACGCGCTCGCGCCAAATTACGATCAGACGAATTGGCTGCACATCCTCGAGCTCTACGACGCGCTGGTCGCCCTCGATCCCTCGCCGATCATCGCGCTCAACCGCACCGTGGCCCTCGCCCGCGTGCAGGGTGCGCCCGCCGCGCTCAGCGCGCTCGAAAAAATCCCGCGACGCCGCACGCTGGAGTCATATCATCTGTTTCACGCGGTGCGCGGCCAGTTGCTGCTCGGCGCCGGACACCCGGTGGAGGCCGCGACCGCGCTCCGACGCGCCTTGGCGCTCGTGACCGTGCCGGCCGAACGCGAATTCCTGCAACGCCGCCTCGCCGCCTGCGCCGAGGGAGAGCGAACCGCGCACCATCCGGGGTCCGGAAATTCCCATTGAATGACTTTCTTTTGGCGCGGCGCCCGCTATGGTGGACCGCATGCCGTCCTCGGAAACCCGCTTCGTTGGCGCCCTGAACGAAGAATTGCGCGCCCTCGGCCGCACTGGCCACGTGAAAAAATTCCGCGAGGGCGACGTGATTTTTTCCGCGGGTGACTCCGGCGATGGGTTTTATCTGCTCGAATCCGGCCGCGTGCAGATTTCCGCGGTCGTCGGCAACGGCCAGAGCCGCACTCTCGCCACCATTGGGCCGGGCGATTTTTTTGGCGAGATGGCGGTGCTCGATGATGCGCCGCGCTCCGCCACGGCAAAAGCCGAGGGCGAGACCGAGACTTATTTCCTTTCGCGCGCCGACCTGCTCAACCTGCTCGAGCGCCGCCCGCAATTCGCGCTTAATCTCATCCGCGAATTCAGCCTGCGCATGCGCGCGCTCAACCAGAAATACGCCGACGAGATTCTCCAAGCCGAGCGCCTCGCCGTCGTCGGCCGCTTCGCCGGCACCATCGTCCACGATTTCAAAAATCCCCTTACCATCATCGGCCTCGCCGCCGAGCTCGCGTGCAGCGACACCACCGCGCCACCGATGCGCCACAAGGCCGCCGACCGCATCGCGCGCCAAGTCGAGCGCATGACGAACATGCTGCAGGAGTTGATCGATTTCACGAAGCCCACCGGCCAGAAGCCCTTGCTCCAGACGGTGAATTTCGCGCGCTACATGAATCCGCTCGCCGACGAAATCCGCCAGGAAATCGCGGAGCGCGGGGTGAAGCTCGAAGTCGCCACGCCGCCGCCCGAGATCGAGGTGCGGGTCGACACCCAACGGCTGTCGCGCCTGTTCTACAACCTGCTCAACAACGCGGTGGATGAAATATCCGACGGCGGGAAAATTTTCATCCGCTTCGCCGTCGAAAACGGCGAACTCCGCATTGAGGTCGAAGACACCGGCAAGGGCATCGCCCCCGCGATCGCGGAGTCCCTGTTCCAACCCTTCGCCACGCACGGCAAAGCCCACGGCACCGGCCTCGGCCTCACGATCTGCAAAAAGATCGTCGAGGACCACGGCGGGGAAATCTGGGCGCTCAGCGCGCCCGGCAAAGGCGCGACGTTCTGCTTCACCATCCCGCTCGCGACGTGAGCTACTTGCCCGCCGCGGCCGGAATCTTCCAGTATGCGTTGTCGATGTGCTGGGATTTCATGATCTCGGCGACGCGCGCGACGATCGCCGGCTGCTTCGCCGCGACATCCGTCTGCTCGCCGAGATCGGCCGAGAGATCGTAGACGGCGATCGGCGCGGCCGGCGATTTCAGCCGGACACCCTTCCACCGATCGCCGAGCAGCACCGACTGGCTGACCCCGCCCTCGTAAAATTCCCAGTAGAGAAAGTCGTGTTTCGCCTGCGGGCCGCGGCCGAGCAAGGTCGGCACGAGGCTGACGCTGTCGACGTTCGCCGGTGGTTTCGCGTCTGTGAACTCCGCGAATGTCGCCATCATATCGCCGAAATATCCGACCTGTTTTGACTCGGCGCCCGCTTTGATTTTTCCCGGCCATCGCGCGATGAAGGGCACCCGGATGCCACCGTCCCACAAGTCGCGCTTGATACCGCGCAACGGGCCGCTCGCCGTGAAAAACTCCGGGGCGTAGTTCGGCCCGCCCTCGCGGTGCGGGCCGTTGTCACTCGTAAAAATCACCAGTGTGCGATCGTCGAGCCCGAGTTCCTTGAGCTGCGCCATCACGGCGCCGACGCCCGTGTCCATCCGCGAGATCATCGCAGCGTGATTTTTCTGCGAATCGTTCCACGGCTGCGCCGCGTAAGCCTTGTGCTCCGGCACTTCGTTGCCGTCGCCGAGCGCGCGGGCCGCTTCGTTGTTCGCGTGCGGCGTCGTCAACGCGAGGTAGAGGAAAAACGGGTTCGCGCGATTCCGCGCGATGAATGCCTTCGCCTCGTCAAAGAACAGATCGTTCGCGTAAACGACGCGCTTCGTCGCGTAGCCCGCGCCGGTCACTTCGCCGACCGGCGTGACGACGTTCGGCAGCGGGATCTTCTCGCCGTTGCGCCACAGAAAATCCGGGTAGTGGTTGTGGGCGTGGGTCTGGTTGAGGAAACCAAAATAGTAATCGAATCCCTGCTTGCGCGGTTCCCCTTCTTCGTGCTCGAGCCCGAGGCCCCACTTGCCGGTGAGGCCCGTCGCGTAACCCGCGTCGTGCAGCACGCGCGCGATCGTGATGTCGCCGGCGCGCAAGGTCTGCGCCGCCGAATCACCCCGGCCCGCGTTGCCGCGCACCGTCGTGTGGCCCATGTGCAGGCCCGTCATCAACACGCTGCGCGACGGCGCGCACACGGTGCAGCCCGCGTAGAACTGGGTGAACTTCATCCCCTCCGCCGCGAGCCGATCGACCTGCGGCGTCGCAATCAGTTTTTCGCCGTAGCAACCGAGTTCGCCGTAACCAAGATCGTCGGCGAGGATGAAGACGATGTTGGGCCGCGGGGCTTGGGCCAGAGTGAGCGTTACCGCTGACACAAAGCCTGCGGCCAGGCGGAAAAAGAAAGCGCGAGAATTCATCGGGGTAGTCCGGAGCGTGGACCACGGCCCCGCGGTTGGCCAACTTTTCCGCGCCGCGAGCGGCCTTGTGCCCGCCGGCGAGCGCGCCCAAGCTCGGCCCATGCGCGTTCCGCCCCTGCTCACGCTCCTTGCCCTGACGTTGGTCACCCGCGGCGGCACCGCCGAATCCTCCGTCACCGTCGCCACCGCTCAGAATCATCGCGGCTGGCACGACGCGATCGTGCTGCGCAATGGCGTGGTCGAGGCCGTCATCGTGCCCGCCGTGGGTCGCGTGATGCAGCTTCGTTTCGCCGGCGAGACCGACGGCCCGTTTTGGGAAAACGAAAAACTCGCGGGCCAGCCCATGCCGGCCGATCCGTGGAAAACCGCGCACGGCAGTTTCGGCGGCGACAAAACCTGGCCGGCGCCGCAAACGCTCTGGAACTGGCCGCCGCCCGACATCTTCGACGCCGCGCCGCTCACCGCCCGCGTGAACGACGATCGCTCCGTCACGCTCACCTCACCGGAAAGTCCGCGCTTCCACCTGCGCACCGTGCGCCGCATCGCGCTCGACCCGACCGAGCCCGTCATGCGCGTCGAGACGACTTACGAAAAAATTTCCGGCGAACCCGTCACAGTCTCGGTGTGGGTCATCAGCCAGCTCCGCGATCCCGTCGCTGGTTTTATGCCTGTTCCAGCGCGCTCGAAGTTTCCGACCGGAGCCGCACCGACTTGGCCGATGCCCGAGGCCTTTCGAAAGCGCGAAGTCGACTGGGTGCGCATCACCCGCGACCGCGCTGAGTCGCACAAAACCGGGAACGACGGCTCCGTCCTCGTCTGGGCCGGTGAGCGGCAACTTCTCCGCATCGACCTTTCGCGCGTCGCGGGCGCCGACTATCCCGACGACGGTTGCAGTGTCGAGGTCTACACCAACGCCGACCCCGTGCCTTACGTTGAATTCGAAACGCTGAGCCCACTGAAAACGTTGAAGCCGGGAGACCAGTTGAGTTCCACCAACACTTACCGGCTCGCTCATCGCTCCGCCGGTGCCGCACTCGAAAAGGAAGTGCGCGCACTGCTCGCGCATTAAGTCAGAGTCCCTCCGTCGCCGTTCACATGAATCGCCTTTCGCATCGCCTCAAGATTTTCGCCGCGACGATCGGCGCAATGATCGCGATGGTTACGTCCGTCGCGCAAGAGGTGCAGCACCATGGCCTCGTTTTCGAGGAATGGATCGACGACACGTTTTTTGGCGGCTACCGCCCGCCGAGTTACACGCAAAAATGGGACATCCCCGCCGCCCAAAACCACGATCACGGCGGCGTGCCGGTGAACCCCAAGGCGATCAAATATGGCACGCCGATCGATCTCGGCGATGCGCTGCGGCAGTTCGACATTCACGAGCCGTTCATCCTCGCGCTCGGATTTTGGGAGCAGGCCGGCGAGGAGAAACGGTTCGTAAACCTCGTTGCGCCGCGGATCGAACCGGCCGCGTGGAGAAAACTCTGGGGTTCCGTCACCCGCGCCGATCTCGAAAAACTCGACGCCGTGATCAAGGACAAGTCGCTCACGCCCGAACAAGCGCGCGCCGCCGCGAAGAAAATCAAAGCGGCCCCGCCCTTCACCACCGCCATCATCGAGGTGAACCCGAAGATCGATTCGAAGACGCAGCGCCGGCTCCAATGCAGCCTGCGTTTCGCCGATGTGTTCAGGCATCTCGCGTCTGACGCCGACTCGCACCGCCAGGAGCACCCCTCGCTGTGGGGCGTGGAGTTTCCGCGCCTGGTGGAGTCGAAGCCGCGTCAGATCAAGCGCGGCAACACCGAAGAGCGAAAGCCCTGAAGGATTCTTTCGGTGTCTCCGCTCTTTCGCGTTTTCACGATTACTCCGACCCGTCACCCGTTATGCGCCGCCTGCTCCAGATCGAGCTGAAGAAAGTTTCCGCCGAACGCTCCGCGCTCACCTGCCGCCGGCCCGACGGCACCGCGACGTGGTTGCGCGTGCCGTCATTTTTTCCGCTGCACGATCTCACGCACTTCGCCGTCGAGTCGGAACTCGGGTTGCGCGAGGGCTTCTTTGGCCTCATCGCCGCCGGCTGGAATCTTGAGGATTTCACCCAAGCCGGTGTCGCCGCCCGGCTACCGGTGGAGGGCCTGCTGGCGGAAAATCTTGTGGGCAACATCGAGCGGCTGGACGACGATTTGTCCGAGACGGAATTTTCGGCCGCGCTCACCGACTCGCTCACGGCACAGGGGCTCCCGCCCTATCGCAGAGTGGCGGCCGTGGAACTCGCCCGCATCCGCGCCCAGCGCGCCGCCCTGATCGTGCAGTGGCGCGCGCTGCCCGTCGGCGAAACGCTCCGGCTCGCGTTTCCGATCGCGGACTGACTGCGGCCAGCGCCGCGCGTCAGTCTTTCTTCCCCGGGGCGAGTTCCGCCGCGATCAGTCCGCGCAACATCGTGAGCGCCCGCGGCGCGGTCGTGAAAAAATCGCCGGGTTTGCCGTGAATGCTGATTCCGCCCTGATAGCCGCCCGCTTTCAGCGCCCGGAGAAACGACCCGTAGTCAGCCTCATCCGCCCGTTGCGGATAGACGCGGCCGTTTGGATTCTGAATTTCAAGCTGCCGGATGTGCGGCGCCGCCCGACGAAGAATCGCAAAGTCTTCCTGCCCCTCCACCAGCGAGGAGAAATCCACGAGCATTTGCAGCTGCGGGCTGTTCACTTCCTCGACCAAGGCGAGGCCTTCCGCGACGGTGTTGATCACGTTCGTGGACTTCACGCCCATCGGCTGGATGAGGACGGTGATGCCCCGCGCCGCTGCTTCGCGCGCCGCCCGGCGGCAGAAATCGACAAACTGCTTCCGTGCTTCCGCGAGGGGAAATCCATCCGGCGCGCGCCGGCTGCCTGCAATGACATTGCCGTGGACGACCATGCTCAGTCCGAGCTGCTTCGCGCGGTCGAGTCCGCGGCGAAGCGCCGCGTCCACGCGCGCCGCCTCGACCCCCGGCCCCACGATCTTGAGATCGGCGGGCATGAATCCGTAACCCGAGAGCAACGGAATCCCAATGCTCCGGAGCCGCGCGACCACCCGCGCAAATTCTTCGTCCGACAGCGGCAGCAAATCAGGGAGATTGACCTCCAGATACTCGAACCCCGCCGTCTTCGCATCCTCGGGCGAAGTGATGTTGAGCACCAACACACACCGGCCGATCGGAAACCCGGGCACCGGTGGCGGCACGACCGAAGTCTCGGCCGCGATCGCAAGGCTGAATCCCGCCGCACTAAAACCCAGGCCCGAAATCAGCCGGCGCCACGCTGACGGAGGAACATTCATGATCGGACGGATAAAATTGATGCGTTCGCTACGCCTGCGGATATTCCCAGCCTTTGCGATAGGCGCGACGCAGGAGTATATTCGCCTCGGGATCGCCGATGATCGTTTCCTTGGCCGCGTCCCACGCGAGGCTGCGGCCGACCTTCATGCTGATCACGGCCAGCAGCGAACAATTCGTCGAACGATGCCCCTCCTCGATGTCTGCCACCGGACGACGTCCCGTCCGGATCGCATCGAGAAAATCCGCCCAGAGCTCGCGGATATTCTGTCCGTCGGGCTGGTTGAGCTTCGCGTCCTCGTGCAGCACGGGATCGCTGGCATTGGCGGGAAAAAATGTCCAACCGCCGCGCCAGCCCACCTGAAATACGCCCTTGGTGCCGTAGAAATTCGCGCCGGCGTTGTCGCCTTTTTCGCCGTTGTGGCCGGCGAATTGCCGCGATTCCCAGGTCAGATTGAATTTTTCGAACTCGAAATTCGCCAGCTGGTGATCTGGCGCATCCGTGGTTTGTTCGTTGGGCGTGAGCACCGGCGGGCCCTTGATCGGGCGGCCGCCGAGTGCGAAAACTTTCTTCGGCGCTTTCTCGTCGGTGATCCAGAGCACTTGATCGAACCAGTGGATGGCCCAGTCACCGAGCGTGCCGTTGGCGTAATCGAGATATTGGCGGAAGCCGCGCGGATGGATGCCCTGGTTGTTCGCCGTGCCGTTGAACGGCCGCAACGGCGCCGGGCCGCACCACAGATCCCAGTCGAGTCCGGCCGGCACCGGTAGGGTCGGCAGCGGTTTCTCGGGGCCCGTGCCGTTCGTGTTCACAAAGCAGCGAATCATCCCGATTTCGCCGACCTTGCCCGAGCGGATCATCTCCCGCGCTTGGATCGTGTGCGGCGAGGTGCGGCGGTGCGTGCCGACTTGCACCACCCGGTTTGCCGCGCGCGCCGCGTTCACCATCGCGCGTCCTTCCATAATCGTGTGCGCGATCGGTTTCTCGACGTAAACGTGCGCACCCGCCTTCACCGCCGCGATGGTCGGCAACGCGTGCCAGTGATCGGGCGTCGCCACGATCACGATCTCGGGCTTTTCCTGCGCGAGCAGTTCACGGTAGTCGCGGTATTTTCGCGGCTGATCCCCCGTAAGTTTGGTGACGCGCTCCGCCGTCGGATCGAGCTGACGTTGATCAACGTCGCACAGGCCCACGATCTCACACGCGCCGCTCGCCATCGCCTCGCCGACGATGTTGCCGCCCCACCAGCCGCAGCCGACCAGCGCGGTGCGATATTTGCGCCCGGATTTTTCCTGGGCCCGTGTGCGAATGGAAAACGCGGCCAGCGCACTCGCGGCCGCAGTGGAGTGAAGAAAAGTGCGGCGATTCATGGGGTGCCGGAGTGTGAACGCATTCCGCCGTCGCGTGCAACCCGCGCGATCGCGACCCACCACACCCACGCGATGAACGCCACTTGAACGGGCAGTCGCAGCCAAAGCGTCAACGGCGAGAAACTCGTGCCGGGCATTTTTCCTTCGAGCGCGACATGCACGTTCGCCGGAAACACCGCCATCAGCAGGAAGACGAGTCCCCAGCCCGCGAGCCGTCGCGTCCGCGGCACAAGGATGCCGATCCCGCCGAGGATTTCCGCCCCGCCCGCGATCGCGTTGAGCACCGCCGGCGCCGGCAGCCAAGGCGGCATCATGCCAAGATAAATTTCCGGCGTGCGAAAATGATTCGCGCCTGCGACCACCAAAAAAACCGCGAGCAACCACCGCAAAATCTTCACGGAAAGACGAAGGGCAGAAACGGAAGCGGGCACAAGATTTTCACACGCGGGAGGTTAACCACGCGCCTCGAATTTCAGAAGCCAAGCTTCGGCGGCCGAACGCCGAAGCGTCGTGCAAAATGCCTTTTCAATTTCTTGCGGCGCAAAGACATTTCCACTTGCGGCGGGAAGTTCTCCCGATTGGGTCAGGACGTTTTCCCCTCGGTGTGTTTCTGACCTGTCGGTGTGTTTCTGACCTACCCCAATTCCAGTGCCAGCTCTCGCTGGCGGCAGATACTTCGCGTCCATGGCGCGATCCCGGCCTTCCTCGTGCTCGTCGCGGGGCTTCCGATCATTTACATTCTGGGGCACATCGTTGCCACCAGCCGCAACATCGCATTTTGGGACGACTTCGACAGTGTCCTTGGTTTCCTCCTGCGATTCGACGGCAGCGCGGGATGGGAGCGGTTCGCCCAATTGCTGGCGCTGGAAAACGAACACCGCACCGTCACCAGCCGGCTCATCGTCGCCACGACCTATCTGATGAGTGGGACGGTGAATTTCGATTACATCAGCGCCCTCGGCAACCTGTGTTTCCTGGCGCTTTGCGCGCTGCTCATCGTGTCGGCCGGCACCTTGGTCCGGCGCGTTCAACTCGCCGTCGTCCTCGCGTTCGGCCTGTTTCAGTTGGAGCACTATGAGCCGTTCCTGTGGTCGGGCGCCTCGATCGATCACTTCCAGATTCTACTGCTGGCCGGCGGGGCGCTGTTTGCGCTCACGAAAAAAGCCCGGTGGTCCCTTTGGGCCGCAGGCCTGCTGGCCATCTTGGCGACCTTCACGCTCGCGCACGGTTGCCTGGTGTGGGTGGTCGGGATCGCCATGCTCGGGCGGGCGCAACGGTGGCGCGCGCTGGCGGGTTGGTGTGCGCTGGGTGGGCTGGCGCTCGCCGTCTTCTTCCACGGATTCGAAGTGCACGCCGTGCATCGCGTCCACGATCTCTCTGGCTTCGGTTTGCTCCGGCTCGCGCGGTATTGGCTCGCGCTGCTCGGCGGCCCGCTGACGTTCGGCACCCTGCCGCTCGCCCCTTACTTCGGCGGCGCGTTGGTTGGCCTCCTCGGCTGGCTGCTGCTTCGCGGCGCGTGGGAACGCGAACCGCTGATCATGCCGCTGGCCATGTTCGCGGTGGGCTCACTGGCGCTGGTGGCGTTTGGCCGCTTCGCGATTGCCGGTCCGCGAATCGAATCCCGTTACCTTGTGTTGGGTTCGCTGGCGTGGTCTTTGACGGCCTTCATGGTGCTCACGCACTGGACGAATCCCTTGCGACCCTATCGGTTGCTGCTCGGCTGCCTGCCAGCCTTGATCGGTTTCAACCTCGCCGCCAATGCCCGGGCCGCCCCGTTCGCGGAGACGTTTCTGATTTCGCGCGACTATGCCGCAGTCCGCTACAAGCAGTTCGGCGAAGAGGGCCATGCCGGCGGCTTCCAGTTGCATCCGCGCCTGGAGACCGCGAAGGAAGTCCTCACCCAGACGTCCGCGCGCGGCATTTACCAGCTTCCCCGTTTTTGCGAACTTCGCACGGTCAGTGCGCCGCAAACCAATCCCACGATGGTCACGTATGTCACCGACCTCACCGCCACCGCCCACGCCGTCGGCTTCGAAGGCTGGGCGATGATTCCGCAGCGGCTGTCCAAGCGCGGCCAAATCCACGTCGTGCTGCGCTCGGCAAAATCCTACCTCGTGTTCAGCACGCTCAGCATGCCGCGCCCCGATGTGGCCCGGGCTTTCGGCCAGCCGTTGTGGCGCGAATGCGGCTACAATTTCGTCGCGGCGCGCACTCGCCTCCCCGCGGAAGATTTCCAGATCGGCCTGCTGATCGACGACGGCGACCGCACGGAAGTCAAAATGACCGAGCAGCATCTCGACCTTTCCGCGGGGTTCTAGTCCCGCCACAGCTTGCCAAGCGGGCCGGGCTGCTCCGAGCTTCGGCCATGCTGACCAAGGCCGACCTCCAGCGCCTGCGCTCGCTGCGCGAAAAAAAACACCGGGAAGAACTCGGGCTGTTCGTGATTGAAAGCGAAAAGGTCGTGGCCGAACTGCTCGATGGGAAACCGTCTCAGGTCGAGTGGGTGGAGATCTACGCGACACGAAGCTGGCTCAAAGAAAATCCCCAAGCGGCCGACGATCTCAACGCCACCGAGGTAACACTCGACGAAATGGGCCGGGCCTCGCATTTCCCGACCCCGTCCAGCGTGCTCGCCGTCGGAAAAATTTTCCGCCCCGCGCTCGCGCCCGGCGCCCTCGATGCCGGCCTGACGCTCGCGCTCGACGGCGTGCAGGACGCCGGCAACGTCGGCACGCTCCTCCGGATCGCCGACTGGTTCGCCTTCGATCGCGTCGTCCTCTCGCCTGACTGCGCCGATCTCTTTCATCAGAAAACGATCAACGCCTCGATGGGATCGTTCGCCCGCGTCGCCACGTCCACCGTCGATCTCGCCGCGGTCCTGGCCGCGACGCACGCCCCGATCCTCGGTTGCGAGCTGACCGGCGACGATGTTCACACGCTGCCGGCCCTGCGCGACGCGGTGGTCGTGATCGGCAGTGAAGGCCGCGGGCTGTCCCCGGCCGTTGCCGCGCGCGTGACCCGCCGCGTGACGATTCCAAAATTCGGCGGCGCCGAATCGCTCAACGCCGCCACCGCCGCCGCGATTGTCTGTGACAATCTTCGCCGGGCGCTGGCGCGCGCGTGACGGTTTACTTGTCCTTCGAACCGCCGCTCTTCTTGCCACCTTTGTCGCCGCCGCTGCTGTGCAGCATCGTGCCCGCGAGCACCCCGGCCGCAAAAACCCCGAAGAAAATCAACGCCGCCGAGGTGTGAATCGGATTCTTCGCCGTCGTGCCCGCGATCGGGAAATTAAAGTCGATCTCCTTCGTGTTGTTCATGCCGACGTAGAGCATGACGAAGAGGATGATGAGCAGGAAAAAAGTCTTGAGAACGGCTTTGAACATGGCGGCGGCGAATGGGCGGCGAGTGCAATGCCCCCGCGCCCCGGCCGCAAACGCAAAGTGGCGCGTGCCACGCCGCCGTGCTGCGATCTGCCGCGCAAAACCCGCACCGCGCAATCCGCCGACCGGGATCCTTTTGCTCGATTCTTCGCCTCGCGCAGAAGGGCAAACCTGTTTTCGTGATTCTATGTCCGCTGACCCCAAGGTGCCCGCCCTGAGCCTGCCGCCCGGGCTCGACGCCGCCGATCCGCTGGCGCGGTTTCGCGCGGAATTCTTCCGGCCGGCCGGGCAAATCTATCTCGATGGCAACTCGCTCGGGCTGCTCTCGCGCCGCGCCGAGGCCGCGTTGCTGCGCACGCTCGAGCAGTGGCGCACCCGGGGAATCGAGGGCTGGTTGCCGGCCGCCCGCCCGGAAGCGGTCGAAGGCTGGCTCACGCTCGCCGAGACCGCCGCCACGAAACTCGCGCCGCTCCTCGGCGCGGCGCCCGACGAGATTGGCGTGACGGGCCAGACCACCGCGAATCTCCATCAACTGCTCGCGACGCTGTTCGATCCGGCGCATCCGACCCGCCGTGTGATTCTCGGCGACGCGCTCAACTTCGCCTCCGACCTCCACGCCGTCGCCTCGCACCTCCGGCTCCGCGGCCTCGATCCGGCCACGCATCTCCGACTGATCCCGTCGCGTGACGGCCGCACGCTGCGGCTCGATGACCTGCTCGATGCGTTCACCGACGACGTGCAGATCGCGGTGCTGCCCGCCGTCGTGTTCACGAGCGGCCAGCTCCTCGATGTCGCCACGCTCACGCGCAAGGCGCGCGAACGCGGCATCCTCATCGGCTGGGATCTTTCGCACAGCATCGGCGCCGTGCCCCACGCGCTCGATCGCGACGGCGTGGACTTCGCGTTTTGGTGCCATTATAAATGGCTCAACGCCGGGCCCGGCGCCGCCGGCGGGCTCTTTCTCCCTCGCCGGCATTTCGATCGGGTGCCCGGCCTCGCCGGCTGGTGGGGCGTGCGCGCCGACCGCCGCTTCGCGATGTCGCCCCAACACGAGCCCGCCGCCGGCGCCGCCGGGCTGCACATCGGCACGCCGCATATCCTCTCGATCGCGCCGTTGCTCGGTTCACTCGAACTCATCGCCGAGGCCGGCGGCGCAGTGGCCCTGCGCACCAAGTCGCTCGCGCTGACCGATTTTCTCGCCGCGCGTATCGACGCCGAACTCGCGCTGTTCGGTTTTGAGATCGTCACCCCACGCGGCCACCTCGCGCGCGGAGGGCATCTCGCGATCGCCCACCCCGAGGCGTGGCGGATTTGCCAGGCCCTGAGAATCGCGGGCGTCGTGCCGGATTTTCGTGCGCCCGATCTCATCCGGCTCGCACCGTCCCCGCTCTACACGAGTTTCGCGGAATGCGCCGAGGCCATCGCCCGCCTCAAGCACATCGCGTTGACGCGCGCCTACGAAAAATATTCCGACCGCCGCGATCTCGTGACCTGAGGCGGTTTGAAACGTAATACGTTCTATCCCGCCGGGGCGCTTCCCCCTCATGAAACTCATCGACATCACCCACCCGCTCTCCAACGCCACGGCGCCATGGCCCGGTGACACGCAATTCAATTTTGAATTCGTCTGCCGGCTGCGCGACGGCGCCTCGTGCAACGTCGGCAAATTCACCAGCGGCATCCACTCCGGCACGCACATGGACGCCCCGCTGCACTACAACGACGCCGGCCTCAGCATCGACCAGCTCGATCTCGGGCTCCTGCTCGGGCCGGCGCGCGTGTTTCTCGCGGCGGGCACCATGACGCTCACGCGCGATCATTTCGCCGGGCTCGACGGCCGCGCCACGCCGCGCGTGCTCGTCCGCACCAATCACTGCGACGACAAAACGAAGTTTCCCGCACGCATTCCTCTTCTGGCGCCCGACGTCCCCGCGTGGCTCGCGACGCAAGGCGTGACGTTGATCGGCCTCGATCTGCCGTCCGTCGATCAGATCGACGATCCGACGATGCAGGTGCACCACCGGCTCGACGCGGCGAACATCCTCATCCTCGAAAATCTCGATCTCCGCGCGGCCCCGCCGGGCGTCTACGAATTGATCGCGCTGCCGCTGAAGCTCGCCGGCGCGGAGGGTTCGCCCATCCGCGCCGTGTTGCGGGCCGCCTGACGGCGCGCGAGTTCGCGCGCGTCGCGGCCATTCAACCCTGCCGCCCGCGGGGCGAACGGCACGGCGACGGATTATCTCGGCTGCTTCACTTGCGGCTCACGCGCAATCAGGGCGGCATCGGTGTCGTCTCCGACCGCGACGGGAGTTCTATCCCCGGGCAGCGACTGGATGGTCGAGTAATCCGAAACGTTTGAGAAGATATTTTTGGGCGTGATGGTGCGGCTGGCGCCGTCCATTTCAAACACCGTCCACAACGTGCCGGTGTTGCCGGTCGGAACGTTGAACGTCGCGAGCTGGGTGCTGCCCTGGAAGACCTTCACCTGCGCGCCCGAGCTGCTGAGCGCGGTGCTGGAGGCGCTGCTCCGATTGGAATAATCATGCACGGAGTAGCGGTAAGTTCCGCTATTGAACTGAGTGAGCGTGATGGTTTCGGGTCCGAAGGAGCTGGTGTCATCCACGTCGAGATTAACCCCCGTGGCCGACTTGCTAACCCAATACACATGGAAACGGGTTGCGCTGCCCGCGGTCGGCCCAGTGAAGTGCGAGTCGAGATCGGACGGAGTCGCGCCCCACGTCAGCACGATGCGCAGATCGCTGCCCGCGAGCACCGGGGAAATCGACGAATTCTGGCTGGCGATGGTCGAGCCACCCACGGCCACACACACGAAATAAGTCGTGACGAAATTCGTGAACGAGATTTCGCAGGTGTAGGTGCCGCTCACGAGCAAGACGGCGTAGTTGCCGCTGCTGTCCGTGGTCGCGGTGGCCAGGACGGTGCCGGTGGTCGCCTGCACGCCGGAGCGGAAGCGCAGCGTCGCGCCACTCAGCCCGGCACCGGTCAAGGCGTTCGCGATCCGGCCGGAGACCGTGCCATTGCCCGGCTGATTGCGCGCGAAGAGCACGCTATCCGACTGCACCGTGGCGTTGGCGGTTACCGTGGCGTTGAGGATGGTGTTGACATAACCGCTGAGGCTGACCGTGGCGGTGATCGCGCCGGCGGGCAACGTCACGGAAAATTCCCCCGTGCTCCCGGTGGTCGTGCCGCCGAGAGCGGCGCCCGTGGCGCTGGTGAAAGTGAGCGAGACGCCGGACAAAACCGTGCTGTTGCTGCCGTCCCGCACGAGGCCGCGCAACGTGCCGGTCGTCGCAGCGGCCGGCGTCGGAATCTCGTAGGCCTCGAACAGCGCGAGGCCGGTGCCGCCACCCACCCCGGAAATTTGCACGGTATACGTGCCCTGCGTGAGAGTGGCGATGAGCGCGGAGTCCTTGGAGCCGACCGAAAGAGCAAACGCTCCCGCCGCGGGGCCCGCCGCCGAGATGGCGGAGGCATTGGTGCCCCAGTCGTCATTGGATTGGATGACGGTCGAGCCGGAAAAAAGCGACAGCGTTGGGTCTGCAAGCAGGCCGGTGAGCCCGAAGACCGAGAGCGTGGGGCCGACGGCACGAAACAAATAAGTCTTCGGCGTCGCCCCTACCGCGAAACCAGTAATCAGGATGTTGGCGCCCGATCCCACCTGGACGCGAACCGATGTGTTGATCAACTGGGCCTGGGCGAGGGGTTCGGCGAAGAACGCAGCGGTGACAACAGCCGCCTCGAGAAGTTGGGATAGGAGTGATGATTTCATGGGAGAAAGAGTCGGAGGGGAGGAAGAATCTGGCGCCGGGCGTTCGTGACCCTCCTAGGTCTGAGGAGCGCGCCTATGTTAGCACGGGGCCATTCAGCGCACTCGGGAGAAATGGAAAAGGGGTCGGGAAAATGTCCCGAGCGCCGTGTGGCCCGCGCCCCAGCGGCGCGGAAAGTGCCACAGTTCGAACAATGGTGCGCGTGGAGTATTCGCTCCCGCTTCGAAACCGGTTCAGCCTTTTTTCTCGGTCAGCTCGTCGAAAGCGACCCCGAGATTCTGGCCGAGGCGATTCGGGAGCGGCAGGTGGAAATCCGGGAAGCCGGGAAGATTTTCCAGCGCCACGATTTTTTCCTTCGGTTCGCCGGCGGCGATCTTCTTCGACGTGTAGTCGAGCACACCGGAAAAATAATCGCGCAGCACGAGCAACTCCTCGCGCCGGCCCGTCACGCCGAACTTCGGATTGCCGTGACCGAAGACATAGATCGCATCGGCGGGATAATTCTTCACGACGTCCTCGAGCACGACGATCCAGTGACGCATGCTCGCCCCGGACGGCCGATCAATCACGGGATAAAGGCGGTTGAATCCGAGGTCGCCCAGGTGAATGACATTGGCCTTCTCGAACATCACGGTCACGTCGCCACTGGTGTGGCCGGTGCCGTGATATTCGGCGGTGATGATTTCGCCGCCGAGTTCGCGGCGCCAGACCTCAGGAAACGTCGTGTCGGCGTAGGCCTGCTTGTCGAGCGTGCCGGCTTTTTCGGCGGCGGCGAACTGCAGCTTGGGGACGTTGGCGTGCGCGACGATCGTTTTGGTCGAAGGCTTGAAGACGGGATTGCCGCCGGTGTGATCGCCGTGATGGTGGGTGTTGATCACGACATCCACCGTGCGTCCCCGGCCGCCGGGCAGGCCCGCGAGACAGGTGGCCGCGGTGTCCGGAAATTGCGTGTCGACGACGAGCAGCGCGTCCTTGTTCGCCAAGTAGCCGATCGTGCCGCCACGCCCGGTGAAGAGGCCAACATCGCGGCGCAGCGGTTTGAATTCCGTGATGGTCGGCGGTGGTTGGACGGCGGCAACGGCCGCGGGTTTGGCGGCGGCGGCGGTCGCGGCGGGGGCTTGGGCGGCCAATTTCGAGCGGACCAGCAGGCCCGCGGTCGTGAACAACGAAGAGCGAACGAGGAAATCGCGACGGTTCATTCCGCGATGCTACGCGGCCGGGCCGACGGGGTGCAACTGCGCAAAGAATGAGCGTAACCTTCCGCGCCCCGCCCGGTTCTCCCCGCAACACCCAACATGTCCCGCCGCCGTGATTGCCGCCATCGAAGAAATCCATGTTCATTCCCGCGCCCCCGTGCTTAAACGCCCGGAACCGCCCGCCCCGATGGACCCCGCTGCCGAACCACGCCCTGACCACGCGCTCATGCTCGCCGTCCGCGATGGCGAGCTCGACGCGCTCGGCGAACTCTTCGAGCGCCACCACGGGCCGCTTTTCGGTTTTCTCGTGAAGCACACCGGCGACCGCATGGCCGCCGAGGACGTGGCCCAGACGGTCTTCCAGCGGATGCTCAAATACCGCCACACCTATCGCGACGACGGCAGCTTTACGGCCTGGATGTATCACTTGGCGCGCCGCTGCGCCTCCGATCATTTCCGCAAGCGCAACGCCGCGCCGCACGCCACCGATCCCGCCCACCTGAACGAGCACGCCGACGAGGCGCCGCACGCCGCGCACCATGCGACCGTCCGCGACGATCACGCGCTGCTCCACAATGCCCTCGCGCAACTCGACCGCGACGACCGCGAGGTGCTGCTGCTCGCGCGTTTCCAGGAACTCTCGTTCGCCGAGATCGCCGGCATTCTCGAATGCTCCGTCGGCGCCGCGAAAGTTCGCGCCCACCGGGCCCTCCGCGAACTGCGCGATGTCTATTTCCGCCTCCAGCAGGAGCGCTCCGCCTGACGGCTGCGCCCCCGCTATCTCACGCCACGATCGAAACCTTTCTCGCCATGAACTGCACCCCGGCCCGCGAATCCTTTACCGAGCTGCTCGATCAGCGCACCGCCGCGACCGCGCACCTCGACGCCCGCACCCACCTCGCTCACTGCCCGGACTGCCAGCGCGAGTTCTCGTCGCTCAGTCAAACGCTCGCCGCCCTCGACGCCATGCCCACGCCCGCCCCGACTCCGCGTCTCCGCCAGAATTTTTACGCGCTGCTCGAGGAGGAAAAGAATTCCGCCGCGAGCCTGCAGCTTTCCGTAGCCCGTGAACGCCGCACCCGCCGCCGGTCCATCCTCGGCTGGATTCTCTCACCGATCGCCGCCGTCGCGCTGCTCGTGTTCGGTTTCCTCGTCGGCCAGAAATCCGCGCCCGCGCCCATGGCGCCCACGTCCGAAGTCACGGCGATGCGAAACGAGATCAAGGATCTCCGCACCCAGATGGGCAAGATGACGACGGTGGTCGCTTACTCGATGTTGCAGCAGCAACAGCAGGGCCCTGCCAACGACCGGTTGCGCGAAGTGCTCGCGGCGGCCAAGGCCGAGCATCCGAATGACACGACGCTCGGTGAACTCGTCAGCGCGCTCAACTTCGACCCGAGCGTCAACGTCCGCCTCCGCGCCCTCGAATCCCTCTACCAGCACTCCGATCGGGACGTCGTGCGCGCCGGCGTGCTGACCGCGATGCCGCGCGAACAAAACCCCCTCGTGCAGCTGGAAATGATCGATTTCGTCGCGGCCGCGCATGACGCCAACGCGGCCCCGGTCCTCAAGCAACTCGCCCAAAACGAAACCCTCGAACTCAGCGTGCGCGACGCCGCCCGCGCTGCCCTCGCGCAGCTCTGATTTTCACAACCCACAACGAAAACGAAAAACGAGCCCCGGCCGATTCCGGCCGAGCAACCTCAACCGACAACTTATTCATGAAAACCCGATTCGCTCCCTTCCTCCTCGCCACCGCGATCTGCGCGGTCGCCGCGCTCCCCGCGGCGCGCGCCGAGGAGAACATCAGCACCATCAAATTCTCCGATCCCGCCAAGCCCGGCACGCTCAAGATCAGCCTCGGCCGCGGTGATCTTCAAATCCACGGCTCCGACACCGCCGAAGTCGCCGTCAAATCCGAGGCGAAGGCCATCACCTCCAAGCCGCGCAAAGACGGTCTCCGCGTCATCTCCGCCTCGTCGAGTTTCGCGCTCGGCGAGAAGGACAACGTCGTGACGCTCGACGCGGCGATGGACGGCATGTTTCACGGCAACTCCGATCTGCGCATCACGGTCCCGCGCAACACCACGATCATCGTCCAAAACGCCTGGGGCGGTGACTTCTCCGCCAGCAACATCTCCGGCGACATCGAGATCAACTCGATGCGCGGTGATATCCGGCTGGAGGACGTCGCGGGCGGCATCGTGGCCGGCACGATGAGCGGCGAGATCCGGGCCAACATCCGCGAGCTGCACGACGGCAAGCCGATCTCGTTCACTTCGATGAACGGCGAAGTTCTGCTCCGCCTGCCCGAAAACGCCAAAGCCAACATCCGCCTCCGCACCCAAAATGGATCGGTGATGACCGACTTCGACGACGCGGCGCTCGTCACCAAGACCGAGTCCGCCCCTTCCACTCCGCGCGCCAAAGGCATCTTCACCTACAAGGGTGGCCGGGGTATCAGCGTGGAGATTCAGGATGCGATTCGTGAAGCCACTCAAGCCAGCGCCATTGCGGTCCGGCAGGCCTTGGAGGCGGTGAAGGACGGCCTCGAATCGGCCAAGATCAATTCCGAGGACGCGCGCCGCCAGCTCGACGCCGCCCGCCGCCAGCTCGACCAATTCGAACGCGAGCATCGCTCCGATGTCCGCACCACGCGCCGGGATGACATGGCTCCAGCCGCCCCTGTGGTGCCGGCCACTCCCGCCACGCCCGCAGCCGCAACCACCACTGCGCCCAAGCCACCCACGTTGCCCAGAGTCGCCATTCCCACGATGAGCGGTGGCAAGCTCGTCACCGGCACGTTGAACGGCGGCGGTCCCGAAATCGGAGTGTCCACCATGAATGGCGATGTGATTCTCCGGAAACTCGAGGCGAAGCAATAACCCTCTTCGTTAACGATTCCGCCGGGCAGGCCTACGAACCTCGCCCGGTTTTTTATTGGAGGGTCCTGTGGCGGAAGCCATTGCGACCCGGCCAGCTTGGCTATTAGCGGGGGCGCCCGGGACAATTGCGCATCTGTTATGCGCAGGCCTGCGTATTTCCCATTGCGTGAAACAATCTACCATGGTGTGTTTCCCAGTTCGTCTGACCACCACCACGCCATGCTGCCAGCTGTCATCGTCCTTCTCCTGTTAACTGCCCTCGTGGCAACTGATTCCTCGCCGTCGAACGGCGGAGAAAGCTGACGCATGCGCACTTCTTTGCTTTCCGGCTGGGTAGATTGATCAGCGGTGCCGCTCCCGGGCGTTGGCCGGATGTTTTCGCTGCCGTCTGACCGCCTAAAATAAGCAGGGGCGCCCCCGCGAACGGAAGCGCCCCTGGTGGTTTACTTTATGGGGATCAGTTCATGGCCAGCGCGGAACCCACCTCCGTGTCGACGATCTTGACCGGGAGCGTGACTTTCGTCGCGACCGGCAAACCGTCTTTCACGGCGGGGGTGAACCGCCACTGTTTGACCGCGTGCACCACGGCCGTCGCCAGTGTGTCGTCCGTTGCGAACTTCACACTGAATTCGGCCGGTTTGCCCGTGGCGTCCACTACGAACTCGAGTTGCACCGTGGCGCCGTTGTATTCGGGCCCGACGGTGGGGGAAACCACCGAGACGGGCACCGGAATTCCGGGAGCCTTATGGCACGACTCGAGATAGGCCTGCTCATCCGTCTTCGCCGAAGCGGCGACGGAAGCGAGCGCGACCAGACTGATCAGGACTGCGAGTTTACTGACTGCTTTCATGGTATTAAACTCCGTGGATAAGACGGAGAGTTTGTTTTTCTATTTCACTGTCGGGTTGAACACCTTCGCCCCGCCGCACCGTGAAGTGCGACGCGACTCCAGTGGATCTGGCCGTGCGAAGGTTGAACCGCCGCGCAGCCAAAGTTATGGTCTTGGGGCAACCCTGCGGCCTGGGTCGCAACTCGCAGCAACCCGGCCGAAATTAGCAGTGCACCTCCGGCGTATTTCGCCGGGGCACAGACTCAAAGAACGTTTTTGGGAATTCTTTGAAAGCAGGCGCTAAGAGCAGGCCCCGTGCCGGGTATGTCAAATGGCATCCCCTTTCGGCGTCCAATCGTAACACCCGCTCAAGTCCGTCGGGTTTTTCCCGAATCCCTAGCTTGCACATCCTCCCGACCACTGCTTCGTTTTCGCCTCGAATTTTCATGTCCGTCCCTCCCTCTGCCTCTCGTCTGCCGCGCGCTCTCGCCGCTCTCATTCAATGGTTTGATGCCGACCACATCCCGGAAGGCCGGGAGAAACTCTGGGCCGAGGAGGACCGCGTGGATTGGATGCGCTGCATCCCCTTTATCATCCTGCACGGCGGCTGTTTGGCCGTCCTCTGGGTGGGCTGGAGCCCGGTCGCGGTCTGGACCGCCGTCGCACTGTATTTCATCCGCATGTTTGCCGTCACCGGCATTCACCACCGTTATTTCTCCCACAAATCCTACAGCACGTCCCGTTTCGGCCAGTTCGTTCTCGCGGTCTTCGCCGCCACCGCCGTCCAACGCGGCTCGCTCTGGTGGGCCTACCATCACCGCCACCATCATCAGCACAGCGATGAGCCCGAGGATGCACACTCACCCCACATCCACGGTTTCCTCTGGTCGCACATCGGCTGGATCACCAGCCGCCGCAATTTCCCGACCGACTACACGAAGATCCGCGACCTCGCGAAATTCCCCGAGCTCGTCCTCCTGAACCGTTTCGATCTCGTCGTGCCGATCCTGCTGGCGATCGCGACCTATCTGGCGGGCGGGTTGCTCGCGCATTTCGCGCCGGGCCTGCACACCAGCGGCTCTCAGATGCTCGTGTGGGCCTTCTTCGTCAGCACCACCGTCCTCTTCCACGGCACGGCGTGCATCAACTCCTTCACGCATCTCTGGGGCAAACGCCGCTTCAAGACCAGCGACGATTCCCGCAACAGCCTCATCCTCGCCCTGATCACGCTCGGCGAGGGCTGGCACAACAATCACCACCGCTACCAAGCCTGCACGCGCCAGGGATTTTATTGGTGGGAAATCGACATCACTTACTACGGACTGAAAATGCTTTCGTGGACTGGCTTCATCTGGGGGCTCAAGCCCGTCCCGCCGTCGGTCATGGAGGAGGCCGCGCGCGCTGACCACCTGCACACGATCGAAGCCGCGCAACGCGCCGCCCACCACCATCCCGATTATTCCCTCGGCACCCTGAAAAAAGTCGTGCCCGCCGCCGCCGCGATTGCCGTCGCGACCGCGACCGCCTCGCAGATCGTCCTCCCGAAGAAGACCGACCGCCCCGCCATCCACAAGGACCTCACCGAGGAATCGCATCCGCTCGCGCGCCAGACGCCGCTGCCGCCGCAGGATTGAGGAATCTGTCCGCGCCCGTCGCGCGTAACAGCGGGAAACCATGCCACGACTCGCTATCATTGGCACCGGCATCGCCGGTCTCGGCTGCGCGCATTTTCTGCAGCGCGACTTCGATCTGACGCTTTTCGAGCAGCACGACTATGCCGGTGGGCACACGAACACTGTCACAGCGTCCGAGCCCGGCACCGGCCGCAAGGTGCCGATCGACACCGGGTTCATGGTGTTCAACCAAGTCACCTACCCGCTGCTCACGCGGCTCTTCGCCGAGCTAGGCGTGCCGATCAAGCCGACGTCGATGTCGTTCAGCGTGCGCCACGCGGACAGCGGACTCGAGTTCGCCGGCTCGTCGCTGAACCATATTTTTGCGCAGCGAAAAAATCTTTTCCGCCCCCGCTTCTACCGGATGCTCTCCGCGATCAGTCGCTTCAATTCCGAAGCCGTCGCCGCGCTCGCCGATCCCGCCGTCGCCAACGAAACCCTCGGCGACTACGTGAAGCGCCGCGGTTACGGTGAGGATTTCTTCCATCTCTACCTCGTGCCGATGAGCTCCGCGGTGTGGAGCACGCCACCCGACCTGATGCTCGCTTTTCCCGCGACTTCGCTCCTCCGCTTTTTCCACAACCACGGTTTTCTCGGCCTGCACACGCAGCACCCATGGTGGACCGTCGACGGCGGCGCGAAGACCTACGTCGAAAAAATCACGGCGCCGTTCCGCGACAAACTCCGCCTCCGCGTCGCCGCGCAACGCGTCATTCGCACCCCGCGCGGCGTCACCGTCATGACGTCGACCGGCGAGGCCCATAATTTCGATCGCGTCATCCTCGCCTGTCATGGCGACCAGTCGCTACGGCTGCTCGTGAATCCCACGGCCGGCGAATCACGCCTGCTCGGTGAGTTTCACTACCAGCCCAACGTCGCCACCCTCCACACCGACGCGTCCGTGATGCCGCGCACGCGACTCGCCTGGTCGAGCTGGAATTACGAGATCGCCCGCGATGCCGCCGGCCACGTTTCCACCGCGACGCACTACTGGATGAACTCCCTCCAGGGCGTCTCCGATCGCGAAAATTATTTTGTCACGATCAACCGTCCCGAAGCGATCGCGGCGCAGCACGTGCTTCGCCGGATCGACTACGAGCACCCGCTCTTCAGCCTCGGCGCCGTCCGCGCGCAGGCCGAAATCCCCGGGCTCAACGCCTCGGCCCGCGGCACGACCGAAACCTATTTCGCCGGCGCATGGCAGCGTTTCGGTTTTCACGAGGACGGTCTGCTCAGCGCCCACCGCCTCGCCACGCAACTCCTCGGCCGCGATCCTTGGCCGACCGCCCGCGACCTTCCTGCCTCGCGCCAGCTTGCGCCGATTCCAGTCACCGCCTAGCTCGGCGGCGAAACAGGCATCACCTCCGGCGGGTCCATCGCCCGTGCGCCCATCGTCGGCTGCAACCGCTCGCCCGAGGAAAACGCTTCGCCTCTGTCGCTGAACCTTGTCGCGGTCAGCGGCGCAGGCCCGATCCTCCTCCAGGCCGCGAGCCTGCCGTCGCCAACCCCGACTACGTTCCCCGCAGAATCTATCGCACAATCCAGCCGGTCTTTCCGTTCCGCCTGACCAACTCCGGCGTCATCCACGGGGAAGCGCGCGTCATGCTCGAAAGCGACGCGAGTGGTCAAATCGCCGACACGCCGGTCACGGCATACACACATCGCGAACTCGCCGATGAAGCGCTGCGGGTCATCAAGCTCTGGGCGCCCCCCCAGCCTCGTCGAGCGCCAAGCGCTGGTTTCCGACGCTGGCGCTCATCGCCACGCTGCAGGACTGGCGTTTCGGCCCGCCGACGGCCCACGGCGGGCCCGTGCTCGTGCAAGCACAGCCGGATTTCGTGTTCGAGCCGGAGGGGGCGACGTCCCGAAAAGCCTAGTCGGCGTCACCTTTTCGACTGGCACCGCCGGCATCGCGCCAAGCCATCAAGCGCGAGGCTGCGGAATACCTTTGGTGCATCCAGGCACCAGCCTTGCCCGTAACAGATTTGAACACCAGCCTACCTCTCCCGCATGACTTCCAGCCTCTACGAATGTCAGGTCATGCACGCGCGATTCGCTCCGCGCCCCCATCGTTTTCTCTACCGTATCTTTCTTTTCGCCTTCGATCTCGACGAATTGGACGAGTTGAACCGGCGCGTTCCTTTTTTTTCCACCGGACGGAGGAATCTCTACAGCTTTCGCGACAGCGACTTTCTGCCCACCAGCGAGGCCTTGCACAATCGCACGGCGGAACCGCGCCGCGCTCGGCACGATGCCGCGGCCGGCTTGAAACAGCGCGTCGTGTCCCACCTCGCCGACCACGGTGTCGATCTCACCGGCGGGCGCGTCGTGCTCGTCGCGCTGCCGCGCGTGGCGGGGTATCTGTTCAACCCGGTCTCGTTTTATTTCTGCTACGATCACGCCGGCACGCCGGTCGCCGCCCTCGCGGAGGTGACCAACACGTTCAAGGAAATGAAGCCTTATTTCCTGGGGCCCGACACGCAGGCCGCGGCCCGCGGCGAGTTTCGCGTGCGCGTGCCAAAACATTTCTACGTCTCGCCCTACTCCGACGTCGACGTTGCGTTCGACTTCACGCTCCGCACGCCCGGCGATCGACTCGCGGTCCAGATCGACGACTATGTGGCGGGCGAGCGCACGCTCACGAGTGTGCTCACCGGCACGCGGCGCGACCTCACCGGCGCGCGACTGGCGTGGTTCACGCTGAAATATCCGCTCATCACCCTGCGCGTGATTTCACTGATTCACTGGCAGGCGTTCCGGCTCTGGTTCAAGCGCGTGCCGTGGTTCGCGAAAACCGCGCGCCCCGCCGACCAGCGCGATCTCTACCGGCCGCATTCGTCCGTCGCCCACTCTCTTCCCACCGATCCGCACCTCCCGGTCCGCCCTCGCCTCGGCGAAAGCGGATCTCTCGCCCACGCCCAGCCCACTGACGCCGCATGAGCTCCGATCCCGTTCAAGCCACCACCTCCACCGCGTTCGGCGAAGCCACCGCCCCGTCGTTCGCGCGGTGCGCCGTGCTCCGCGCATTCGCCGACATGACCCGCGGACACCTCCGCATCGAGCTGCCCGATGGCGGCGTCCACGAGATCGGCACACACGCGGGCGCAGTCACCTGCACCCTCCCCTTGGCGATTCCCGCCACCGCGCACATTCACGTGAAGCGCGAGGCGTTTTTCAAAAAGTGCCTGCTCGCGGGCGACATTGGGTTTGCGGAGTCGTTCATCGACGGTGACTGGGAAACGCCGAACCTCACCGCCGTGATCGCGTGGTTTCTGCTCAACGTCGACGACGCCCCCACCCTGTCCGGGTCCGCAAAAAAACAGGCGAAAAATTTCACGCTCAACGTCCTGCGCTTCACAAACCGCCTCGGCCACTTGCTGCGGCCCAACACCCGCTCGACCGCGCGCCGCAACATCGCGCAGCACTATGATCTCTCGAACGACTTCTTCGCGCTCTTCCTCGATCCCTCGATGATGTATTCGGCCGCGCTTTGGCCGGCGAACGCGCCGGCGCTTTCGCTTGAAGAGGCGCAGCGCGAAAAAAATGACGCCCTCTGCCGCCAGCTCCGCCTCACCGCCACCGATCACGTGCTCGAGATTGGCACCGGCTGGGGCGGCTGGTCGCTCCACGCCGCGCGCACCTACGGCTGCCGCGTAACGACCGTCACGATCTCCCAGCAGCAGTTCGATCTCGCGAGCCAGCGCATCGCCGCCGCCGGCCTCGCGGATCGCGTCACCGTCGTGCTGCGCGATTACCGCGACCTCACCGGCACCTTCAATAAGATCGTCTCGATCGAGATGATGGAAGCGCTGGGGCACCGTTACCTGCCGGAGTTTTGCGCCGGCCTCAATCGCCTGCTCAAACGCGATGGATTGCTCGCGTTGCAGTTCATCACGTGCCCCGACGCGCGCTACGAGGAATTCCGCGAGGGCGTGGATTTCATCCAGAAGCACATTTTCCCGGGTTCGCTCCTGCTCTCGCTGAATCGCGTCAACGACCAGCTCGCCCGCGCCGGCGGCTTCGTGCTGCATCGCGTCGAGGACTTCGGCCACGACTACGCGCGCACGCTCCGGCTCTGGCACGACAACTTCCGCGCGCGGCTCGACGCCGTCCGCGCCCTCGGCTTCGACGATCGGTTCATCCGCAAGTGGACCTACTATCTCGCCTACTGCGAATCCGCCTTCGCGATGCGCAACATTTCCGTCGTGCACACGCTTCACTCGCGCGCGAACAACCTCTCTCTGCAGTAGTGGGTCGTGAGTAGCGAGCATGCCCGAGGCCCAACTACCCACTCCTCACTCCTCGCGACTCTCATGATTGTCCTTCTCCGCACGCTTTTCCTCATCGTCGTCGCCTCGATGCTGTGGGTGACCACGTGGGCGAGCTTGCAATGCCCGCTGTTTGCCGTGCCGCGCGAGGTGTTCGCGCACCCGTGGTTCATCGCAACGATGTTCGACGCCTACTGGGGGTTCATCACCTTTTTTGTCTGGGTGTGCTACAAGGAAACGTCGTGGGTCGCGCGCCTCGCGTGGTTCATCGCCATCCTGCTGCTCGGCAACATCGCGATGGCATCCTACTGGCTCGCGGAGCTTTTCCGCACTCCGCCGGAGGGAAAACTCGCCGACGTTTTCGTCCGCCGCCATCCAGGCGCCGGCATCCTTGGGCCGGTGCTCGCGGTGCTCGGCGTCGTCGTGGTAGCGGTCGCGCTGCCACGCAACTGAGAAATCCGCCGAACACAGCTTCCCATCCGGAAAATCTTTGTTATGGGTTTTCTCCCGTGTCCGAAACCCCCGTCCCTCCCGAGCCCGTCGCAGGACCGCAGCCCCTCCCGCCCCCGCGCACCTTCTGGCAGCGCCGCGTGCTCGATCCGGTCGTGGCGCAGCTCACGCAGGGCATCACGCCGGAAAAAATCGCGCTTACCGTCGCGGTCGGAAGTTGCATCGCGCTCTTCCCGATCCTCGGCACGACCACGCTCATGTGCCTGCTCGCCGGCATCGCACTGCGGTTGAACCAGCCGATCATCCAGGCCGTGAATTATCTCTGCACCCCGATCCACATTCCGCTCATCTGGTGGATGGTGCACGCCGGCGAATGGCTTTTCGGCGAGCCACACAAGCCCTTCAAATTGCGCGTGCTCGCAAATCTCCTCTGGGAAGAGCCGATGCAGTTCCTGCGCGTGTTCGGCATGACCGGGCTACACGCGATCGTCGTGTGGGCCATTCTCGCGCCCTTCTGGACGCTCCTGATTTACCACATCGCGCTACCGGTGCTGCGGGAAGTCGCGCGCGTCCGTCTGACGGTGACACCCAAGCCGTCCGATGACGAATCCGGCGGCAAAGACGAGCCGCCGCCCGTGCCGTGACCGCACTCCCGCTCGTGTCGATCGCCCTCGCCGCGCTGTGCGGCGCGTTTGCGCTGCTCTACCTCGTGGCGCGCCGGATGAACAACTACGGCATCGTCGACATCGCGTGGTCCTATGCGTTCGGCGCGCTCGCAGCGTTCGATGCTTTGCTCGGGCCCGGCTGGCCGGTGCGGCGGGCGCTGCTCGCCGCGATGGCTGTGCTCTGGAGCGCGCGGCTCGGCACGCATCTCGGTATTCGCGTGATGGGTCACCATCCCGTGGAAGACGGGCGCTACGGGCAGCTGCGCCAGGACTGGGCGGCGAACTTCGCCGCCAAGATGTTCGGTTTTTTTCAGATGCAGGCGGCCTCCGTCCTGCTGCTCGGCGTGGCGTTTCTGGTCGCGTGCCTGAACCCGGCGCCGGCGTTGCATCCGCTCGAACTCGCCGGCGCTGCGCTCTGGCTCGTCGCGATCAGCGGCGAGACGCTGGCCGACGCGCAGCTCGCGGCGTTCAAGCGCAAGACCGCGAACAAGGGGCGCGTGTGCGACGCCGGCCTGTGGCGCTACAGTCGGCATCCGAATTATTTCTTCGAATGGCTCATCTGGGTCGCCTACTTCGTGTTCGCGCTCGCGTCGCCGTGGGGCTGGCTCGCGATTATGGGACCGGCGAGCATCCTTTACCTCCTCTTGCGCGTAACAGGCATACCCATGACCGAGGAGCAAAGCATCCGTAGCCGCGGCGACGCCTATCGTCGCTATCAGCAGACAACGAGCGCCTTCGTGCCGTGGTTTCCAAAAAAACCCGCCGCATGATCGACACGCTCCTCGAAAAAAACTTTCTGCCCGACTGGCTCATCCGCGTGGGCATCCGCCGTCTCCTCGCGCAACGCCTCCGCGACGAAGCCGCGACCTATGATCGCGCGGCTTACGTGGCCGATCTCAAAACCCGCGCGCTCGCCGAGCAAACCGGCGCCGCGAACGAGCAGCACTACGAGGTCCCGACGCGCTTCTACCAGCTCTGCCTCGGCCCGCAGCTCAAATACTCCGGCTGCCTCTATCCGACCGGCCGCGAGACCCTCGGCGAAGCGGAGGCGGCGATGCTCGCGCTCTACGCCGAACGCGCCCAGCTCGCCGACGGCCAGCGCATCCTCGAGCTTGGCTGCGGGTGGGGCTCGCTCTGCCTCTCCAATGCCGCGAAATTCCCCCGCGCGCGCCTCACGGCGATTTCAAATTCGCGCACCCAAAAGGAATTCATCGACGCCGAGGCGAAAAAGCGCGGGCTCACCAATCTCGAAATCATCACCTGCGACATCAACGCCTTCGACATCGCGCCCGCGCAATTCGACCGCGTCGTCTCCGTCGAGATGTTCGAGCATCTGAAAAATTACGATCGGCTCTTCGCGAACATCGCCCGCTGGCTCAAACCCGGCGGCCTGCTCTTTACCCACATCTTCACGCATTCACGCTACAGCTATCACTTCGTCGCGCAGGACGATTCCGACTGGATGAGCCGCTACTTTTTCACCGGCGGCCAGATGCCCGCGCATGACCTCCTGTTACAATTTCAAGGCGACCTGCAACTCGTCACCGACTGGAAGGTAAACGGCACCCACTACCAGCGCACGGCCGAACACTGGCTGCAAAACATGGATGCCCATCGCGCTGAAATCCTCCCCCTCTTCGCCGCGACCTACGGCCGCGAAAACGCCACCAAGTGGTGGGCCTACTGGCGCATCTTCTATCTGAGCTGCGCGGAACTCTGGGGCTACCGGCAGGGCGAGGAGTGGCTTGTCAGCCACTACCTTTTTCGCCGAAACTGAGTGATGCGCCTGGCGCGACTATTTTTTATTTTCCTCGCCTTCGCCGCCGCGCTGCAGGCCGCCGACGCCGCGGCGCTGCTGAACGCCGCTGCCGCCGCCGAGGCCCGCCTCGATGCCCAGGCCGCGCTCGAACTTTATCTTAAAGCCGACGCGGCCCGCCCCAACGATTCAGTCATCCTGCAAAAAATCGCGCGCCAGTATTCCGACCTGACTTTCGATCTCACCGATCCGGTCGAACAGCGACGACTCTGCGAACTGTCGCTTGGCTACGCCAAACGCGCTTACGCGCTCGCGCCGAAAAATGCCGACAACGCGCTCTCGCTCGCGATCTGTTACGCCAAAATCGGATTTTACGCCGACACCCGCACCAAGATTGAAAATTCGCGCTTGGTGAAAGACTATGCCGAACAGGCGCTGGCGCTCGATCCGAAGGACGACTTCGCCTATCACGTGCTCGGCCAATGGCACTACGAAGTGGCCTCGATCGGCCCGACGAAACGTTTTCTGGTCAAACTCATCTATGGCGCGCTCCCGGCCGCGTCCACCGCCGAGGGCGTCAAGCTTCTGCGTCGCGCCGTCGAACTCGCGCCCGACCTTCCGTCGCACCATGCCGAGCTCGGTCTCGCGCTGCTCGCCGACGGCCAGCGCGAAGCCGGCGAACGCGAATTGAAACAGGCCTTGGCGCTCCCGCGAAAAATGAAATACGACGACGAGGCGCTGCTCCGCGCGCGGGAGGCGCTGGAGAAACTCAAAGACTGATCGCCGGGCGGCCGGCCTCAGCTCTTCGCGGGCCCCGCACCCTTCGCCGCCGCGCTTTCCGGCACGTAGGGCGGCAACGGTGCCGGCGGCGGCGCGGTGGAAGGCGGCACCGGTTTTCCGTCGAAGGTCTTCGGCTCCATGATTTCCACGCGGGTGCCGTCGGGATCGTAGTAGTTGACCTGCCGCTTGCCGTTCACACCCGTCTTCATCTCGTCAGGCTGCTTGCAGCCTTCCGGCAACGTCCGGCTCTTCAAGATTTCCGAGGCCTTCACGATGTCCGGCACCTCGAGGCAGATATGGTGCTTGGTCAGCAGGTTCTCGCGGGTGGGCGCCTTGGCGTAGAGCATGAATTCGATGTAGTCCGTGCCGTCCGGCACTTTCAGGTTCACCCAGCTCAAGGTTTTTCCCGCGCCGCCGCGCCACGTTTCGGTGAAACCCAGAATCTCGCCATAAAACTTCATCGACTCGTCGAGCTGCCCGACCATCACGCCGACGTGCGGCATGTGGACCGCGACCCGTTTGTCGGACATGAATTTTCCTTTTTCGCGCATCGTCCAGCCGTCCGCCAGATACTCGACGATCTCGACCGTGTTGCCGTTCGGATCCTTCACGAAATAGTTTTTGTTGCCGATTTTTCCGACGCCCGTTTTGTCCGGCACGGTGACGCCCTTCGATTTCAGATAAACGCGCATCGCCTCCGCGTCGTCGACCTCGAGCGCAATGTGATAAAGCCGGTCCGCATCCGGTGCGACCTCGGAGGCCGGAAACAACTCCACCGTCTGGTGATCGTTGATTTTGATCCAGACGAGCTGCTCCTGCGGATCTTTGCGCGGGATCGAGAAGGGTGACTGAAAGCCGAACAGGCCTTCGTAGAACGCGCGGGCCTTCGCCATGTCGGTCACGTAAAAGGCGGCGTGGGAGATGCCGAGAATGTGTGGACGCTTGGGGGCGTCTTGCGCGACGGCGGGCGCGGCCAGCGCCAGCGCAAACAGCGCGGCGACCTGAACAAGGGAGTGGGTTTTCATGGGTAATGGTGCGAAGACGTTTCGCCTTCTTTTTTTCTCAGCGCGGGAGGCAGACCGGGGACGGGAGCGGAAACAGGAGGCAGTTCCGCGGCGCGCGGCGCGACTTGCGCGAGGTTGGCCGGCACGTCGGCTTTCGCGCGACCGAGCGCCCAGTCGATGCCGCCCAACAGGATTTCCTGGAAGGGCGCGCTGCGCCACGTTTCCTCGCTGTGTCCGAGCGCCGTGAAAAACACCCGGCCCTGGTCGTAGCGATGCGCCCACGTCACAGGATAAGCCGGGCGCTTGTAGGGCGTGTCCCAGCCGACCGGTGGCCAGTTCGGCTCGTCGGGATACGGATTCCGCATCGTCGCCGGATCGAGCACGAGGAGCACGTGCAGGTCGGGCGCAAAGTTCGTCATCGAATACCACTCCTCCTGCTTCTCGAGGCCGGCGCCGAGTTTGCCGAAGCCGGGAAATTTCGGATCGATTACCCGCGCCGTGGCGATCTGCTGGCAACCGTGAACGATGAGCTCGCCGCCGATCATCTGGGTGTAGGGATCGGCTTTTTCTCCGAGCTGGCGGTAGCGCCACGTGCGGGCCTGGTTCGTGTCAGTCTCGGCGGTTTCGCCTGTGTGAAACGTGTCGCCCGCGGCGTGCGTGCCGATGAAGCCCTTGCCCGCTTTGATCGCGTCGAGCAGCGCCTGCTTGCCCGCCGCAGTCATCGGCGGGTTGCCGTCCTTGCCCGCCGAAAGCAGATCGCCGCTGGTGTAGAAAAAGAAGGCGTCGAACTGCGCGAGATATTCCGGCGTGAACTTCGAGCCGTCCTTCGAGCAGACAAACTCGATGCCATGCTGCGTCCCCAGCGCCACCAGCACCTGCGCGGCGAAGCTTGGCTGGCCGTCGCGCTCCTTGATCACATTGTGCTCAAAGTTGGAGGACTTCGTGAAGAACAGGATTTTTTTATTGGGGGCAGCCACCGAGACCGCGGCGAGCGAGAGAAAGAGGCAGCAAGAGAGAAGGCGCATAGGGATTTGAAATTACCAAGGCTGGCTCCTCAGCGCACGGCCGCGAGCGTCGGAACCGGGAGGCGGTTGTCGTTCATGAGCGAAACGATTTCGTTCGGCTCCAGGCCGCGATCGGCGATGAAAAGCTCGTCGAGCTCGCCACGAAAACGTTCCGGCTGTTTTCCGGTCAATCGGCAGCCCAGCCACACCACATCCAAGGTGGCGGCATCGCCGGTCAGCGGCGAGTTGCTCGACTTGCCGGGCGTCAGGGTGATGGCGCTGCTCTCCAGCCGGCCGTCGACATACTGTCGGACCTGCACGGGTGCCGCTGCTTCGTCGCCGGCCGCAAAAAAAACCGCGACGTGATGCCACTGCCCATCCCGCAAATCATGCGTGCCGATCGCGTAGCCGCCGCCAAAATCCGTGCGCAGCGCGCCGAACGAGCCTTCACCGGGCCGACGGTTCCAGCTAATCTGCACAGGACGCGAACTGAGCTTCTTCACGTTGGTGCCCCACGAAACCATCCACGCATCGGTGTTGGCGCCGTCCGGCACCTTGACCCAAAATGCCACGGTCCGCGGCGAGCTGCCCGACACGCCCGGATAATTTGCCCGGGCGAAAAGCTGCCCGTCGAAGTGCAACGCGCGCGCGCGATGACCCGTCGCGTGACTGGCCGCCAGCGCCGCGGGTGCACTCGCGCTCAGGCGGGCGTCATTGGCGGCGAGCCGCTGCCCCGCCGCGTCCGCCTTCAGCAGATCGCCCGTGGTCTCATCGAAGGACCAATGCACATAATTAATCGCCGGGGCGAAGCGATCGAGCAGGGGTTCCTGGGTGAGTTGCTGAAATTTTTCCTGGCGGTCGCTCACGTCGGAGACCCCCGAGGCGGCGAAACGGCGCGCTTCGTTTTCGCGCAGCAAAATCGTGCCGGCATCGGAACCGCGCGGCGCGGCCTCGACCTCACCTTTCAGCACGAGCACCTCCGCCGCCCCTTTGCCGTCGGCGATCATCGAGAACTCGGTGCCGAGATCGACGACCTCGACCGCGGAATTGGAAATGCGAAAACCGATCGCCTGGGGCGGGACGTTCGCCTTCAGCGTGCCGCGGCGGAGCGTGCCATCCCACGCAGAATTAACGTCGAGCGACGCGGGGCCTTCGAGCACCACGCGGGCGCCCGAATCAAACGTAATTTCGGCGAGCCCGGCCGTGAGTTCGAGTTTTTGATTTTTTTCGATCCGATCGCCCGGCCGGAAGGAGCCGGTGGCCCATTGGGAATTCTTCGAGCCGGTGAGACGCGCCACCAGCTCGCGGGCGGGTGCGGCCTGCACCGTCGTGGGGCGGTTGGCGAACCACAAGCCGAGCACCAGCGCAGCGGCGGCGGACAACACCGTGCCCCACCACAGGGCCAAGCGCTGGAGGTTCTGAAACCGCACCGGCGGGAGCGAAACGTCGGGCGCCTCCGCGTGCAGCTCCGAGGCATAGGTGTGCAGGCTCGCCGACTGGCCGAGCGCGCGCACGTAAAAGCGCCGCGCCTCCTCCGATTCGCCGAGCCAGCCCGCGAGCCGCGCGCGCTGCGCGTCCGTCAGCGTGCCGTCGACGACGGCGCCGCACAGTTCGTTCAACTCCAGGACTTCCCGATCGGTGAGATTCATGCGTGGGCCTCCGGGTGGGTGAGCTGGTGCGTCACGCAATCGTGAAGCAGTTTGCGCAGGCGGTTGAGCGCCTTGTAAGCCGCCTCCATCGAGCGACCGGAACGGCGGGCGGCCTCGGCCACGCCGCTGCCAGGTTCGTAGCGCGTGAGCACGAGTTCGCGGTCGCGCGCGGGAAGCTTTTTCAGGCAGCCCGCCAGCGCCTCGTGGCGCTCGTCGAGTTCGATGGCCATTTCTCCCGCGGTGCGCGCGACGGCCGCAAACACCTCGTCGTCGAAGACCACTTTCGCCCGCGCGAATTTCTGTCGGGAATAACGAATGCGCCACCACGCAATCTGGCAGGCCCAGGCGACGAAATCCGTGCCGGGCGTGAAGTCGTCGAACTTCTCGCAGATGACGAGGCTCGTCTCTTGCAGCAAATCCTCCGCGTCGTGCCGGTCGGGCACGAGCGTGTAGATGTAAGCGAAGATCTGCCGCTGATGCCGGGTCATCAGCATCATCAGCCGCTTGCGGCTGTCGGTTTCGTGGAGCGGATTTTTTTCCATCGGGAGTGACGCGGCGAGCCTGCGAAGTTTGCCGCGGGCGGCAAGCTGCGCGTCAGTGGTTCAATGTGTAAGTGAAGTAGTAGCCGCGCGGCGCGCCGACATTGTAGCCCGAGGTGAGATATTCGCGATTCAGCACGTTCTTCGCGCTGAACCGAATGGCGTGGCGCAGCCCTTGCGGGCCCATTTTCCAGGTGTAGCTGAGGCCCGGGTTCACGAGGACGTAGCTCGGCGAAACAATCGCGCGCTGAAACGTGGTCTGCGTCGAAAACGGATCAGCGTTGCCGACGTATTGGACGTTGAGGTGGGAGGATAATCCCTTCAGCGCGCCCGTGAAGCGATACGTCGTCGAAACCGACGCGCCGTCGATCGGCACACCCACCGGCATCTGGCCGACATCGGTGACGGTTTTGCCGTTGTTGGTGATGCGCGCGTTCACGTAGCCGTAGTTGAACAAAACCGTGAGATTTTCGGTCATTCGCCAAGAGCCTTCGAACTCCACACCCTTCGCATTCGTCGCGCCGCCCGCCACCGTGGTCGTCAGTCCGGTGAACGGATCGGTGACCGTGGTTTTAATCCCGGTGCGATCAATATAGTAGCCGCCGAGGGTGAAGACGAGTTTGTCGTCGAGCATCGACGCCTTCACGCCGTAGTCGTAGCCTTTCGCGCGCTCGTTCGGCAGCGGCGGATCGCCGAGCTTGCTGACTTGGAGCTGCGGGGCGAACGACTGGCTGTAGCTCGCGTAAGCGGCGAGTTGCCGCGTCACCTTGTAATTCGTGCCGAGCGAGGGCGACCACGCAGTGCTCCCGTAGTGCAAGACCTGTCCGGCGGTTTTCAGGGTGCCGCCCTTGGCGTTATACTGGTTGCCGAAGTTCATGGTGTAGCTGACGGCGTCGTGCCGGAGACTGACGAAACTGATCAGGCGCTCGTTGAACATCCGCACCTGCTCGCTGAGAAACACGCCCTTGTTGTCCGCCCGCGTCTTGTCGTTGCGGTTGACGATGCCGAAGGCGCTGCGCGGCGGCACCACGTAGTTCGGCGTGACGATCGAGATCGCGGGGATCGCGGGAAAGAGATTCGTGTTGAAGTCCTTCACCTCGCGTTCGCGCCAGTTTTGGGAGTAGTCGAGCGTGAAGAGCGTCTTGCTTTTTACTTTACCGTCGAAGAGCGCATAGTCGGCGAGCGTGTCGATCTGGAACGCGCCGCCGTCCTGGTTGAGCTGGTCCCATTGCACGGAGCGCGCGCTAAAGGTCTTGGCGACGGGATCAAACACGGTGCTGTTGCCGGCGGCATTGAACTGGATTTCCGGCCGGCGATACCAGTAGCCGTTCACCCGGCTCGACCACACCCGGTTGTAGCGCTTTTCGTAGGTGAGATACGCGGAGTAGCTCGAGCGATCCTTCTGCGTGTCGGGACCGACGTCGTTAAACCGAACCACGTCGCGGCGCGTGACCGGCGTGAGCGCGCCCTTCGCGCCTTCGAAGATCATCGAGGTGGAGTTACCCGGCGTGACGAAGACATGCGACCACTCGAACTCCGCCGTGAGCGAACTGCCGTCGGGAAATTTCGCGAGCAGCGTGTCGTCGAAGATCCGGGTTTGGCTGCCCGTCGGGTAACTCGAGAGCGAGTGTTTGTCGGTGCCCTGCGCCGTCATCAGATTCGCCAGGCGCACGCCGCCGATCGTGCCGAGCGGCTGGTTCACGCTCAGCTCAATGCGGTTCGAATCATCCGGACCCGCGGTGTAACCGATGCTTTGCGAGGGCGTGAACTTGGGCGCCCTGCTCACGATGTTGACCATGCCGGCGGGATTGGTGGCGCCGTAGATCGCGGAGTTTGGGCCCTTGATCACCTCAACGCGATCGGTGTTCACGCGATCGACCATGCCGAGGCGGTAGAAGCCGTTGCGGAGATAAAAATTATTGTTCGTCGTCAATCCGCGCAGGATGAACGTGCCTTCGTCACTCACCCCCGTGAGCGAGGAGGAAAACCCGTTGAGATCGCCGGCGAGATTGAAGATGTCGAAATCCTTCATGAACTCGCTCGTGATCACGCTCACAGCGTAGGGCAGATCGGCGATTTTTGTCGCGACGCGCGGGCCGGTCACGGCCTCGGAGGCGATGTAGCTGTTGTCCAATTTCTCGTGAACGGTGAACGCCGAGAGCTGGACGGTCTCGTCGGGGTTTCCCGATTGATTGGCAGTGGCGCCAGTCGTTTGGGCAATCGCAGCCAAACTCAGGGACAGGCTCGTGACGATCGCCGTGGTCAGGCAACAGCGTAACGTGGAGTGCATGGGGGTGATGGGGTCGTTGTCGGTTTTGCTCAGTCCAGAAACGACCGTCGCCATCGCGAGACGAACTTACTCGCCGTCGGACTTCTTCTCCGGCTCGGACGGTTTCTCGGAGTCGGATTTCTTTTTTCCGCCGCTCTTTTTCTCGCCGTCTTTCTTCGCACCGGGCGGCCTGATGTTGGCGATCTCCTCGCTGCTCAGTTTGCCGTCGTGGTCGACATCGTAGGCTGCGAACTCGCCCTTGAGGTCAGCCGCGAACGCCTTGCGCACGACTTCGATTTCGTCGCCGTCAATTACGCCGTTTTTGTTGGTGTCGTATTTGAGGAAGATGCGGGCCTTCGGGCCCTGCGCTTGGGCCGTGAGCGCGAGCAGCGAAACGGACGCGATGATGACGAGGGTTTTCTTCATGGGGAAAAGCAGCCGGGGATTAGGAAGTTAATAGCGGTGGGGGAGAAAATTGAGACACGGTGTTACCGCGATTTCTCCACGAGCCAGATGTTGCGAAATTGCGCCGGCATCCCGTGCTCCTGCAACATAAGTGGACCCGTCGGCGCTTCGCCGAGGCGGCCCGCCGCGCCGGTCGGCGGATCGAGCTCTTGCTCGTGGTAAATCTCGACGCCATTGAGTAACACTGTCGCGCTCGGCTTCGCGATTTTTTTTCCCGCCGCATCGAAACGCGGGGCGCGAAAATCGACGTCGAGGGTCTGCCACACCAGCGGCGGGCGTGAGGCCCGCACGCGGGGCCCGGTGCCCTTCGGGGTGCAGTTGTCGAAGCCGCCATTCGGCGTGCCGGTGGTCTGGCCGTAGGTTTCGTTGATGTTCACCTCGTAGCGCGTCTGAAAATAAATCCCGCTGTTCGTCGGCGCGCCGAGCGTGCGAAATTCCACATGCAGGTGGATGTCGCCGAATTTTTGGCGCGAGATGAGGCAGTCGCTCGCGGGCACGACCTCGACGGCGTCGCCTTCGACGAGTTTCCATTTCGCGGGGCCGTCTTCCTTGAGCCAGTCCTTGCCGGCTTTCTTCGCCCACGCGTCGAGATTTTTCCCGTCGAACAACACGACCGCACCCTTCGGCGGCTTCGCGCCGAGCGTCGGCGGCTCGGGCGTGGCAGGGGGCGTGCCGGGCTGGGCAGCGACAAAGCGGCTGTCGATGGGTTCTTCGACCGCCGCGAAGGCGGACAGCGCGAGCAGGGAAAACGCGAACAACGAGTGAAAGGTTTTCATTGGAAAAATATTTTACACTGTCGCCGCGATCGCCTGCCGCAATTCGGCGAGAAATTCCGGCACGACTTTAAACGGATCCTTCGGGGCGGTTCCGCCGCGTGATGAAAGAATCTCGATCGGCAAATAGCCGCGATAGTTCGAGGCGCGCACGATCTTGAGCAATCGGATCAGGTCGGTCGGAGCAGAGGCCTCGTTCTCGACGCCTTCGGTGCCTTGCTTCACCTGCCAGTTCACCGCGTAGGGCGCGGCCTTCGCCATCTCGGCGTAAGTGTCGGCGGCCTTGAAGTAACCCGTGTCCACGATCGCGCCGCACCACGGCGAGTCGATGCGCTGGAGGAGCGCGATGAGATCGCCGGCCGTCTTGATGAAGTCGCCGTGGTTCTGCACGCCGATCACCACGCCAAATTTTGCCGCATGGTCCGCGCACGCGCGGATGTCGTCGGCGATCCACTTCTCGACGTCGGCGCGGGGCGCGCCTTGCGAGGCCGACTCCCACGTCTGCGCGCGGAGCTGCGTATCGGCAAAGACGCGAAACACCGGCGCGCCCAGTTTCGCGGCGACCTCGAGCCAGTTCTTGATCCGCTGCACGTCGTTCGCGCGCGCCGCCTTGTCGGCGAGCGTGAAATTATTCCCGATGCCGGTGCCACTGATGCCCACGCCGAGTTCGAACGCGCGCTTCTTGAGATTGAAAATGAATTTGTCCGTCGGCACGCCGGGGCCGTTTTTCTCGTAGCCGGGAAAATAATAGCCCGTCGGATCGATGCCATCGAAGCCCGCCTTCGCGCAAAATTCGGTGAACGCGACAAGGCTCAGCGTGCCCACGCCCGCGATGCCGAGCTGCTTGGCGAACGAGTAGGCGTTGCACGACACCTTGAGCGACGCGCCCCCGACGCGCTTGATCGGTTCGACCGCGGCGAGCGCCGTCGCGCCGCCGAAGCCACTGGCAGCGAGCGGAAGCAACGCGGCGCCTTTAAGAAAATCTCGACGGGAAAATCCAGGGTTCATGGGGACACAAGCGGGGTTCGAAAAAGCTAATAGCGCGGCCGCGGCCGATCCGGACAACGGCACGTAGTTTTAATCGCGCCGCCCCTGTCCCAATCGCCCACCCGGAGGCTATTACCTTTAAACCCCATGCGCTTCACCCTGCTCGCCCTTGCCCTCGCCAGCCTGCTCTCCGCCACCGCCGGCGCCAAAAACGATCCCTCTCACACGCCTTTCCTCCACCCCGGCATCCTGCTCAATCGCGCCCAGCTCGATCTCCTCAAGCAGCGCGTCGCCGAAGGCACCGAGCCGCAGAAGACGGCGTTTGCCACTCTGTGGAAAAGCGAACTCGCCGATCTGGGCTACGCGCCGAATCCGCGCGCCACCGTCGAGTGCGGCCCCTATTCCAAGCCCGATCTCGGGTGCAAGGATGAGCGGCGCGACGCCACCGCTGCCTACACGCAGGCACTCGCGTGGTTCATTACCGGCAATGAAAAATACGCCCGCAACGCCGTCCGCATCATGAACGCGTGGGCCGGCACGCTCACTGGCGGCCACACCAACGACAACGGCCCGGCGCAGGCCGCGTGGGCGGCCTCCGTCTGGCCGCGCGCCGCGGAAATCATCCGCCACACCTCCACGTTTTGGGCCAAGGAAGACATTGCGCGCTTCCAAAAAATGCTCGTCGAACAATACGTGCCCTCGCTCATCAACGGCTGCGACGAAAACGGAAACAAGGAAGTCGCGATGGCCGAGTCGCTGATCAACATCGGCATCTTTAACGATGACCGCGTAACGTTTGCCGCGGGCGTGCGCATGTGGCGCGGTCGCGTGCCTGCCTACATCTATCTCAAAACCGACGGCCCCTCGCCGATCGCGCCGCCGAGCGGACTCCCGACCTCCGCGCCATGGAGCAACAAGGGGCATCTTCCCCCGCTCGTCGACGGCCTCCTCCAGGAAACCGCCCGCGATCCGCACCACGCCAACATGACCTTTGCCTCGATGGTCAACGCCGCCGAAACCGCGCGCCTGCAAGGCCTCGATCTCTACGGCGAGCAAGCCGCGCGCATCGTCGCCGCGATGGAATACCAGGCGCAGTTCCTCGCGCCGAACAACGTGAAACCGCCGCAGAATCTGGAGTTCGCCCTCGAGCCCACGTGGGAGATTGCGTTCAACCATTTTCACACGCGCCTCGGCGTCGCGCTGCCCAACATGGCGAAAGTCATCCCGACAAACCGCCCCACCGGCGCTGACCTGAACCACATGGTCTGGGAAACGCTCACGCACGGCGACATCGGTGCGGTCGGCCTGCCGCCCGTGGTCAGCAGCGCGGCGAAGTGATTCACCGCCGCCGCGATCGCGCGGAGGGGCGCGTTCACTTCGCCCGGAGCATTTCCAACAGCGCCCCCTCGTCGAGAATGGGCACGTGGAGGGCGCGCGCCTCGTCGAGTTTCGCGCCGGGCTCCGCGCCGGCCACGACGTAATGCGTGTGGCGGTTCACGCTGCCCGCGACCTTGCCGCCCGCCGCCCCGATTTTCTCGGCGGCTTGGGCGCGCGTCAGGGTAGAAAGTGTGCCGGTGAGCACGAAGATTTTTCCGGCGAGCTGGCTGGTGGTGGCCGCCGCGGTCGACCCCCTCGGCTGCACCCCGGCGGCGAGCAGGCGCTCGATTGTCGCCTGATTGCGTGCCTCGGAAAAATACGCCGCGATGGCACGACCCGTGGGATCGGCGCGGTCATTCTTTTCAGTGGCACCGCTCGCGGCGAGCGCTTCGAGGCTGCCAAAGTGACGCGCGGCCTCCTTCGCCGCGACCGCACCGATCTGCGGAATACCGAGGCCGTAGATGAACCGCCACAACTCCGCGTGCTTGCTCACCTCGATCGCGGCGAGGAGGCGGTCGGTCGATTTGCCCACCTCCTTGCCGAGCGCGAGCAGGTCGGCGCGCCGCAGCCGGTAGAGATCGGGCAGCTCCTTCACCCGGCCTTTTTCCACGAGCGCATCAACCATGACCGGGCCCAGCCCGTCGATCGCGACGCACTCGCGCGACGCGAAATGCTCCAGCCGCCGCCGCAGTTGCGCGGGGCAATCCACGTTGGGGCAGCGCACAGCCGCTTCGCCGCCATGATGCTCGACAGCGGTCCGGCAGGCGGGGCACGCGGTGGGAAATACGAAGGCGCGCGCCTCTGTGGGCCGCCGCGCGGTGTTCACTCCGACGACGACGGGGATAATTTCGCCGGCTTTCTCGACGTAAACGAAATCACCGACGCGGATGTCGCGCCGCGCGAGTTCGTCGCGGTTGTGCAAGGACGCACGCGCCACGGTCGAGCCCGCGAGTTCCACCGGTGCGAATTCCGCCACGGGCGTGAGCACACCGGTCCGCCCGACCTGCACGACGATCGCACGGACCTGCGTCTCGACGCGAGCCGGCGCAAACTTGTAGGCGATCGCCCAACGCGGCGCGTGATCGGTCGCGCCCGCTTCGCGTTGCAGCGAGACGTCGTCGAGTTTTGCGACCGCGCCGTCGGTCGGAAACGGGAAGCCCGGTCGGAGACGACCCAGCTCCTGCACCGCGGTCCAGAGTTCAGCGATGCCGTGCGCCGTCCAAAATTTTTCGACGTGCGGCAATCCCCAGCGGCCCAGCATTTCGGTCAACCCGTGCTGGGTCGCGGGCTGCGCCTCCGCCGGCTCGCAGGCCCCGATCCCGTAGAACACGATCTCCAGGTTGCGCCGCGCGACCTCCGTCGGTTCGAGTTGACGGATGGTGCCGGTGGCGAGGTTGCGCGGATTTGCAAACGTCGTCTCGCCCGCCGCCTCGCGTTCGGCGTTGAGGCGCTCGAAGTCCGCGAACGAAACATAAATCTCCCCGCGCAACTCGACGACGTCCGGGATCGGGTTCGCGGTGCCGTCGGCCGCCTTCCTCTGCAACACCCGCGGCAGCCGGCGAATCATCAGCGCATTGGCCGTGATGTCGTCGCCTTCGACGCCGTTGCCGCGCGTGACGGCGCGAACGAGTTTTCCTTTTTCGTAGGTCGCACTGACCGCGAAGCCGTCGAACTTCGGCTCAACCACGTAGGTAAGGTTGTCGCGACCGAGGAGCTTCGCGAGCCGCGCATGAAACGCGCGCAGGTCCGCCTCGGCGTAAGTCTTGTCGAGGCTCATCATCCGCTCGCGATGCCGGTAGGTCTGAAACAGCCCCGAACGATCGTCGCCGAGTTCGGCGATCGCGGGCGTCTCCTTCGCCACTTCGGGAAACGCCGCCTCGAGTTCACGCAGCCGTTGCTTCAACCGATCGTAATCGTAGTCGCTGATCTCGGGCGCGGCTTTCTGATGATAAAGCGCATCGTGATGGGCGACCTCCGCGCGGAGCGCCGCGAGTCGCTGGCGCGTCGCCTCAGGCGCGAGCGCACGGAGATCGTCGGCCGCCGCGCCGGGTGAATTTCGCTGGGCCGCAACCGCCACGCCAGGAACGATTGAAAGCGAAAGGGTGGCGAGTAGCGTCAGCGTCGCCATGTGCCGACCGAGGCGGGAATCAAAACAATGCGTGGAGCGCGAGTTCATGAGCATGGGTGGAAGGAAAACAAGCCGCGGCTCCAAGAGGGTTGATCTTTGCCGCGCTGTTTCATGCCGGCGCGCCTGCTACCACCGCGACGGGAAACCATACCGAATTTACGGGTGGCGATCGTTCGATCTCCGCTTGCCGACTGCCGCCAGATAGAGGCCGCAACAAAAGCGGACCGGCGTCCCTGACAGGACACCGGGCCCTTGCAGCAGCAGCACGCGCGCAACCCTGACCCTGTTACCCTTTTTCCCCGGCGTAGCGGCGGAACAGCGCGGCGTCATCGTGCATGGCAGGGTTCACTCCTTAAACGCCGTTCACCCGCAAACCGAACAACATTCCGTGCTCAGATTTTCAGAAACAGTTTTTGCCGGTGCATCCACCAGAGGAGGAGCCACATCACCGCGAGCGCGGCTGAACCCGTGAGCAGCGTTTCGTAGGCCGGGCCGAAGACCCGAAACGCGCCCGCGCCAAAATGCGTGACGAGGCTCTTCAAAATGAAGGCCTGAAAAAGATGCACGATGAGGTAGGCGGCGATCGAGTTCACGCCGATGACGACGAGCGGTAACGCCCAGCCGCGTTTTTGCCGCACGTCGATCACGAGATAAAATACCGCGAGCAACAGGAAGCACCAGCCGCCGCTGTAGAGTGTCCACGTCGGCGTCCAAATGCGTTTCACGACGGGGCAAACGCCGAGCCACCCGAGGGCGGCGCCCGCGACGATCCCGATCACGCCGGCGAGCGCGAACCAGCGCAGCTTCGCGGCGGCGGGAATTTCACGGCGGAGCACGTGACCCGCGATGAGCCCGAGGATCATGGTGCCGAGCGTCGGGATGAAGCTCAGCGTCGCGTAGCCGCCATTGTTAAAGAGAAACGGCTTTTCCCGCCCGAAGAGATTCAGGAACCAGGTGTCGAACGCCCACGCGAGATTGCTGTTTTTCTGCCAGTGCGCCGCAAAGCCCGTCACCCCGTGCGCGGCGAGCCAGTCCGGTTTCACGCCGACCGCCGCGTAGTCGAAATTCGCCGGCGGCAGCGGCCAGAGCGCAAACGCCGCCCAGTAACCAACCACGATCACGCCGAACGCGATCCACTGGTCGCGCACGGGACGAAGCCCGAGCGCGAAAAGAAAAACGTAGCCGAGCCCGATCTGCGTGAGGGTGTCCTCGAAGGTCCAATAAGTCTGACGGCGGTCGATCGAGCGGAGAAACACGCCGAGCAAAATCAACCCGAGCGCGCGCCAGGCCGCGTGCAGCGTCAGCCGCACCGGCGTCCCCCCGCGCGCCCGCCGGCTCGCGAGGGAAAACGGCAGCGCCACGCCAACCAAAAACGAAAACGACGGCTGGATGAGATCGTGCAGCGACGCGCCGATCCATTCGACGTGGCTTTGATGCCAGGCGAGGAATTGCCAGACGCCGCTCTCCGGCAACGCCCGCGCGACCCGCGAGAGCCGCAACACTTCCGCCATCATCAGCAGCATGACGCAGCCGCGATAGGCGTCGACCGACGTGAGCCGCGCCGGGGCGGCCGCTGGAGCGGGGTTCATCCCGCTAGACTAGTGCGCCATCGCGCCGCGGAGAAAAGGGAAAAACACGCGCCGCTCAGCGCGCGACCTCGCCTATTCCATCGGCGCCGCGCGCCCCACTCCGCTGGCGGCTCCGCCCATGCTCTCTGACGGCACGTCTGCGGTCGCCCCGCGACGGCTCCACGCTGAACCCCAAATCCCCGCCACGTGTTCGCGCAGGTCGTCGATGAGCGTGTAGAAGAGCGGCACGATCACGAGGGTGAGCAGCGTCGCGGCCAGGAGCCCGCCGATCATCGTGCGGCCGAGCGGCGCGTAAGGCATGCCGTCGATTCGCGCGTTGCCGAGCGCCATGGGGATCAGTCCGCTCACCGTGCACAGCGTCGTCATCAGGATCGGGCGGAAGCGGTGGCGCCCGGCCTCCATCAATGCCTCGAAGCGCGGCTGGCCGGCGGCGCGCAGGCGGTTGGCCATGTCGACGAGCACGATCGCGTTGTTCACCACCACGCCGACGAGAATCACGACGCCGATCATCGCCATGTTGTCGAGCGGCGTGCCGGTGAGATAGAGCATCCAATAGACGCCGAGAAACGAAAACGGCACCGCGATGATCACCGCCAGCGGCAGCACGAACGATTCGAAGAGCAGGCCCATCAACAAAAACACAAACGTCACCGCGAGAATCAGGGCGAACTGCATCTCCGCGTCCGCCTGATCTTGCTGGTAAAAGTTGCCTTTGTCCCAGCGGTAGCCGCGCGGCATGCTGAAACCCTCCATCGCTTTGTCGACCGCCGCGAAGAGCTGGCGCGAATCCGTGCGCGGCGCCCGCGCCGTCACGCGCAGGATCGTCTGCCGGCCTTCGCGCTGGATCTGGCCGAGCGTGCGGGTGACGTTGAGCGTCGCCACCGTCTCGAGCGGCACCTCGACGCCGCTGTCGGTCTTGAAGGTCATACTCCGCAGATCGTCGAGGCTCGCGCGGTCCGACTCGCCGAGTTGGGCGAACACCCGGAGCTCGCGTCCGTCCGGCCCATAGTAACGGCCGAGTTCCAACCCGCGCATCGCGTAGCTGATGCTGCTGGAGATTTCCTGCGGGTTCACGCCGACGCGGCGCGCCCGATCGCGGTCGAGTTGGATTTGCAGCTCGTTGCCGCCGCGCTCGAGATCGGTGTCGACCGAGGTGAGGCCGGGAATCGTCCGCAAGCGGCGCACCGCTTCCTCCGCGAGCCCCATCAGCGTGCCCGTGTCCTCGCCGTAGAGCGAAATCGACATCCCCGCATCCTGCGATCCGCCGCTGCTACCGCTCTGTAACGATCGCAGCCGGACGCCGGGCGCGAGCGGAAACTGTTCGCGAAATTCCTTCTCGATGCCGAGCCGGTCGATGCCGGGCTTGCGCACGTTCAGCCAACGGAGCAGCGAGTCCCACGTGTAGGAATACCACTCCGTGTTGGCGTCGGCGCGCAACTTCACCTGGATGCGGCCGTTGTTGTAAGCGAAGCGTGTCTCGTAGCGCTCGACGCCCCAGTGTTCGCGGTTCTGGTCGACCACCGCCTCGGCTTTGGCGAAAATCTTATCCGCATCCTCGAGCGTGCCGCCGCTCGGCAGGTCGAAAAAGAAGGGCATGTTGTCCCCCCAGCCGTAGTTGTTGGCGGGCCGCGGCAGGTTGTGCTTCGTGTAGTAAAACCACGTCGAGCCCATCACGAGCAGCACGAGGACGGCCGCGTCGAGCCGCCGCGTGAGCACCCAGCGCAACGTGCGCACATAGCGCTCGCGCACCCAGACAATCAGCCGCAACTCGCCGTGCTTCGTGCCGTGCGAGAGCCGTTGGGCCGCGAGCGGGACGAACACCAGCGCGATGAACAGCGACGCCACCAGGGACACGATGACCGGAATCCCGATGCGCAGCATCCAGAATGAAAAGTCGCCCGCGTTCTTCATCAGGATCAGCGGCAGGAACACCACGACGCTCGTGCACGTCGACATCACGACGGCCAGGCCGACTTCGCCCGCGCCGGTGATCGAAGCCTTCGTCGCCTCCATTCCGCCCTGCCGATGGCGGTAAATATTTTCGACAATG